>NZ_CP024034.1:177500-505067 GCF_002688585.1 Candidatus Fonsibacter ubiquis | reverse complement strand
TTTTTTTTTTAATTTGCGCAAATATTAACAAATTTGAAAATATTTCATCAAAAGATATTCTCTCATACGTTAAAGAATTTTTATCTAAATCTTCAATTTTTTTTGGATTATGAAGTTGAATTAATGATTCTTTAAAACTAAACCATTTATTATTTTTTATTATATGATCTCTATGCCATTCTGGAACATCAGGAATTTCTTTAATAATATTTTCATAAATTTTATTAATAGTTTTGTTAGAAATGCCTTTTAGTGATGCATAGGTAGGCATTATTTTTGTAACTTTTTCTTCGTTATTTATTGAGGTTACGTAATCTGGATTTGTTATCTGATACTTATTTTTATAAAAATTAACTTTTCCCGAAATAATGACCTCACTATTGATGGGAAGAATTTCTTTAATGTAGTTTTCCCTTGAATTAAAAAAAACGATATTTATCTCACCGGTTTCATCAAAGCATTGAACGGTATTAGGTAGTCTCCTAATTCTTGGAAAATTATGTTTTCTCACTTTAACAAAAATTGTAGAGATTTTACCAATTTCAAGATTGTTTAACTTTGGACAGTGCGTTCTATCAATTAGTCCATATGGAAAATTAAAAATGAGATCTATATTAGTGTCTATTTTTTTTTCATTAAATAATTTCTTTATTTTTGGTCCTATACCTTTTACCTTAGAGACTGGATTAAAAAAAAAATTAAAATCTTTTTCTATCATTTAAAAACTGATTTAAATTAAGATATATATATTAAATATGAGTGATTTAATTAAAAAACTTATTTACCGCTCGAATCATAGAGGAACTAAAGAAATGGATTTATTGATCGGTGGTTTTGCTAATAATAACTTGCAGAGTTTAACACTGGAAGAGTTGAAGGAATTTGAAATTTTATTAAATTTTACAGATAAAGAATTAAGCTCATGGTTGGTTGACAATAAAAAAAATATTGAAATTGAAAAATTTTCCATTTCACAGAAAATAAAAGAATTTAAACTAAAATTCTAAAAATAATTAAATTAATAATGGCGGAGAGGGTGGGATTTGAACCCACGAACGAGTTGCCCCGTTGCTAGTTTTCAAGACTAGTGCTTTCAACCGCTCAGCCACCTCTCCTTGATTAATGACTTTAATTGTTAGCTATGTTAAAAAAAAGTAATGGATATTTACCTTAAATTAAAAATATTTCTAATTATTTGTTTATTTACAATATTTAATTCTAGTATTTCTTTATCAAATGAAAAATTTAATGAATGGTTGATCGAATTCAAGGGCAGGGCAATTAATCAGGGCGTTTCAAAAGATACAGTTGATAATGCTTTAAAAAATGCAAAATTTCTGGAAAGAATTGTTGCATTAGATAGAAAACAGCCAGAATTTTTTGAAAAAACTTACGAATATTTAGATAAGAGAGTCAACGAAGCTCGAATACGGGAAGCAAAAAAACTGTTAAGTGAAAATTCTATTCTTCTTCAAAAAGTTAATGCTAAATTTAAAGTGAATAATGAAATTTTAGTAGCATTATGGGGAATTGAAACTAATTTTGGAGTTAATAAAGGAAAAGTTGATATAATTTCAGCTCTCTCAACCCTTTCATTTGATAATCGAAGATCTGAATATTTTGAAAAAGAATTAATTATACTTCTAAAATTAATTGATAAAAAAATTGTTAAATATGAAAGTTTGTATGGTTCATGGGCAGGAGCGATTGGAAACTTTCAATTCATGCCATCTACAATACAAAATTATGCACTAAATTTCGACGAGAATTCAGATATTGACCTGATTAACTCTTTTCAGGACTCTCTGGCATCAGCTGCTAACTACTTAAAAACAATTGGATGGAATGAAAAAGATATTTGGGGCTTTGAGATTCAAACTGATAAAGAATTTGATAAAAATTTAATTAGTCCAGATTCTAGAAATTTTAAAAATAAAATAACTATTGCGCAGCTAAAATTACTAGGTTTTAAAAATAAAAATGGAAGTGAAATCTCAATTACAGATAAAAAAGAGGGTTGGTTAATAAGACCAGACGGAGAAGATGGTCCAATCTATATAGTGTTTGATAATTTTTTAAGATTATTAGAATGGAATAGATCATTGCGTTTTGCAATAACTGTAGGGACTCTTTCAGATAAAATAAAAATTTAAAATGAGAAATAAAATATTTATTTTATTTTTTCTTTTTATTACATCTTGTCAAAATCTTCCAACTTATGAGAGTGCTCAAATTTATGAAAAAATAGGTTTTGCTGAAATATCGAATGATAATCAAATTGCTCATCATACAATAGCTCCTAATAGACAAATTAGGATTACAAATTTATTAAATAAAAAAAATATTATTGTAAATGTTGATAAGAATTTAAACTATAAAAAACAAAGAGAAATTATACTCCCCAATAAATATTCCGATTTATTAGAATTAAATTCAACTTTACCTTTAGTGAAAATTGAAACTTTAAGGACAAATAAAACATTCAAGGCAAACATTGGGAAAATTTTTGAGGAAGAGAAACAAGTAGTGCAAAATGTAGATGTTAAAAATGTTGATATTGTTGATTTATCAAAAAATAAAAAGAGTACAGATATCAAATTAAAAAAAATTGAAATTTTTTATGGTGATTTCATTTACAAAAATTCAGCACTAGATATGGTTAGCTTGCTAAAAAAAGAAATTTCGAATGTTAATCCAGTAATTGTCCAAGTTAATAAAAAATATAGAGTAAAAGCAAAAACCATAAATGATATCAATGATTTTGATATTTTTTTTGACAAAATTGTTAACACTAAGTTTGAAAATTATAATATAAGCGTTGATTGATGTTTAAAAAAAATTCTTTACTTATTGCATATATTTTTTTTTTTAATTCTATTGCTTATTCTCAAATAATTATTCCAGATAAAGTTAGACAAGGTATTGTCATTGAACATTTTAATGGAAATGTTTTGGCGGAAAAAAATGCAGATCAAAAAATATCTCCTGCTTCAATGACTAAAATCATGTCAGCCATTATTGTATTTGATCAACTAAAAAATAAAAAAATTAAGCTTACAGATCAATTTGTAGTTTCCAAAAATGCTAGAAACGCAACTAGATCTGGTGAATCAAGTATGTTTTTAGTTCCAGGTGATAAGGTGTCTGTTGAAGAATTGCTAAGGGGTCTAATTATTACATCGGGTGTAGATGCTTCTATTGTTTTAGCTGAAGGGATAGCAGGTAGCGAGGAGCAGTTTACAAATCTAATGAATGAAAAAGCTCAAATAATTAATATGGCCAACACAAAGTTTAGTAATTCTTCGGGAACATTTAGCCCAGATAATTATTCAACAGTAAGAGATATTGCATTGTTATCATCTTATTTGATTAATAATTACCCTCAGTATTATAAATATTTTAAAGAGAAAGATTTTTTATGGATAAGAACTGGTGGCAATCCAATTAAGCAAGAAAATAGAAATACATTACTTTTTACTGATCAAGAAGTTGATGGAATAAAAACAGGACATTTAAAAGATAGTAAGTATTCAATTGCGGTAACAAAAAAGAAAGATAATAGAAGAATAATAGTTGTTATCAGCGGTCTACCAACAATGTCTTCAAGAGCTGAGTCTTCAAGATTATTACTAAACAATTCTTTAAGTAAAATTGATCTTTTCAAAATACCTTATGATAAAGATAAATTTAAAATAAAAATTTGGAATGGAAGTTCAAACTACTTAGATGTTCGTGGAACAAATAAAGATGCTATCTTCATTAATTTGCCAAAAAATTTGAAGAATCCAAAAATTAGGACAGAATTAGTATATGAATACCCTTTGCAAATCCCAATTAAAAAATTTGAAAAAGTTGCGATCCTTAAAATTTATAACAATAAAGATCTAATCGATACTCAGGAATTATTCGCTCAAAAAGATATAACAAATAAAAATATATTTTTTAAAGGTATTCAAAATATTAGCCATTATATACTGCAATGAAAAAACCTTTTTTTATCTGTTTTGAGGGGGTAGAGGGCTCAGGAAAGTCAACTCAGGCAAAGCTATTATATAAATTTATTAAAAATAACATCACTAAAAAAGTAATATTAACCAGAGAACCCGGTGGAACGGCATTTGCTGAAAAAATTCGAAATATATTGCTAGATAACAAAATTAAAAACAGTCCTTTAACCGAGTTTTTTCTATTGATGGCTGCCAGAAACGATCATGTAGTAAATAAAATTAATTACTATCTTAAAAAAAAATTTATTATTATTTGCGATAGATTTTTTTATTCTACACTGGCATATCAACATTATTTAGAAGGAATGGATAAAAACTTTATATACAACATCCAAAAAAAAATTTTTGCTAATATTCATCCAGATATTACTTTTTTAATTGATTTAGACAAAAAAGAATCAAAAAAAAGAATAAATAACAGAACAAAGAAAAAAAATAAATTTGATAAACTTTCTACCTATCATTTTAATAAGATTAGAAATGGATTCCTTAAAATTTCAAAGATTTATAAAAATAAAATTACTTTAATCAATGGCAGTAAATCATTAAATGAAATTCAAAATGAGATAAATAAAAAAACTTTAAAAGTATTAAATGTCAGACATTAACTTTCAAAATATTGAAACACAAAATAGGTATCAAAAATTTTTATATGGCTATGAGTACATATTTAATAATCTAGTTACCCTTTATAAAAAAAATAAATTACCTAATAAAATTATATTTAACGGAAGTGACGGTATAGGAAAGGCAACATTAGTGTATCATTTGACTAATTTTATATTGTCAAATAATGAAAGTAATCCTTACGATGTTGATGCTAAAGAAATACAACAAAATAATAAAAGTTACTTAGATTTAGTTAATAATTCAAACTTTAATTTTAAACATTTAAAAGTCGATGATTATAAAAAAATAATCAGCATTGAAGAAACAAGAGAAATTATCAATTTTTTTAACAAGTCATCCATAAATAGTAAACCTAAAATATTTTTTTTAGAAGGTGCTGAAAGTCTAAATAAAAATTCATCAAATTCCATTTTAAAAATTTTAGAGGAACTTCCTGATAATAATTATTTTTTTTTATCATATCTTGAAAATAAATTCTTACTTGATACGATTAAATCAAGATGCTTTAATTACAGACTTTTTTTAAGTTCAAAGGAAACTCGTTTAATCAAAGAAAAACTAATTACACAATACGAGACAAATAAAACAATTATTAGAGATTTGACTCCCGGAACAAATATTAAAATGAATATACTGTTTGATGAGTTAAACATTTACGAAAAAAATTTTTCTGAAAAAATTTTAACAATGCAAAATTTTTATTTAGATGAAAAATATAGTAAAATATTAGATTTAATTCATATTTATATTGAAAATTACTTTGCAAAAAATTTAGAAAAAAATAATTTTTTTAAAAGCTTTAGAATAAGAAAAAAAATTAATAATATTATTCACAACATCAAATCAATTAATAACGATATAAAAAGTAGTTTTTATGAAATTAATCTTTTACTTGGTATTAGATAATGAAAAACTTTTATTTAACCACACCGATTTATTATCCATCAGCAAAACCTCATATGGGGCATGCTTATTCAAGTATATCTGCTGACGTTATCGCCAGATTTAAAAGAATTGAAGGGTATAATGTTAATTTCTTAACCGGAACAGATGAACATGGCCTTAAAATTCAAAGAGCAGCTGAAAAGCAACAAAAAGATCCAAAAAACTTTTGCGATGAAATATCAAGAAATTTTATTGATCTTGCAAAAAAATTAAATCTTACAAATACCGATTTTATTAGGACTACCGAAGACAGACATAAGAAAACTGTATCAAAATTATGGAATGTTCTTGAAGAGAAAAAAGAAATTTATATTTCAAAATACTCTGGCTGGTATTCTGTATCTGATGAAGCTTTTTATAATGAAGATGAAATTGAGACCAAGGCTGATGGTAAAGTTTCTAAAGTATCAGGATCTAAAGTTGAATGGATGGAAGAAGAGTCATATTTTTTTAGACTTTCAAAATGGCAGGAGCCTTTATTAAAGTATTATGAAGATAACCCAGACTTTATCGCTCCAATTAGTAGAAAAAATGAAGTTATAAGTTTTGTTAAAAGTGGACTTAAAGACCTATCAATCAGTCGAACCTCTTTTAAATGGGGCATACCAGTTCCTAATAATAACAAACATGTAATTTATGTGTGGTTAGATGCTCTTACCAATTACATAAGTGCATTAGACTATTTTGAAAAAAAGAATAAAAATCAATTTTGGCCGGCAGACATTCATATTATCGGTAAAGATATTATAAGGTTCCATTGTGTTTATTGGCCAGCTTTTTTATTAGCAGCTAGGATAAAATCTCCAAAAAAAGTTTTTGCTCATGGCTGGATCCTTTCCGGGGAAGAGAAAATGTCAAAATCAAAAGGAAATATTTTAGATCCTTTAGAAATTATTGAAAATTATGGATTAGATGAAATTAGATATTACTTAATGAAAGAGGTTATTTATGGTGAAGATGGGAAAATAACACCAGAAAATTTAATTAATTGCATAAATAGTGATTTGGCTAACAATATTGGAAATTTATATCAAAGAATAACTTCAATTGTTCATAATAAGTTAAATTCTTCAATCCCATTATGCAAACCAAAAGACAATTCAGATTTAAAAATATTAAATTTAGTTGAAGATAATTTAGATTTATTAATTAAAACTTTTAATAAATATGAAATTCATAACTATTTAAAAGACATTATTCAATTATGTTCGGAAGTTAATAAATATTTGAATGACTCAGCGCCATGGTCTTTAAAAAATGATAATTTAGAAAAAAGAAATATTATTATATATACCGTTTTAGAATTTATAAGAAAAATTTCTATATTACTTCAACCAATTATTCCTGAAAAAACCAAGATAATATTAGACTCTTTAAATGTTAAAGAAGATGAAAGATTTATAAAAAATATTAATAAAAATTTTTCTATCAAACCTGAGTCTAAAATTCAAAAAATAAATATTCTTTTTAAAAAACAATGATTATAGACTCTCATTGTCATCTCGATTACGAGCCTTTAATTAATGATATTAATCAAGTTTTGCTAAATGCAAAAAATAATAATATTTCTCATTTATTAACGATTGGAACAGGCTTAGATAGTTCTAAAAAAGTTTATGAAATTGTTGAGAAATATGAAAATATTTACGGTTCAATTGGTATTCACCCTAATTCGACCACTAATAATTTGGCAGACCTAAATGAACTTCTAACTATTAAAAAAAAAAGTAAAAAAATAATTGCTTTTGGCGAAACAGGTCTTGATTATTTTTATAAAAGAAGTGAAAAAAAGGATCAGTTATATTCATTTGAAAAACATATTGAACTTGCAATTTCCGAAATAGTGCCCATTATTGTTCACACAAGAGATGCTGATGAGGACACTCTTGCAGTTATCAAAAGTCACCATTTAAAAACAAAATTTTTAATTCACTGTTTTACTGGCGGTTTAGAATTTGCCAAAAAGCTATTAGATCTTGGATGTTTTATTTCATTTAGTGGCATTATAACATTTAAAAAATCCTCTGATCTTAGAAATGTAGTAAAATATGTTCCTATTGAAAAAATGTTAATTGAAACGGATTCTCCTTATCTTAGCCCAGATCCATTCAGAGGCAAAAGTAATGAACCGGCAAACGTTAAAATTGTAGCTGAAAATGTCGCCTTAATTAAAGATATTTCTTTTGAAGCTGTTGCAAATATAACTACAAGAAATTTTAAAAATTTTTTTTTTAATGAAAAAAACTGAAATAATTTTACTAGGATGTGGAAGTTCATTAGGCGTACCAAGAATTGATGGTTATTGGGGAAAAGCTAAAAAAAAAAATAAAAAAAACTACAGAACTAGATGCTCTTTATTTATTAAATACGGAAATATAAATATATTAATTGACACTTCTCCAGATATAAAAAATCAACTGTTAAATAATAAAATTAAAAAAATTGATTTTGTTGTTTATACTCATGATCACGCTGATCAAACTCATGGTATTAATGAACTTAGGCCATTTTTTTGGATTAATAAAAAAAAGATTCCAATTTATGCAGACAAAAAGACTTCAAGCCATTTATTAAAGTCCTTTAAATATTTATTTGTTAGAGAAAGTAAATATTATGTACCAATTTTAAAAATGAATATTATTAAAGATTTTTTTGCTCTTAAAAAAAATAATGATACAATTAAATTAGAAGCAATCAAAGTTAAACACGGTGATATAGATTGTAACGGATATTTGTTTAATCAAATAGCTTATTTAAGCGATTGCAGTTCAATATCTAAAAAATCTTTAGATAAATTAAAAAATTTAAAATTGTTAATTATAGATTGTTTAAAATTTCAAAGTCATAAAACACATTTAAATTTTAAACAATGTTTGAACTATATAAAGATTTTAAAACCAAAAAATACTATATTAACAAATTTACACAGTGATATTGATTATTCATTACTAAAAAAAAAACTACTAAAAATGTCCGAGAATGTAATTCCTGGGCATGATGGATTAAAGATTGTTATTTGATGAAAGATAAAAAAGAAATTGCAGTGCTACTACCCAATAAAGAAGACTTCTCTACAAATAATGCGGCTGCAGCTTCAATTTGGGTAAGAGATTTTAACAGGGGTGAAATTATTAACAAACAAATAGTTTTTGGTATCGCGACGTCTTCTCCTTTAACTAAAAATTTTATAAATTTAAAAAAAACAAATTTAATAGATAATAGTTATTTTTATCTTAAGAATTTTATTAAAAAGTTAACAAATTCTATTAAAATTATCGAAATTCATAATAGACCTCATTTCTTCTTTTTTCTTAAAAAAAAATTTCCAAAATATAAATTTATTTTAATATTTCATAACGACCCAAATACTTTAAGAGGATCAAAAACTATTGAAGATAAAATTGAAATTTTAGAAAGATGTGATGAAATTGTATTTGTAAGTAATTATGTTAAACAAAGATTTTACCACAACATTTATAGTTATATACCAGTTAAAGGGCATATTATTTATCCTGCTACTAATTATTTCAATCATAATTTTAAAAAAAAATTAAAAAAAAAGAAAACTATTATTTTTGTTGGTAAACTTAATTCATCCAAAGGTTATAATGTATTTGGTAATGCAGTTATTGATATATTGAATAAATATAAAGATTGGCATGTTATTGCTGCTGGCAATGAAAAAAGAGAATCTTATATTTTTAATCATAAACGATTTAAAATTTTGAATTGGTCATCTCATAAAAAAATTATTAATCTATATAAAAGTACATCTATTTCTATAGTACCTTCACAGTGGCATGAGCCATTTGGGCGAACTGCAATGGAGTCATCTGATTTAGGCAATGCTTTAATAACTAGTGGTAAAGGTGGATTGTTGGAGACCGCTAACAATCCTATTGTTCTTAAAAAAGTTAATAAAAAGAACATTGTAAAAGAAGTTGAAAAGTTAATTAAATCACCAATCTTATTAAAAAAAATTCAAAAATTTAATTACAAAAATAGAAGAATTAATTTCAAAGATAATTTAAAAAAATTAAACGGTCTTAAGCTCCACATGATTAAGGACCATGATTATAATTTTAATATAAAAAAAAATATTATAAGAGTTTTGCATATATCAAATTTTAGTGAAAGAAGTGATTATAGGTTATTAAATATTAATTTAGCTAATAAGATTTCAAATGGATTAAATAATGAATATGTACAAGCTATTAATTTTAGTGATAGAGCTTTTTCTAAACTAAATAATTTTTCTTCAATTGATAATAAAATTTTTAGAATAGTTGCAAATTTAAGACCTAATTTAGTATTATTAGGTCATACTAATTCGCTCAAAGTTGAAACTCTTAAAAATATAAAAGATAAATTTTCAGATACAAAATTTGCATTCTGGTACGAAGACTCAATTAATAAAAAAGGTCCAGATTTCAATAAAAATAAAATATTTATTGAGAAATACAAAGATTATATTGATAATTTTTTTATAACAACTGACATAAATAATGTTGAAGCCTCCATACCAAAAAATAAATTAAATTATATTCCAATACCTTGCGATAAATTCACTGAAAATTTAAATTTATCTAAAATAACAAATCATATGTATGATATTTTTTTTGCTGTTAGCCATGGGGTTAATCGAGGAATTCTTAAAAAAGATAAGATTGATAGTAGAGAAGGGTTTGTAAGAAATATATTAACCAAATCTGTTGATATTTCTTTTAATATTTTTGGCTTTAATAATATCCAACCTACATGGGGAGATAAATTTAATTATGAAATGTCTAAATGTAGATTTGGTTTAAATCTAAGTAGGGGGGAGCCCATTAAATATTACTCAAGTAATAGAATAGCTTCATACATAGCAAATGGTTTGCCAACATTAATTGATGAAAAAGTTAAGTTTAATGATTTCTTTACAAGTAATGAAATGATTTTTTATAAAGATGTTGAAGATTTAATCGATAAAGTTAACTTTTATAAAAAAAATGAAAGATTAAGAGCCAGAATTGGATTAAATGGTAAAAAGAAATATTTCAAAATTTTTAACAATGTAATTATAGGAGATTATATTTTGTCAAAAACCCTTGGTTTAAAACCATCTTATAAATTTGCTTGGGATAAATAATATTTTTTATTAAATGAAATTACTATTTGTTAATAATAGTTTAATTAATTTAAACAATAAAAATATAAATAAAGTTGGTGGAATTGAGCATTGTAATTTCGAACTAGCGCAAGGATTGTCGCGTTTAGGACATGAAGTTACTCTTGTAAGTAAAATAAAAAATAAGCAAAAAGTTAACAATATTACTAATCTTCCTTTTAATTATCTAACTTTAATCGAAAATAATAATCTTTACGATATTGTAGTTAGTTCAAACTATTCACAGGTTTTTAAATTTAAACAAAAATCAATTAAAGTTCTTTGGATGCACAATGAATTACAAATAGAAAAATCATTAAGAAAAAAAGAATTTTTACCAATAATTTTTCATAGGCCTCATGTTGTTTTTGTAAGTAACTATTTGAAGGAATTAACTACATCTTTTTATCCATTTAAAAGTAAAACTATCATTCCAAATGGGTGCTCCGAGTTATTTCTTAATAATAAAAGAAATAAAAATATTAAACCAATTTTTATATGGACTGTAAAAAGGGATATGGGACTAGATGAAATTATTGATATTTGGTGCCAAATAATTTTTAAAAAATTGCCCCTTGCTGAATTACATGTACACGGCCTAAATGTTCCTAAAAAGCAAAAAATAAATATTGATTATGATAAATTTAATATTAAATTTTTTGGAGTTGTTAGTAGAGATTTTTTAGCAAATAAATACAAGTATAGTACTGCTATGCTTCATCCAGGATATGATGAAACTTTTTGTATATCGGCATTGGAAGCTTTAGCTAGCGGCTTGCCAGTTATAACCTTTAATCGAACAGCTTTAGCTGAACGTGTTGTTAATAATGTAAATGGTTATGTAGTAAAAACTTTTGAGGATATGGCAGCAAAAGCTATAAATTTAGTTGCAAATAAATCTCAATTAACTAAATTAAGCAATAACGCTAGCAAGTCTTCAAAAAAATTTTGCTGGAACAATATAGCTCTTACATGGAATAAATATTTAAATAATCTTAAACTAATCTAAATATAATATTTATAAATCTATTTTATTTAAAGCATTATTTTTAAATAAATTTGACTCTTTGATATATCGTCTTACCATTTGAGTAGTTTTATGACCAGTCATTGTCATTATGCTTTTTTCATCTGCACCTGAACTAGCCGCAGTTGTTGCAAATCCAGATCTTAAACTATGTCCAGAATATTTTTTTGGATCAAATCCAGCTGCTAATAAATATTTTTTTATTAAAATTGCAACCATTTTATCTGAAATGTTAAAAACAAAACCTTTATTTACTTTACAAATCTCAATCCAATTTTTTAAATAAGTAACTGGACAAAAATTTTTTTCTTTAAAATAGGGTATAGCTTTTATCATTCCTTCTCCGGATTGATCAGTTTTAGATCGTTTAATAAAAATTTTGACACCTTCTATTGTAAATTCCAAATCTTCAAAATCAATATTTACCAGTTCCGACCTTCTAAAACCTCCTGAAAATCCAATTAATATTAAAGCTTTATTTCTAGTTTTTTTTAGAATATTTTTTTCTGACTTATCTATAACATTGATAATTTCTTTTAATTCATTAATTAAAATCGGATTTTTGGATTTTTGAAATACACCCTTCTTTCTTTGTATACCCATTAAATTTTCAATTATTAGTGGATGCTTAATGTCTATATAGTGTCCTTTTAGTTTGTGAATTACACTAATAGAGGCCAATCGACGTTTTAACGTACTTACTTTTGAATTTGACGATAGGTCAGTTAGATAAAATGAAACAATTTTTGGATCCGCTGGCAAAGATATAAAATTATTTTTTTTACAAAAATTTATAAAATGATTAAAATCAGATTTATAAGCTCTTAAAGTATTAACTGATTTTGAAGATCTGATATTATTTAAAGTCTCTAATTCAATAGAAATAAGATCCTTAACTAGATTTGACATAAATTTCCGATAACCATTAATTATCGGAAATATTAATACAACTATAAATTGATGTCAATATCATCAAAAATAGCTATTTATCATTATCAATGCTCCTTAAATTCGATGACTTTGAGATTAAACTAAACCTAAATAACTCTCAAACAGCGCTCAAATTGGCCAAATTAAGCTCATTTAAGGCCCAAATAAACACTTGGGGAGAGGAAATATACTTCGAGACAGCTAATCTAGGCATTAAGCCAGATAAAAACGCTAGAGATGTAGTCACTTTTGGCGAAGTTGCTTATTGGTGTGATGGTCATTCAATAGCTATTGGCTTTGGAAAAACACCAGTTTCAATAGAAAATGAGATTAGATTAGTTTCAAAAGTCAATGTTTTCGCTACTTTTATCACTTCAACAAAAATACTCAATAATCTGAAGAAATTAGATAATAATCATAGAGTTAGTATTATAATTTAAATACTTAAATTTATATAAAAAATATTATATTACAATAATATATATATAATATTTAAAGTATTACTTTAGTATTAAGTAAATAATAGTTTACATTTAATAGTAGCTCCTTTCTAGTTTATTTATTCTCTAATTCTGAGTGCTGCCAAGTTTGTCCTTATTAATGGGTTCAAATGGATTGCACCAATAAACAAGACGACTGGTATCCCTTCTATATGGCTCCGTCTTAAATATGATTGGATCTTTAGCTTCAGGCTCCTCTTTTTTAACAATCTTTTCCATAATAACAGCTGGAGCAACTACTTCCTCTACTGTTTTATCAACAATATCTGTTGGTTTTTCATAAAGTTTAATAAGTTCCAGTAAATCTTCCTTCTCATGTTTATCTTTGGTTTTCTTAAGTTGCCTTTTAAAATCACTAATATACCTTTTTTAATCTTATTGATTTTATTATCTATTAATGGGTTTGTTTCTCCAAAATAGCACCCTTTATAATAATCATCTTTATTAGAAAAGAAATTGAAAAACCTTTTTTCTCTTTCATTAAAGTATTTATTTTTCATAAAATCTCCTTAATTAATTTTATTTTTATTAGAATTTCTTCTTGCAAAATAATTATCAATTAATTTTTGACGACAAACTAATGTTCGAATGTACATCGTATTTAATTTGATATTGGCATTTTCCTCTTTGCAATCTCTTCTAAAAGAGAGTCCCTGAAGCTCTGGAATTTGATCTAATTCTTTAGCAACTTCTTCAAAATCAGATCTTTTAAGCAAATTAACACCAATATTATTAATGCTAGTTTTAATTTGTTGAACAATATCTTGATTAAAAAGACCAGTTTCTACAACAGAAAACCTTCTTAATTTCCAGCCTAATACTATTATTTGAATACAATCATCGACTTCAATAGCATCTTTAGGATCATAAAATCTAATCTGTGATGTTCTATATTCTTGAAACTCTTTTACATCTTCACCAATTATTAAATGACGTCTTGCTTCAAGTCCGTGCTTTAATGAATTGCGTGATGATCTGAATTTTCCAGCAGAAGTTTTGGGTCCTGTTGAATGTTTTGCATTTCTTCTATTGGCTTCTATTCTTTTAATAGAAACCACATTTGTTTTTTCTTTTGACATAACTATCCTCCATATTTGGTTTATTTTAAGAGGATTTTATCAGATAAAAAATAACAAGGGGTTGCCTGTATTAATCAAGGTAAACTAATCCATCATAGAGGCTTGTTTATTGATTTCTTTAGGAAAGCGTTTGTATAAATTTTCATATTTTTGTCTTACAGATTTGTAAAAATCAGGGTCATCTTTCCACTGTCTTTTGATCTTATGATTGTGTTTAAATAAATCTAAATCTGCACGAATTGCATAATGAATATCTTGCTCCCCTTCTCTTCTTCTGACTAAATTTCCATAAATATCTCTTAGAGGTTTGCCAGACTTTTTAATTAAATTTTTTCTAATTACAGAAAATATCAATATCTCTTTAAATTTAGGTTGCTTATGATGCTTTGCTCTCCAAATAATGTCGCAGACTTCAAAACAGCTAAAACCTATTTGGTTTGCTAATTTTCTGACTCCACCCCACCCAAAATATTCTTGTTTCATACATAATATTATTTAGCATTCTCTTCGATTGTCCCTGCTGACATAATAAATTTTGTAGCGCTCTCAAAACTCATATTTACGTAGATTAAATCTTTTTTAGGAACAATTATCAAAAAACCACTTGTTGGATTAGGAGTTGTTGGAATAAATACATTTATCATTCCTTCTAACTCA
The DNA here is from genome assembly GCF_002688585.1 of Candidatus Fonsibacter ubiquis. Classification (NCBI taxonomy): domain Bacteria; kingdom Pseudomonadati; phylum Pseudomonadota; class Alphaproteobacteria; order Candidatus Pelagibacterales; family Candidatus Pelagibacteraceae; genus Candidatus Allofontibacter; species Candidatus Allofontibacter communis. The sequence continues at coordinate 490,143 of NZ_CP024034.1, read as the reverse complement.
ACCATCTTATTTTCGTTTGTAGCAAAACCAACAGACCATACGCCTGTTCTTGGAAATTGAACTAGAACAACTTTTTTAGTATTTGAACTATCATCATTTCCACCAAAACTTTTGGTTAACTGGTTTACTCCAGTATAAATAGTCCTAAGTACAGGAATTTTTTCTAATAAAGCCTCTCCTACTATTAGAAATTTTTTTCCAAGATATGAGACTGAAATCAAGCCAATGAATGTTATCAGCACCACCGAAATTAAAATTTCTAAACCCGGTATATTATAAGGTAGATATGTGTTGGGATTTAAAGATTTCGGTACAAGTTTAGCTAATATTTCCATTATAAAAATAACAAAATAAGCAGTTATAAAAATTGGAATAAGCGTAAAAACTCCTGCTAAAAAATAGTTTCTAAGCTTTGTAAATATTGATGATTTCATGATAAACTAATTAGAAATAACATTTTGTTGTCTAAATTCACAGTTAAAATATTTAAAATTTGATGAAAATTAATAGAAGAGATTTCTTATCATTAACTACTTGTTGTTGTGGTGGTTTCTTACTTTCAAGTTGCGCTACCGCTCCTATTACAGGAAGGCAACAATTAACGCTTCTTCCTGAGTCTATGATAAATAGCCAAGCTATTGGTGCTTATAAAAAAGTTAAAGAAAAGGCGAAGTTAGTTGAAGATAAAGATCAATTAGAACCAATCATTACTGTTGGAAAGAGAATCGAAAAGGCAATTAAATATTATTTTAAGAGTAAAAATTTAAAAGATCCTACAGAAAATTATGATTGGGAATATATTTTAATTAATGATCCTAAAACTTTAAATGCTTGGTGTATGCCTGGTGGCAAAATTGCTTTTTACACGGGTATCCTTGAAGTAACCAAAGATGAAAATGGATTAGCTGCTGTCATGGGACATGAAATTGCGCATGCCGTTGCAAGGCACTCTCTTGAGCGAGCTAGTGCGGCACTTGCTATAAATGTTGGAACCATGGCTGCAGATATTGCCTTAGGTGGTGCAATTTCTAGAACGAGAAATACTGTTGGTCAAACAACTGGAATGGATATTATCCAGCTTGGAATTTTTAATCCATTTAGCAGATATCAAGAGTCAGAAGCTGATTATCTTGGCATAATTTTTGCAAATTTAAGTGGTTATGATCCTGCTGGAGCAATCCAACTATGGGAGCGAATGCAGGAAAAAATGAAAGGAAAAGAGCCTCCACAATTTTTAAGCACCCACCCTTCTTCTGGGAACAGGATAAATGATTTAAGATTATTAATACCGAAGGTTAAAATCGAGTATCCTAAAATTCAAAATCTTTAATTTATGATAAATTTAATAATGAGTTATTTATTATGGATTATTTACTTTTCAATTTTTTCAATTTTTATTCTATCTATTTTGATTTCAATTTTAAAAAAGATCAATTTTATTAATGAAAAAAATGTACTGGTTAGGTATTTGGAATATAATAAAAACGACAATTCCAACGTTAAACTACTTTTAATATTTATTATATTTTTACTTATTTGGTCTTTGGTATTTGTAATACAATAAATGGTGAGCCCGACAAGATTTGAACTTGTGACCCATTCCTTAAAAGGGAATTGCTCTACCAACTGAGCTACGGGCCCATTAATGCAAGGTTTTATATAGTTTAAACCGCCCCTGAAAGCAATTTTTTAATTAGCTTCATTAAACAATTCAAAGTGTTTTTTATAGAATGCGTCAAATTTATTTTCTTTAATTGCACTTCTAATCTTCTTCATTAGGTCCTGGTAAAAGGCGATATTATGCCAAGTGAGAAGCATGGATCCTAGAATTTCGTTGGAGTTTACTAAATGATTTAAATAATTTTTAGAATATAAGTTTGATGCAGGACAATCGATAGATTTATCCAAAGGATCCTCGTCCTTAGCATATTTTGCATTTCTGATATTTATTTTTCCATTCCAAGTAAAAGCAAGCCCTGTCCTACCTGAACGTGTCGGTAAAACACAATCAAACATATCTATACCTCTTTTAACTGCCCCTAAAATATCTTGAGGCATACCAACGCCCATTAAATAATGAGGTTTGTCTTTTGGTACAATATCTTTAACCGCATCAACAGCATCAAACATTTCAGATTGATTTTCACCAACCGCAAGTCCTCCTAAAGCATATCCATCAAAACCAATATCTATTAACTTTTTTAAACATTCTTTTCTAAGATCTGGAAATATTCCACCTTGGGTTATTCCAAAAAGCCATTTTGACTCTTGTTTGCCAAATTTTTTTTTACATCGTTCAGCCCATCTAAGGGATAAATCCATGGATTTTTTAATTAAATTTTTTTCAGATGAATATTTAGGACATTCATCAAATACCATTACAATGTCTGAGTTTAAGTCTAATTGAACTTGAATGCTTTCTTCAGGCGTTAAGAAAAATTTTTTACCATCTATATGGGAACTAAACTCAACTCCATCCTCGCTTACTTTAGATATTTTTGACAAAGACATAACTTGAAAACCGCCAGAGTCAGTAAGTATTGGCATTGGACAATTCATGAAATTATGAAGACCGCCTGCCTGTTTTATTCGCTCAACTCCAGGCCTTAACATTAAATGATAGGTGTTTCCTAAAATAATTTGAGAACCGCAGCTTTTAACTTGATCAATATACATCGCTTTAACGGTTCCTGCTGTTCCAACAGGCATAAAAGCTGGTGTATCAATTACTCCTCTAGGTGTTGTAATTTTTCCTAGTCGAGCACCATGACTTTCATTTAATAAATTAAATGAAATAGATTTCATTTTTGACTTTATTATTTTGCTGATCTTAGACTTATAATTATATCAGGATTTTCAACAACGCCCGAACCTGGAGCGCCCTTTTTAATTTTATCAACAAATTCCATCCCACTGACTACTCTACCAAAAGCAGTATAGTTTCGATCTAAATGCGGATGAGAGTCAAAACAGATAAAAAATTGACTATTCGCGCTATCAGGACTTTGTGATCTTGCCATGGATAAAACTCCTCGTTGATGAGGAATATTATTAAATTCTGCTTTTAAATCTGGAAACTCAGAACCACCTGTACCAACCATTTGTGCATTAAAATCTAATTTTGTATTACCAAATTTTACATCTCCAGTTTGTGCCATAAAACCATCGATGACTCGATGAAAAGCAACACCATCATATTTTCCAGAATCAGCTAATGTTTTAATTCTTTTTGCATGATTAGGAGCTACATCATCAAAAAGTTCAATTTTAACTTCACCAAACTTTAATTTCATTATCATAGTAGATCTTTCTTTAGATTGAATATTACTTGAAAAGGAAAATAGAAATAAAGTTAAAACGAAAATTAATTTTTTAAACATTATTTAAATTTAGTTTTCAGAGCTTTAATAACAATGTTTGGAACAAATTGCACCAAATCTCCTTTTAATGCGGCAATTTCTTTAACGAAATTTGATGAAATAATTTGATTTTCTATCTCTGCCATTAAAAAGACCGTCTCGAAGTTTTTATTTAATTTGTGATTCATACCCGCCAATTGAAATTCATATTCGAAGTCTGATGCAACTCGCAAACCTCTAAAAATAATATTAGCAGAAATTTTTTTACAATAATTTGTAGTTAATCCTGAAAAAGAAACCACTTTAATTTTCTTCTTAATATTTTCAGGAAATGAAGAGATAACTTTTTTAATTAAAGAAACTCTCTCAGCTGTTGAAAAAATAGTTTTTTTCTTATTACTTAATGGAGTTCCAATATAAAGATAATCAACAATACTTGCTGCTCTCTTAATAATATCAATATGTCCAAAGGTTATTGGATCAAATGTGCCAGGATATAAACCAATTCTTTTCATTTTATAATGGTCGGGGCAGCAAGATTCGAACTTGCGACCCTCTGGTCCCAAACCAGATGCGCTACCAGACTGCGCTATGCCCCGAAACTCAGCTGTTATACAACTTAATTAATTTATTTAAAAGGAATACTAGTTAATAAAACTTTCAAATTCATTAGTAATACTTTACTTTTTTAATACGTGAATCAAATAATAATTTTAAATTAATAGTCATGAATACATTGCTACTTAAACATACTGGAGATTTAAAAAATTATGGAATGCTTAAAAATTTTACACACAAATGTATTTATAAAAATCATACGTGTGGTGATAAAGTAATATTATATCTTAAAATTAATAAGCAAATTATTAAGAAAATATCATACAAAACTGAATCTTGTTTAATATGCCAAGCTTCATGCAGTATTTTTTCTGATTGTGTAAAAAATAAAAATCTAATAGCGGTTAAAAATTTTACTAAATTATTTATTAATTCTATTTTTAAGAAAAAAATAAATTTATTAGGAAAATGGAAAAAATTTAGTTTCCTTTTAAATAAAAATTATTTTGCAAGAAAAGGCTGTATATTAGTGCCTTTTAATGCTTTAATAAAAATAAGATAAGTAATGAAAAAAAATATTTTTTATTTTATTATAATTAGCATGTTTTTCTTTAGCAAAAATATCAACGCCAATGACAAACGAACATTGCATGAATTTAGTTTTACTGATGTTGATGGTAAAAAATATTTATTATCACAACACAAGGATAAGGTGGTTTTACTAGTCAATGTTGCAAGTCAATGTGGCTTTACTAAACAATACACCGATCTACAAACTTTGTGGGATAAATATAAAAGCAAAAATTTTGTAGTTATTGGTGTACCATCCAATGATTTTGGTAATCAAGAACCAGGTTCAAATGCTGAAATAAAAAATTTCTGTGAGACTAATTTTAATATTAATTTTCCAATTATGGAAAAAGTGTCTGTTAAAGGTAAAAATGCACACCCTGTATATTTATGGGCTAAAGAAAGTTATGGAAGTGCAGCAGAGCCTAAATGGAATTTTCATAAGATATTGATTGATAAAAAGGGACAAATTAATGACACTTTTATCTCCACAACTAATCCGCAAAGTGAAAAAGTTGTTAAGAAAATTGAAGAATTAATTAGTAATTAATTTATACAACTGAATGCTTTTGACTACCTAATTGGTCAATACTTAGAGTTACAACTTCACCTTTTTTTAAATATTTTGGAGGCTTCATGCTATCGCCAACCCCTGGAGGCGTTCCTGTTGTAATGATGTCCCCTGGCAATAATGTCATAAATTCACTTGCATAGGATGTTAAAAAATTCATCTTATGAATCATTTTAGAGGTATTACCTGTTTGCATTCTTTTGCCATTAACATCTAAACTCATATTTAAATTATATACATCCTTAATCTCATCCTTAGTGACTATATAAGGACCAACTGGGCCAAAAGTTTCTGATGATTTTCCTTTCACCCACTGACCGCTTCTTTTTTTTTGCCATTCTCTTTCACTAAAATCACAAACCAAGCAGTAGCCAAAAATATAACTTTCTGCCTCAGCTAATGAAATATTTTTTCCTTTTTTTCCAATAACAAAAGCAATTTCTACTTCCCAATCTGTTTTTTCAGAATTTTTTGGAATAATTAAATCATCATTAGGCCCACATATCGATGAGGTTGCTTTTGAGAATATAATAGGCTCTTTGGGAAGTTCTAAATTTTGCTCCAATGCATGATCAAGAAAATTTAAGCCAATACCAAGAAAATTACTTGGATTAGAAACGCTCGCTCCTATTCGGAAATTATTATTAAGTTGCGGAAGTTTAGAAATATCTAATTTCTTAATAGTGTTGATTAGGTCATCCCCTATAGTTGTTCTATCGATATCTTTAATGACTGAGGATAAATCTCTTATGATACCGTTATCAAGTATTGCTGGCTTTTCAGCTCCTAAATTACCAACTCTTAAAAGTTTCATAAAAGTTTTTGGCGGTCCCTAGGGGAATCGAACCCCTCTTTCATGGATGAAAACCACGTGTCCTAACCGATAGACGAAGGGACCTTGAAAGTAAAGTTATTTAGATTGTTTAATAATAATAATCAACAATTATATAATTAACTATATTAATCTCTGTAATTGCTAGTGAGTTAAAGAAATATCTTCAATAATAAATTCAATTACTCTTTGTTTATTCCAATCGTTACAACTTAATTTTCCAGCTATATGAAATTTATGATTTTTAAAATTTTTAATATAATCAACTACTTTTTCTTTATTATTTTTAAAACAAATTCCATGAAGATATAAACCGCTGCTATTTTTAAATAATACTTTTATTAAAAAATCATTTTCAAAATTTATTTTAATTAATGATAAATTCTCAACAATAAATTTAGGCTCAGAATTTCCTGATCCAAAAGGACCCAATTTACTTATCTCCTCATAGGTTTTTTCATTAACTGCATTGGCTGACAGAATACCATCGATTTCTATAAAGTTATTTTGAGTAAAATTTGGCTTTGCTGATTTAAATTTAGATATTAAGAAATTTTTTAAATCATCGATTTTATTTTCTTCAATACTAAAGCCTGCTGCCATTTTATGGCCACCCCCCTTTACAACAATTCCATTTTGTTTAGCTGCTAAAATAGCAAGACCAATATCAAAACCAAAAATAGATCTGCAAGAGCCTTTTGCAATATTTTTAGTAGAAGAAATGACAATTGTTGGTTTTGAAAATCTTTCCTTAATTCTGCTCGCAATAATGCCTATTATTCCTTCATGCCAAAATTTATTTGCAACTAGTATTATTTCATTACTTTTTTCTTTTTCTGCTAATAAATAAGCTTCATTTAAAATATCTTCTTCAATTAATTTTCTTTTTTTATTTAATGAATCTAAGGTTGTTGCTATTTCGTAGCTTTTCTTTGGATCTTGAGTGGTAAGCAAGTTTGCGCCAAGATCAGATTGCCCAATCCTGCCACCTGCATTTATCCTTGGTCCCAATAAAAAACCGATATGATAAGTATCTGGACTTTCTTTAATGTCAGCCACGTCAATTAAAGTTTTAATCCCAATATTTTTTCTCTTCTTTAATATTTGTATTCCTTGATAAACAAAGGCTCGGTTTAAATCTATCAGTGGTACAACATCACAAATTGTACCCAAGGCAACTAAATCTAAATAATCATATAAATCTGGTTCGTTAATGTTTTTATCATTATAAAATTTACCCTCTCTAAGAGAGCGATTTAAAGCGACAATAAATAAAAAGGAAACTCCAGCTGCACATAAATAACCAAGATTAGATTTATCATCTATTTGATTTGGGTTTACTAACGCTTTACATTTTGGAAGTTTAATTTCTGCTTGATGATGATCAATAACTAAAACATCAATATTATTTTGATTAGCATAATCTAAAGCTTCAAAGGATGTAGTACCGCAATCAACAGTTATTAAAAATTCACCCTTTTTTTCAATGATATTCTTTAATGAACTAACGGATGGACCGTAGCCATCAATTTGTCGATCGGGAATATAAATAAAAAAATTTGAGTATATATTTTTTAAAAAATTTACAATAATTGCTGTTGAAGATGCACCATCCACATCGTAGTCTCCTAAAATACAAATTCTTTTATTGTCTTTGATAGCTTTAATTAATGTATCTACTGCAAGATCCATGTCCTTTAGGACACTTGGATTTGGCATAAATTCTTTGATCTTTGGATTTAAATACGAATTGCAGTTATCAGCTGTAATTTTTCTTATAGATAAAAGCTTAGATAAAAAATAATCGATTCCTAACTTTTGAGAGATTTCTAGAGCTAAGTTTTCGTTGTAATTGGATAAAATCCATTCTTTACCAGTTACCGACTGGTATTTCATATTTTAAATTTATTAATAATTTTTTTATTAAGCTTAGATCCATGGTGCAAAACAAAGGTTTCTGATTGATAAAAACCATTATCTAAAATTTTAATTCCTTGAAGTAAATCTCCACCTGTTACGCCCGTAGCACAAAACAAAACATCATCTTTTACAATGTCGTTAATAAAATATTTCTTTTTTAAATCTTTAATTCCCATTTTTTTTGCTTTATCGACTTCATGATCATTACTTAAAACTAATCTTGCCTGAAATTGACCTCCCAAACATTTAATTGCTGCTGCAGCAAGTACACCTTCAGGAGCTCCACCGATTCCTAAATATATATCCACATTAAAATCTTCAATGCCTGCATAAATAGCACCCGCTACATCACCATCTGAAATAAATTTTATTTTAGTGCCAAGTTGTATAGCATCTTTGACTATGTGATCATGTCTTTCTCTTTCTAAAAGACATATTGTTAATTTATCGGGCGTTGTATTTTTAAAATCAGCTAAATTTTTCAAATTCTTTACTATTCCAAAATCAAGATCGATAACACCCTCTTTAATATTTTTTCCAACAGCAATTTTCTCCATATAAGTATCTGGAGCATGCAATAGATTATCTTTTTTAGATACTGCAAGAACTGACATTGCATTTGGTAAGTTTTTTGCAGTTAAATTTGTTCCTTCTAACGGATCAACGGCTATATCTAATTCTTCTCCGACACCCGTTCCTACCATTTCATTTATGTAAAGCATGGGCGCCTCATCCATCTCACCTTCGCCTATGACAATCTTTCCTTTCATGGGAATATTATTGAGAAATAATCTCATCTTATCCACGGCCGCCTGATCGGCTGCAATTTTATCTCCTTTACCTTTTAATAATGATGATGCGTAAGCAGCTTCGCTAGTAGTTTTTACAAATAAATCTACAAATCCATTGTTGATGATCATAATTTTTTTTCATTTCTTATTCTGATCATTGTAATTTTTTTAGCCATAAATTTTTCTTTAGAAATTTTATTTAAAGTAAATCTCATATCTTTTTCTCTGGCACTATGAGTTATAATAACTAAATTGGCATTTTTAGGATTATCTAAAGGTTCTTGTAAAACACTTTGAATTGAAATCTTATGTTTAGATAAGATAGATGTAATTTTAGATAATACTCCTGGCTTATCCTTAACGACTAATCTTAAATAAAATTTACAAACATGATTATCAAAGTCGAACATTTTAAATTCTTTTGCATCAGAGTAATTAAATCCAAAAGGCAAAGTTACATTCCCTTTTAGAATTGAATTTAAATCTGAAATAATTGATGAAGTTGTTGGACCTTTTCCAGCACCAAGTCCTTGATAGACTATTTTTCCAACTGGATTTCCTTCAACCATAATTGCATTATTTGCTCCATTAATCTTAGCAAGATCAGAATCTTTTGAAATTAAACAAGGATGAACTCTTTGTTTGATTTTATTATCAATTATCTCAGAAATACCAAGTAGCTTAATCTTATATTTAAACTGATGTGCATACTCGACATCTTCGAGATCAATTCGTTCAATTCCTTCAGTTAAAAAGCTTTTATTAATTATTTTATTTTTAAAACAAAGCGCACTTAATATTGCTATTTTTGATTTAGCATCGTCCCCATTAAGATCGAGTTTTGGATTAGTTTCTGCATATCCAAGTTTTTGAGCAGTCGATAAAATTTCTTTAAAACTTTTTTTAGTTCTTTCTATTTCAGTTAAAATAAAATTTGTTGTCCCATTTAATATTCCATAAATATGGAATAATTTATTTCCAACTAAACTCTCTTTTATTGATTTGATAATAGGTATTCCCCCACCAACGGAAGCTTCAAATAGAAGATTGACAGAATTTTTTTCGGCAATTTTTGCAAGTTCATTACCATGCTTAAATATTAAAGCTTTGTTTGCTGTAATTACGTGTTTGTTATTTTTTAAAGCCGCAAATACTAACTTTTTTGCAACTCCCTCTGAACCACCTATTAATTCAATAATTATATCAACATCATCTTTTTTAACTAAAGCTAAGGGGTTCTTAACCCACATTTTCTTTGGAATGCTAAAACTTCTTTTTTTACCAATCGTTTTAGCGGATATATATTTTATTTGAAAAGTAGAATTTGTATTGATTTCAATAGAGCGTTTGTTCTTAACTAAATGCTTGTAAACTTCAGAACCAACATTTCCGAGTCCAACAATTGCAATATTATAATTATCTCTTAAATTCATTATTCTAAACCTAAAGTTTCTTTTAAACCTAATCTTATATTCATATTTTGAACTGCCTGCCCTGCTGCACCCTTAATCAGATTATCAATGGAGCTTACAATAATTAATTGATTTTTATATCTTCCTGAAAAAATATTTATATTACAATTATTAGTATTATTAACATTATTCGTATTTACAAACTTTCCATAAGGTAAAATTTTTACAAAATTATTATTTTTATAAAATTTACTTAAATATTGATGAATTTTTTTTACACTCATATTCTTGTTAAGATCAGCATATATTGTAGTTAATATTCCTCTAAAAGTTGGAATTAAATGAGGAGTAAATTCAATCTTTAAATTTCCTTTTACTTTAGCAAACAATTTTAACCCCTGGTCAATTTCAGGCATATGTCTATGATTGCCAACTCCGTAAACAGCAATATTTTTATTAATGTTTGGGTAAAGTTTTTTATCAGCAGTTTTTTTTCCAGCACCCGAATAACCTGACTTAGAATCAATAATGATTTTTGAAGTTTTAATTATTTTATTTAACAGTAAAGGAATAAGCGGTAACTGAACTGATGTTGGATAACATCCAGGACAAGAGATTATATTACTTTTTTCAATGTCTCTTTTTGCAAACTCAGAAAGTCCATAAACTGCGAATTTTTGATTACTGACCGCATAATGTTTCAGTCCGTACCATTTTTCGTAAACTTTAGTGTCTGAAAATCTAAAATCAGCTGATAGATCTATTAAAATATGATGTGGAGAAATATTATTGGATAGTAATTGTGCTTCACCATGGGGCAAAGCTGAGAAAATTATATCAACATCATTAAAATCCGCTTTGTTAATATCAGATATGAGCGGTAATTTTTTTTTAATTTTATTTTTTAAAAACGAATTAATAGATTTTCCAATGGATCCTCTTGAGCATAAATATTTGAGATTTATAAATTTGTGATTACTTAATAATTTAATAAGTTCCAAACCAACAAAACCCGAAGCTCCATTAATTAAAACGTTATATTTGTCAGACATGCTCTGTATTTATAAGAAGTTGTAAATGACTTAAAGACTAAAATTAGTCTAAGTAGATTATCGTTTAGAAAACTGAAATCTTCTTCTAGCTTTTTTCTGTCCGTATTTTTTTCTTTCAACTTTTCTTGAATCTCTCGTTAATAATTTTTCTTTTTTTAATGTTTTTCTTAATGTTCCGTCTAATACAAATAAAGCTTTGGATATCCCTAAAGACACAGCGCCCGCTTGTCCGGTTAAACCACCGCCTTTAACAGTGCACATAACATCATAACTATTATTTTTATTTACAACATTAAATGGCTTCTCAATGCTAAGTTGTAGAACAGGGCGTTTAAAATATTCATTGTATTTTTTTCCATTTACTAAAATATTTCCAGATCCAACCTTAAGCCAAACTCTAGCTATCGAACTTTTTCTTTTTCCAGTTGCGTAAAATCTATTGTCTGAAACAGCTAAACTTTGAACCATATTTTAATTTAATGAATTTTTTTTGTTGATAGATTTAAAATCAAAATCTACAGCTTTTTGAGTTTCATGAGGATGTTTATCATCATTATAAACTTTTAAATTTCCAAGTTGTTTTCTACCAAGCGGACCTCTCGGTAACATTCTCTTAACTGCTAATTTAATAATTCTAGACGGGTCTTTTTCAAGAATTTTATTTGGCGTTGTTTCCTTAATTCCACCTGGAAATCCAGTATGTTTGTAATAAATCTTTTTAGAAAACTTTTTTCCAGTAAATTTTATTTTTCTAGCATTTGTAACTATGACAAAATCTCCATCATCCATATTTGGAGTGAAGCTAGTTTTTTTCTTTCCTCTTAAAATCTTTGTAATTTCAGAAGCTAATCTGCCAACAATTAAATTTGTTGCATCAATCTTATACCAATTTTTTTTAACTTCTTTCTTTTTAATAAATTCAGTCATAAAGGAACGGAATAAATATATTTTGCCTTTAATTATGTCAAATGGATTAAGGTAAATTTATTATTTTTGAGAGATTGATACTTGGTAAAACAGATAAATTATCGAAAAAACTAAAAAAATCGAACCCAACTGATGAAGACTTGCTAAATAAATTTTATAACCGCTTATCAAAACAAAAATACCAAGAAGTATTTGAAAAGTTATAGCAAATAATACGATCAATAAATATTTAGAATTAACAATTTTATTTTTAAGTAATAGATAAAAAATAAAAACAAAAATAAAAGCTGTAAAATATGCAACAACCCTGTGCAAAAATTGTACATGAGAAGCGCTAGAATAAGATTCTGAATTTAAAAATTCTTTAATAAAAACATCTTCAGGAACAAAGTATCCATTCATTAAGGGCCAGGTTTGATATAATTTTGCAGCATCTAGACCTGAAACAAAAGCTCCAATTACAATCTGAAAAAAAACAATTATTAAAAAAGATAAAACTAAATAAGAATAAAAATTCAAATAAATCTTATTAACATTCCTAAATAAAATTGAGTAAAATATTAATGCCAATATGATTTGACCCCCCAACAAATGAGTCGATAATCTAAAATGGCTAACATCGGTATTTGTAACTAATCCGCTTTTCACCATATACCATCCTAAAAACCCTTGAAAAAAAAATAACAAAGAAATTATTGAATAAAGAACTATTTGCTTAAAACTAAAAAATTTTTTTACAAGGAAATATATAAACGGCAAAACAAATGCTAAAGCAGCTAACCTTGCTAATAATCGATGAATATATTCCCACCAAAAAATATATTTAAATTCAGCCATAGACATTCCTAAATTAATTTCTTTGTATTGTGGTATCTGTTTATAAAGTGAAAAATAGTTTTGCCATTGTTTCTCATTGAGCGGTGGTAAAATTCCACTAAATAATTCCCAACTAGTAATAGAAAGACCAGATTCTGTTAAACGAGTGAGACCACCAATAAAAATTAATAAAAAAACTAGAAATAAAGATAAATACAACCAAATAGTAATATAAGTATTTTTTCTATTTAGATTAATTGTGTTTGCCATTATAAATTCATAATTAACTTATCTATATTTTAAAAACGTTTTAATGTCGCAAAGAAACATTCAAAGAATACGCTCCAGCATCGACACAATAGATAAAAAAATAATTGAACTTCTTGGTCTAAGAAAAAAACAAGTTTTAAAAATTGCAAAATATAAAAATAAAAAAACGATTGTTGATAAAAAACGAATTAATCAAATAATGAAAAGAATAAAATCTGAGGCAAAAAGAAATAAAATTGATTACGTTTTAGTTAAGAATTTTTGGAATAAACTTATTCAGTATTCTATAAAACTTGAAAGAAAAATAGTTAAATAACTACTACTTGCTATGTGGAGGAAGTTTTTTTTCCACAAACCATTCATGTTTACGCGTTGATGGATTATATTTTTTTACTCTCAACTTTACTTTAGCTTTTTCACCTGCAGATGGTTTTTTAACATAATAATTAAAAGCACTGTCAGGTTTTAATTCAGGAACTAATCTTACTTTAACCGATGTTTTTTTAGCCATTTTATGAAAGATTTTTTATTTCAGTTATAATTTTTTTAATTCTAATTAGCTTTTCTTTTTTATCTAATAAATCGTTAGTGCTTATATCTTTTCTTGTAAAATCGTCAACTTCAATATCATTAAAATTATTTTCAATTATTTTTTTTGCTCCTTTTATTGTTAGACCCTTGTCCTTTAAAAGATATTGAATTTTTTTTAAAAGTTTAACATTTTCAGGTGTATAATATCTTCTTCCTTTTGCTCTTAATTTTGGTCTTAGTTGGGGAAACTCTTTTTCCCAAAACCTTAAGATATAAGTTTTTACTTTTCCTGTTTCTAAATCGATAAGATTTAAATCTTTAGCTACCTCGCCTATGGTTTTAAGAGCCTCAGCTGTCTTCACTGGCATCTAAATTTTTATTAATTTTATTTTTTAAAATTTTAGAAGGCTTAAAAGTCACAACAGTTCTACTAGAAATAACCTTTTGTTCTTTTGTTCTTGGGTTTCTGCCAATTCTTTCATTTTTATGGCGAATATTGAAAGAGCCGAAATTTGCAATTTTTACTTTATTCTTTTTTTCAAGTTGGAGTGTAATAAATTCAAAAATATCATCTATAAACTTTGAAGCTTCAACTTTTGAAATTCCTAATTCTTTGTAAACTAAATCTGACAAATATTGTCTTGTGATTGTTTCTGTCACAATTAATTATTTATAAATTTTTTTGTATTTGTTCTTGCAAATTACCATTTAAAATATCATAGCACAATTTAATAGAGTGATAAAAACCAATGTAATCTGTGCCTCCATGACTTTTTACAACCGGTGATGTAAGTCCCAAAAATATTCCACCATTATATTTTCTTGGATCTAAATCGTTTTTAATACTGTTAAAAATTTTAAATGACAAAAGATAAATAAATTTAGAGTACCAAGAGCGTAAAAACTTTTCCTTAACAAGTGCTGCAATATATTTTGCAGTCCCTTCTGCTGTTTTTAAAGCTATATTTCCTGAAAAACCGTCTGTTACTATAACGTCTATATTTCCATCTTTAATGTGATTGCCTTCTATAAAACCATTGAATGAAAAGCTAACAGTATTAATCTTTCTCAATTCTTGCAAACTTTTCTTTAATAAATCACTGCCTTTACTATCTTCACTTCCGATATTTAATAATGCAACGGTTGGTTTTTCTTTTTTAAATACAGCTCTGTATAAAGCTGCACCTAATTTAGAAAAATCTACTAAATTTTTTATACTACAATCAATATTTGCACCCAAATCTAAAACCACACTTAATCCTTTATGGGATGGCCACATCGAGGCTAAAGCTGGCTTATCAATTCCACTTATTGTCTCTAAAATTAATCTAGACATAACAAGTAAAGCTGCCGTGTTTCCTGCAGATATTGCTATATCAGCATTCTTATTTTTTAAGGCTGTGAGTGCAAGCCACATGCTAGAATTTTTTCCATTCTTAACTGCTTCTAATGGAGACTCATTGTCTGATACCTTTTCATTAGTATGAACAATTGTACTTGAGGTTCCAACTAATGGATATTTTTCTATAATAGGATTTATTAAATCTCTGTTACCAAAAATTAAAAATTTTAAGTCCTGATTATTTTGTAAAAAAAGATCTAAACCTTTAATAACTTTTAACGGAGATTCATCACCACCCATTGCATCAACTGCAACTGTAAATTTCATTTAATTTGATTGATAATTAATTAAATTAAGCTTTAGGCTTAAAAATTTGTTTTCCATTATACATTCCGGTCTTTTCATCTACATGATGCGGAAGTCTGTATTCACCACTTTTTTTATCTTCTATAACATTAGCAAATGAAACAGCATGATGTGATCTTCTTAAATTTCTTCTTGCTTTCGATGTTTTACGCTTAGGTACTGCCATTTGAATATTATAAAAGTTTAAAAATAAGCACACTCAATATCATTTAACGCTAATAAATCAACCTAGTTAATAATCGTTGATTAGATAGCAAAATTTTATAATTATATGATAGTGATTTTATCAAATGAGATTTAGTTTCTATAAATATATTCTAGTATTTTTTTTTATAGTTAGTTGCACCACAATCGATGAATTACACGGAATCGATAATTTAAAAATTAAATCTGAGTCCTTACAGGTCAACAATACAAACACCAATGATGTCTTAAATCTTATTGGTCCACCTCAAAATATCGGAATAAATAATAATAACATTTGGTTTTACCATGAGGTTCATCAAACAAGAAATAAGTATGGAACGAAAGTAATTACTGACAATAATACTTTAAGGTTAGAATTTGATGATCTAGGAATTCTAAAAAAAATTAATTTTTTAGACAAAAAGGCTTTAAGCAAAAACCCTTTTGACGAAGCAAATACCATTAGTCTAGGTAAAGACTCCAGCTTTCTATCGAGTTTCTTAGCTAGTATGAGACAACGAGCTAAAAACTTTGGTAAGACTAACGACTAACGAGCAATAATTGCTAGCAATAACAAAGCTACAATATTTGTAATCTTAATCATTGGGTTAACAGCAGGTCCTGCAGTGTCTTTATAAGGATCTCCGACCGTATCTCCTGTTACAGCAGCTTTATGAGCGTCTGATCCTTTTCCACCATAATGACCATCTTCAATATATTTTTTTGCGTTATCCCATGCTCCGCCACCAGCTGTCATTGATACTGCTAAGAAAAATCCAGTAACAATAACACCTAACAACATCGCTCCTAAAGCAGATAAGGCTGAAGATGTTCCGGCTATGTAATAAATTATAACGTAAAGAACTATTGGAGATAAAACTGGCAATAAAGAAGGAATGATCATTTCTTTGATTGCAGCTTTAGTTAAAATATCTACAGCATTTCTATAGTCTGGTTTTTGTTTGTTCTTCATAATACCAGGCCATTTTTTAAACTGTCTTCTAACTTCAATAACTACAGCTCCGCCTGCTCTACCAACTGCTTGCATTCCCATAGAAGCAAACAGATAAGGAAGCAAACCTCCAATTAATAAACCAATAACAACATATGGATTTGATAAATCAAAATTTACTACAATTCCTTTTAATGCTGAACCTGAAGTTTTTGAAAAATGTTTAATATCTTCTGTGTATGCAGCAAATAAAACTAAAGCTCCAAGACCTGCAGAACCAATTGCATATCCTTTTGTAATAGCCTTTGTAGTATTTCCAACTGCATCAAGAGCATCAGTAACTTTTCTGACACTTGCAGGTAAATTGCTCATTTGCGCTATTCCACCAGCATTATCAGTCACTGGTCCATAAGCATCTAAAGCAACAACCATTCCTGTTAATGCCAACATTGTAGTAACTGCAATTGCAATTCCGTATAATCCTGCAATTAAATAAGTTGATAAAATTCCAGCTACAATAATTAACGCTGGCAATGCAGTTGCTTCCATGGAAATAGCTAAACCTTGAATAACATTTGTTCCATGTCCAGTTGTTGAAGATTTAGCGATGGATTTGACAGGATTATAAGCTGTGCTTGTGTAGTATTCTGTAACCCAAATTAATAATCCAGTAATTACAAGACCTGTTACTCCGCAATAATATAATTTAAGTCCTGTAAAGCTAAGTGCTCCAACTTTATATACTTTAGTAAATCCAACTACATATTCAGTGACTGGGTATAGAACGATTAAAGATAAAACTGCAGAAACTATAAAGCCTTTATACAAAGCGCCCATAATACTTTTACTAGCGCCTAATCTTACAAAGTATGTTCCAATAATAGATGTAATCAAACAACTGCCAGCGATTGCTAATGGATAAATTAACATGTTTAAATTTCCAGAGAAAAATATGGAAGCTAAAACCATAGTAGCAACAATTGTAACTGCATAAGTTTCAAATAAATCTGCAGCCATTCCAGCGCAATCTCCTACGTTATCTCCTACGTTATCAGCGATAACAGCAGGGTTTCTTGGATCATCTTCCGGAATTCCAGCTTCAACTTTTCCAACTAAGTCAGCTCCAACATCCGCACCTTTAGTAAAAATTCCTCCACCTAATCTTGCAAAAATTGAAATTAAAGAAGCACCAAATCCTAGCGCAACTAAAGCATTAGAAATTTCTCTTTCTTCAATTTTTAATTCTAAAAGTACCCAATAATAAACAGCAATGGCAAGTAATGCTAAACCAGCAACTAACATTCCTGTTAAAGCACCTGATTTAAAAGAAATTTTTAATCCTTCTGCTAAACTTTTTCTCGATGCTTCAGCAGTCCTTACATTCGCTTGCACAGAAATTAACATTCCAGCATAACCCGCAATACCTGATAAAAAGGCACCAATGAAATAACCAAGTCCAACCCAAATATTAAATAAAAAAATTACAGCAATAAGAACAACTACTCCAACTATTGAAATGGTTTTATATTGACGATTTAAATATGCTCTTGCTCCTATTTGAATTGCTCCTGCAATTTCTTTCATTCTAGCATTGCCAGAACTTGCTGATAAAATTTGAACGCCGGAAATATAAGCAAAAATAATTGATAAAATTCCGCAAAGAATTACTAAATTTAAAACTAAACTTGGATTAAGCATAATATGGATATTTTGGTTGTTTGGTTAACAAGGACTACGTAAATGCCAAATTACCTTTATAAAATCAACCTTTTTAATCAAATGACATTTAAAACAAATGAAAAACTGCAAAAAACTAGATACTTTTTGCAATTTTATCTAGCACAGCGTTAATAATATTTTTCTGCTTATCGTTTAGAAACATTTTTGTAACTTTTAGATATTCATCGATGACTACCTTAAAAGGCGTTTTTTTATAAAAAAAAATCTCATAAATTGCAGACTTTAATATAATAGAAAATATTATTTCAAAATTTTTAAGATCAAATTTTTTATCTAAAAAGTTTATTAACTTTTCTTCTAATAAAGAATTGTTTTCAATAACACCGTTACAAATCTTTTTAATAAATCTTTTATAAGGATTTTTAAAATCAAATAATAATTTTTCTTGATTTAAATAATAACTATATAAAAGCTGAACTATTATTAATCTTGAATTATTTTTAACAATTGTCATTAAAGTTTATAAATAGAATTATAAACACTTAATGCAGCGCGTACAGCTTCTCCACCTTTGTTCTTTAATTTAGGATCACATCTGACTTCAGCTTGTTTTGTATTATTACAATTCAGCACGCCATTAGAAACTGGAACATTATGTTTTATTGAAATTTCTAATAATTTATCAGATACGGACTGACTAATGATATCAAAATGTGGTGTTTCTCCTTTAATAATACAGCCCAATGCTATGCAAAAAGCATATTTATTTTTCTTTAATAAAATATTTAGCAATTGAGGAATCTCATATGCTCCTGAAACAGAAAAATGATTAACTGAAAATAATTTTTTATTTATTTCGTTAAAAGCGCCCGATAGAAGTTTTTTTTCTAAATTTTTATAAAAAGAAGAACTAACTATTAATATTTTTTTTTTCATTTAATAAACTCTTGTTTTGCAATTTTTATACCAAAACCATCAAGACCTATAATATTTTTCTTAGATTTAGATATTAAAATCATTTTTCTTACATTCAAACTTCGCAAAATCTGAGCACCAATACCATAATTTCGCAAACTGCTTTCTTTTTTATTATCTAGATTAGTTTTAACCAATTCATCTCTGATTATAATTAAAATACAATTCTTAAATTTTTTGTAATAATTAAGTGTTTTATTAATAGATAGGTTTTCTTTATTTTTTGATAAAAAGCTTGTTACAATATTTGATGATATAACTCTAACTCTTGGAGTAATCTTTTTATCCTGAGTTTTGATTAACGCGATATGCTCTTTTCCATCTAATTTATTCTCATAAATTTTAACTTGATACACATCATCCTTGCCAATCTTTACTTGCTCAATTCTTTTAAGCTTTATTAAACTTTCTTTTTTTAATCGGTAAGAAATTAAATCTTCAATTCGTGCGATGTTTAAATTGAATTTTTTAGCATAATTTATAAGGTGTCTTCCCTTTGCCATTGAACCATCTGTATTCATTATTTCACAGATGACACCGCTTGGACCACATCCAGCAAGTTTGGCTATGTCAACCGATGCCTCTGTGTGACCAGCTCTTTCTAGTACGCCCCCATCCTTTGCAATTAATGGAAAAATATGACCAGGCGTTGATATATCTTTTGCTGTAACATTTTTTTTAATTGCCGTTTTAATAGTATGAGCTCTATCTTTTGCAGAAATTCCAGTTGTAACTCCCTTTCTTGCTTCAATTGAAATAGTGAATGCAGTTTGTAATCGCGAAGAGTTCCTGCTCGGCATTAAAGATAGATTTAAAGCTTTAGCTTTATTTTTATCAATAGCTAAACAAATTAAACCCCTACCATGAGTTGCCATAAAGTTAATTTTTTTATGATCAATCTTTGAAGCGGGAATGACAAGATCTCCCTCATTTTCTCTATTTTTATCATCGACTAAAATAAAAATTTTTCCTCTCTTTGCATCTTGAATAATTTTTTTTACTGAAGAAAACATGATTATTTTTTTAATAAAGTTTTAGCTATCAAATCAATCTCAACGTTAACGTAATTATTTTTCTGCAGTTTTAATAGATTTGTATTTTGCAATGTATGAGGAATAATCACAACTTTAAATTTATTATTTAAAATTTTTGCAATAGTTAAAGATATTCCATTGATTGCTATGGACCCTTTCTCAATTAAAAACTTTTTAAACTTTTTAGGTATATTAAAAAATATAATCCAACTTTTTTTATTACTAGAATCGACACTTAAAACTTTAATTGTGGTGTCTACATGTCCTTGCACAAAATGACCTGCAAACTCATCACCATATTTCATGGATTTTTCTAAATTTATAATGTCTCCAGAGCTTAAATACTTAAATGCCGAGGTTAAAACTGTGTGTTTTGACAAATAAAAGAATAATTCATTTTTACTCTTATATTTTTTAATTTTTGTTAGGGTTAAGCAAACTCCAGAGCATGAAATGGAGGTTCCAATATCTTTTTTGGTAAATTGTAATTTTGAAATAACAGTTAGGTAATAACCATTAGTTTTTTTTTTAAATTGTTTAACAATTCCAATATTTTTTATTATTCCAGTGAACATCTAATTAATTATTTCTTAAATACAGTTAAGGTGTTATTTTTCAAATAAACCTGTTGTAATTTTTTTTGGTATTTAAAGTTTTTTTGTAAAGTCATATAAATCCTCTTAAATGAATGGGACATCTTTTTATTTATAAATTCATTGTTTTTAAAAAAATAAAAAAAATCTATCAAATTATGATCAATAAATTTTTCAATAGTACTATAACCCCCTTCTATTAATACATTCTTGTAACCCAACAAACCGATAGTAACTAGGATTTGTTTGCAATCTACCTCGTTTTTTTTAACAAAAGGTAAATAAATTAAGAAAATATTTTTCTTCTTGAGATATTCGATTTTATTTTTATTTTTAGATGAATAAAAAATATAAGTTTTTATTTTTTTTGCAGATAAAATTAATTTTGAATTTTTTTTAATTCTAAGATTTGGATCAATTATAAAACGAGCGGGACACAATCGTTCCAAACCATTTATACGACAATTTAGTAATGGATTGTCTTTATTATGCGTATTAACTCCTATTAAAATTGCATTAATTTCTGAACGTAAAATATGGGTTAGTTTTTTAGAATAAATATTTGTAATTTGCGGTCTATCTTTAACAAAAGAGTAATAATTTTTTGTGGTTGCTATTTTTGCATAAACTTTTGGTATAAAATTTTTATTAAAATCATTATAAAATTTATAAAAATTATCTTTATAAGTATTATTAATTTTACTAATCCTTACTCTATTATTTTGTAAAAATTCAAGTCCTTTGCCCTGAACTCTAGGATCATCATCGGTTTCTGAATAATAAAGATTTGTAATTTTTTTATTAATTATAGACTTTGTGCACGGTGGATTTTTTCCTTGATGGTGGCAAGGTTCTAAGGAAACAAAACAATTTAAATTATTTGTTTTTTTTAAATTAGTTAAAGCGGAATATTCAGCATGTGGACCGCCGCCAATACCTGTTACTCCATAGGATAATATTCTATTTTTTTTGCAAACTAGACAACCTACAGAAGGATTAATTCCGGTCATATTACGATGAAGGTTGGCTAAATTAAAAGCCAGCTTCATAAAATAAGAATTAATAAATTTAGTATTATTTTTTTGAAGGAACATTAAGTTGGTCTACAAATTGCTCAAAATCTTTTGCCTCTTTAAAATTGGTATATACTGAAGCAAAACGAACATAGGCAACTGGATCAAGATCTTTTAAACCTTCCATTACATATTTTCCAATTGTACTAGATAATATTTCGGCCTGGCCTAAGTCTTCTAAATTTCTGTAAATTTTCGAGATAAATTTTTCTATTGTATCGCTATCTACAGGTCTTTTTCTAAGTGCAATATTAATTGATTTAGCTAATTTTTCTCTATCAAAAGTAGATTTTCTTCCATTTTTTTTAACAACAATTAACTCTCTAAGCTGAACTCTTTCAAAAGTGGTGAATCTTTGCTTGCAACTACATTCTCTTCTACGTCTGATAACAGTTCCATCTTCGGTGGGCCTTGAATCAATTACTGAAGTTTCTTTTTCTTTACAAAATGGACAAATCACAAAAATTAAAAATTATAAATTGGGAAAGCTCCGCACAAATTTTTTACTTTTTCTTGAACTTCTTTTTCAACTTTATCACTATTTTTATTAATTAACCCTTTTAAAACTTGATCAATTAAAATTCCAACTGTTTTAAATTCGTTTAAAGAAAATCCCCTAGTCGTGCACGCTGGTGTTCCAAGTCTAATTCCAGATGTAATCCAAGGTTTTTGATCATCGTAAGGAATACCGTTTTTATTACACGTTATATTTGCCCTTCCTAATGAGTCTGAAGCATCTTTTCCTGTTAGTTTAAAAGGTCTTAAATCTATAAGAATTAAATGAGTGTCAGTTCCTCCTGAAAAAATCGTATAGCCTAAATTCTTTAATGTTTCTGAAAGTACCTTTGCATTGGCTACTACTGATTTTGTGTAAGATTTAAAATCCTCTGACAAAGCCTCTTTAAAACAAACAGCTTTAGCAGCAATCACATGCATCAATGGTCCTCCTTGCAAGCCAGGAAAAACAGCTGAATTAAATTTTTTTGCTAACTCTTCATTATTAGTCAAAATTATTCCGCCTCTTGGTCCTCTTAACACTTTGTGAGTAGTGGATGTAACTACATCTGCATATTCAATGGGATTTGGATATACTCCTCCAGCAACTAAACCAGAGAAATGGGCCATATCAACTAACAAATAGGCACCAACTTGTTTTGCGATATCTTTAAAAATTTTAAAATCAATTATTCTTGAATAAGCACTACCACCTGCAATGATTAGTTTTGGTTTGTGTTTAATTGCTAAATCTTTAACTGAGTCATAATCAATTAATCCATTATCTTTTCTAACTCCATAAGCAATTGCATTAAACCACTTACCAGACATTGCCGGAGGCGCTCCATGGGTGAGATGACCTCCCTGATCAATTCCCATTCCTAAAATTGTATCACCAGGTTTTAATAGAGCTAAAAATACTGCTCCATTTGCTTGTGCACCTGAGTGGGGCTGAACATTTGCAAAATTACACTTAAATAATTTCTTTGCTCTTTCAATTGCCAAGTCTTCTGCAATATCAACAAATTCGCAACCACCATAATATCTTTTGCCACTGTAACCTTCGGCATATTTATTCGTTAAAACTGATCCTTGAGTTTCTAATACTGCTCTTGAAACAATATTCTCTGATGCAATTAACTCAATATGATTTTGTTGACGGGAAAATTCTTTTTGAATTGATTCATAAATATCTGGATCTGAAGTCTTTAAACTATGATTAAAAAAATCTTCTATATTTTTCTTATCAACATTACTGGCTGTACTCATATTTATTTATCTAATTTTTTAACTCTAGTTAAATGCCTGCCTTTTTCAAATTTTGTACTAATGAAAGTATTTACAATTGTTTTAATGTTTTTAAAATCAATTAATCTAGCGCCAAGACACAATACATTTGCATTATTATGTTTTCTAGCTAAAGAGGCTGATTTTTTGTTGTAGCAAACAGCTGCTCTTATTTTTTTAATCCTATTTGCCGCAATAGAAACCCCAATGCCAGAGCCACAAATCAATATCCCAAATACAGTTTTATTTTTTACAGCTAATGCTAATTTTTTCCCATAATCTGGATAATCAACTCTTTCTTCTGAGAAAGTTCCAATATCTAATAATTTAATATTAGCTTTCTTTAAAAAAATTTTAATTTTCTCCTTAACTAAGAAACCGGCATGATCAGAGCCAATAATAATTGATTTTGTTAGTGATTTAGACACAGCTGTTAATTACCAACTTCAAAATCCCTTGTATATTAAAAAAACTAATTAATAATTTTATATATTAGGCCGCTCTTGAAAGTTTTAATTCTCTCCAAATTTTATCAAGAGCATTTACAAGGAACTCTAACTTAGAATCATCGTGTAAAGGAGTTGGAGTAAATCTAAGTCTTTCTAAACCTCTTGGAACCGTCGGATAGTTAATAGGCTGCACATATATTGAGTATTCATTTAATAAAATATCTGAAATTTCTTTACATCTCACCGGATCTTTAACTAACAGTGGTACTATGTGGCTATTATTTTTTATAATTGGTAAGTTCTTAGCAAGCATTAATTTTTTTAATTTTTCTGCCCTCTCGTAAAGAGCTTCCCTTAAACTATAATTGTTTTTAACATATCGAATGCTAGCAACTGCTGCTGCTGCTAAACTAGGAGGTAAGGAAGTTGTAAAAATAAATCCTGGAGCAAACGATCTAATAACATCAATAATATTATATTTAGCTGTAATGTAGCCGCCCATCAAACCAAAGCCTTTAGCTAATGTTCCTTCTATAATGTCTATCTCCGAAGTTAGCCCAAGTTGTTCAGATAAACCCCCACCATTTTTTCCATAAAGTCCAACTCCATGAACCTCATCTAAATAAGTAAGTGCATTATATTTTTTTGAGACTTCAATAATTTTTTTAATCGGAGCGAAATCACCATCCATTGAATAAACAGATTCAAAGGCTACAATTTTTGGATGATCTTTATTAGAATTTTTTAAAAGATACTCAAGATGATCAACATCATTATGTTTCCAGATAAATTTGTCAGAATTACCTTTTCTGATACCCTCAATCATTGACGCATGATTATTTTCATCAGAAAAAATAATACAATTTGGTAAAAATTTAGCTAACGTACTTAAAGCGCATTCATTTGCAATGTAGCCAGAGGTAAAAATTAAAGCTCCATCTTTATTATGAAATTTTGCCAACTCATTTTCTAACTCAACATGGTAATTTGATGTACCTGAAATATTTCTTGTTCCGCCAGCACCAGCGCCTACTAAATTTACTGCATTTACGAATGCATCGACAACAAGAGGATTCTGCCCCATTCCTAAATAATCATTACTACACCAAATAGTTACGTCAGATTTAATTCCGTATTGATTATTATAAACTGCTTTTGGAAACTCACCTTTTTTTCGAGTAATATTATTAAAAATTCTATAACGACCTTCTTGTCTTAGATCTTTTAATGCACTGTTAAAAATAAGATCGTAATCTATGCTCATAGCTAATATTACCCTATAGAAAATACTTTTTTCAAATATATACTTTTACTGTATTGTCGCATTAAATATAAAATTCTAATGAAATTCCCTAGCACTAGATTAAGAAGAAATAGAAAGTCAGAATGGTCTAGAAGACTAATAAATGACACTTATCTTGATAAATCTGATTTTATATTACCTGTTTTTGTTTGTGAGGGTAAGAACAAGAAACAAGAAATTAAATCTATGCCAGGAATTTTTAGATATTCCATAGATAGATTGGATGAAATTATTTCTAGAGCATCAAAAAATAAAATACCTGCTGTTGCTATTTTTCCATTAATTGAAAATTCAAAAAAAAATAATAAGGGAACCGAAGCTATTAATAAAAATAATGTAGTTTGTAATGCAATATCGCAGGTTAAAAAATTAAATAAGAATATTGGGGTTATGTGTGATGTAGCTCTTGATCCTTACACGTCTCATGGTCATGACGGTCTTATTATAAATAATGAAATTCATAATGATGAAACAAATAAAATCTTAATTAAACAAGCCTTAGTCCAAGCACAAGCTGGATGCGATATCATTGCCCCATCAGACATGATGGATGGAAGAATTGGCTTAATAAGAAATGCTTTGGAAAAAAATAAATTTTTTAATATTCAAATATTGTCCTATGCAGTTAAGTATGCCTCTAACTTCTACTCTCCTTTTAGAGATGCTGTTGGCACATCCTCAACTCTTAAATCTGACAAAAAAACTTACCAAATGGATTATAAGAATTCAGATGAAGCGCTACTTGAGGTTAAATTAGATCTGGATGAAGGAGCAGATTTTGTAATGGTTAAACCAGCTTTAGCTTATCTTGATATTATTTATAAAATTAAACAAAAATTTAACGTACCTGTTTTTGCTTACAACGTTTCAGGTGAATACAGCTTAATTAAAAATGGAATTAAATCATCATTAGCAAAAGAAGATATTATTCTTGAAGTAATTTATAGTTTTAAAAGAGCTGGCGCTAATGCAATTGTTTCTTACTTTGCTAACGAAGTAATAGAAAAATACCTATCCAAATAATTTTTTATATTTACTTGAAAAATAGATAAGGGGTTTTTTTTCTTTTTTTAATTTAAATTGCAAAACTTTTGCAACAAAAAATAAATGATCACCAATATTAATTTTTTTTACTGTTTTACAATAAAGTTCTGCCAGATTATTTTTTAATAAATTTTTCACAATAATTGAGTTTTTTTGTATTTCATTTCTAGAGGAAAAATAATTTGAAACATTAGTTTGTTTTTCAGATAAAATATAAATATTTAAAAATTTTAAATTATAAAATTTTTTATAACTTGAAGTTGTTTTGTCTAAGCTCCATGAAATATATGCGGGCTTTAAAGATATTGAGACAAAGGAATTAACAGTAATTCCTGTAATTAAACTATTTTTACTTTTTTTTGTTATAACTGTTATTCCAGTTGCATATTTTGACAAAATTTTCTTATATCTGGAAATATTCATCGTATTATAAATGACATCTAATGTTATTTTCAAAATTTCTATTCATAATCTGATTTTTATAATTCTTAATAATCTTTCCAGATTGAGCTCTCTTTGCAAAATTGTCCTCTATTGCAGATTTATCAAACAGAGTTTTATCCATTTGATCTTTTATAACCGACTTTGAATTAAATACTGTAGCATTAATAACCTTTAGCGATTTTCCTTTAACTAAAATAACACCTCTGCCCTTATCTAATTTTGGAAGTTCGTTAATGTTAAAAGCAAGCATCTTATTTTTCTTGTCAGCCTCACAAATGACTGCAACGGCATCATAATCTTTAATTACTCTAGAAACTCCAATAACCCTATCATCACCCTTAACATTCATCACTTTTTTTCCGGTTTTTTTATTAGTTTCAAGGTTTTTTTCTAAAGCAACAAAACCATATCCTTCTCTAGTGTAGATAAAAATTTCACCTTCATTATCAAATTTAAAGCCATCAATAATTTTTTCATTGTCAGTAAGGGATAAGTATGAAGAAATTGGCCTTCCTGTTGATGATCCAGTTAAGATGTTATCAGCCTCAATTGTATAAAATTTACCAAAATTTGAAGCTAATATAACTTTATCGTTGGAGCGAGCATGAATTAATAAAGAGCTACTTTCATTTCCAATTTGTTCTTCCAAATTTTTAACAAAAGATTTTTGTGATTTAATAAAACCATTTTTAAGAATGGTAATTGTAAGAGGATGATCAGATTTAATCTCATTATCAAAGTCTTCTTCATTAACACTTCCAAATTTATCTAATTGAGTTCTTCTTTTGCCTAATAATGGATTATCTTTAAATTTTTTAATCAAAAAATCTATTTCACTATCTATTTCTTTTTTTTGTAAAGATTTAGAAGATAATAATTTTGTTAAAAAGTTTTTTTCAGATAATAAATCTTTATATTCTTGCTTAATTTCTTTTTCTTCTAATTTTCTAAGATTTCTTAAACGCATATCCAAAATTGCATTTACTTGATTTTGTGTGAACTTAAATTTTTTTACCAGTTGTAGTTTTGGATCATCTGCATTTCTTATAATTTTAATAATTTTATCTAAATTGTGATAAACTTTAATAAATCCAATTAAAATTTCTATTCTGTTTTTGATATTCTTTAATCTAAATTCTGATTTTCTTATTAAAACTTCATAACGATGGGATAAAAAATTTACTAAAACTTCTTTTATCGACATTACTTTTGGCTGTAACTTTGAATTTAAAACGTTCATGTTTAATGGAATTCTTACCTGTAAATCGGTTTGTCTGAACAAACTTTCCATCAATACTTCAGGTTTAACATTTCTGTTTTTTGGACGGATAATGATGCGAACTAATTGATCTGACTCATCTATAACATTATCAATTAATTTATTTTTTTTACTTATAATTAGATCTGCAATCTTTTCTATTAAAGTCGATTTACTTACTTGATAGGGAATTTCATGTATTGATATTTGATATTGACCTCTGCCTAAATCCTCAATTTTATAAGAAGACCTTAGTTCAAAAAAACCTCTTCCACTTGTGTAGGCTTTTAATATTTCTGACTTATTATTATTTAAAATACCACCCGTTGGAAAATCAGGACCTGGAAGAACTTTTAATAATTCTTTTATAGAAACATTTTTGTCATGATTGACAATTTTTAAACCTTCGCAAATTTCGACAATATTATGTGGTGGTATGCTTGTTGCCATTCCAACAGCAATTCCAGATGCTCCATTTGCTAATAAATTTGGAAATTTGGCAGGAAATACTAAAGGCTCTTGTAAATCACCATCATAAGTACTTTTAAAATCCACCGTTTCTTCATCTATATTTTCTAGCAAAAGTTCGGAAATTTCAGTGAGTTTTGCCTCCGTGTATCTCATGGCAGCAGCATTATCGCCGTCAATATTTCCAAAATTACCCTGACCGTTTACTAATGGGTAACGAATTGAAAAATCTTGAGCTAATCTCACTAATGCATCGTAAACAGACTGGTCTCCATGAGGATGAAATTTACCGATAACATCCCCAACTACTCTTGCAGATTTCTTAGGTTGTAATTTTGATCCTAAATTTAAAAGATACATGGCGTAAAGCAGTCGGCGGTGAACTGGTTTTAAACCATCTCTAACATCAGGTAGTGCTCTATGCGTAATCGTTGATAATGCATAGGCTAAATACTTTTGGCTAAACTCAGTTGCTAAGGATGCATTTAAAATATTATCTTTATTTTTCATTGAAGAAATTTTCTAATTTTATTCTATAAAAAGGAAATTTAACTTTATTTGGTTCAAAAATATAATTTAATAATTGGTGCTTGTTAATTAACAACCCGTTGTAAATGTCTTTATCAGTAAAGGATGCTGAATTATCATTAAAATATTGTGGATAACTTAAATTTTTATTAAATAATTTTAAAGTTTCTTTACTTTCTAAATGAAGATTGTAGCCGAGCTCCGATAACAAAAATCTCTCCCATAAAACGTATTTTTTAAAAAAATCATTAGAATTTAATGATTTAAATAAATCCTCAAAAGAGTTGTAAACAGTTAAATATACATTTCTTTCAGGCAATATTTTTAGACAGATACTTGTGGCTGATAATATAGCTGTTAATTTTTTATCATTATCAAAATATTTTGGAGCTATTGCATCCATCAATTCAAAATTATAGTAACCGATTGCATCCTCTGATTTTGACTTCCAAGTAACTTTAATTTTATTACCAATGTGAATTAATTTTTTTAATTTAGAAGAAGTTCCTCCATAAATTATTCCTTTATGATGACCATGATCCTTTGAAAGAATGCTTATAATAGAGGAATTTTCACCGTAAATATTAACTCCAAGTATGTATCCCTCATCACTCCAAGTCATTGCTTAGATGTTTGTACGTCTAAAAATAAACTAACTTTGTGTTTAAATAATTTTTCAATTTCTTTTCTAGCTGCTATACCAATTTTTTTAATAACACTCCCATTTTTTCCTAAAATAATTTTTTTATGATTATTATTTTTTACATAAATATATTGGTAAATTTTATAATTCCTATTTTCTTTTTCAAATTTATAAGTTTTTACATAAATCTGGTATGGCAACTCTTGGTTTAAATATTTAAATACTGCCTCGCGTGTAAGTTCAGAAAAAAAAACATCTTTAGATATATTTGTTTCAAAATTAATAGAATTTTCAAAATCACCCTCAGGAAGTTTTGAAACAATCCCATCTAAAAGATTATTAATATTTTTGTTTTTTAGAGCTGAAACGTAATAAATTTCATCAAAATTTTTAACAAAATTAGATTTATTAACCTGCTCGATTGCAAATTCCTGTGAAACTTTATCAATTTTATTAAATACTAATATTTTTGGTTTTTTTATATTTTTAATAATTTTTTCAAGAATTTCTTCATAAAATAAATGAATAGAAATATCTAAAATTATAACGATTACATCTGATCTTTTAACTTCAATATTTACGTCATTTAAAAAGTTAGTATTATTTTTTTTATTATAAAGACCAGGAGTATCTACAAAAATAATCTTGTTATCCTTGTGATATTTAACAACCTCTATTGCAAAATTTGTTGTTTGAACTTTATGAGAAACAATTGAGATTTTTTTTTTAAAAATTGTGTTTAGTAAAGTTGATTTGCCTGCATTTGTTGGTCCGATTAAACAGGCATATCCTATTCTTTTTTTATTCATTATCTAAACTATCTAATAATGATTGAGCTGCTTTTTGTTCAGCATTTCTTTTTGAGGAACCTTCGCCAATAAACGATTTGGACTTTTTAATATTAACTGAAACTTTAAAAATCGGCTTATGCGCAGGTCCAGAGGTTGATAAGTCTTTGTATTTTGGAAGCTCTTTATAAAGTTTTAAAGATAATTCTTGCAGCTTTGTTTTTGCATCAATTTTAATTTCACTTGATTGCTTTAGTTGATCTTTCCATAAATCAAAAATAAATTTTTCGACAACTTCAAATCCTCTATCAATATATATTGCTCCTATAAGAGACTCACACAAATCTCCTAAAATTTTTAGGTTTCCTGTTTTAATTTTCTTTTGCCCTTTGCTTATTGATATGAATTTTAATAAATCATATTTTTCTATTACTTTTGCACAAACTTTTTTATTAATTAGTGAGGCTAATTTTTTATCAAGCTGTCCTTCTTTATCGTTGGGGTACAAATTGATTAATTTTTTAGCAAGTACCAATCCTAAAACTCTATCACCTAAAAATTCTAAAATTTCATTATTAGAGGAATTGTCATTGGAAAAACTTTTATGAACTAAAGCTTGTGATAAGAATTTTTTGTTTGAAAATTTTACACCAATAATTTTTTCTACATCACTGATCTTATTATCAGAAATCATTTAATAAATTTTAAGATTCTATTAAATCTTATGGATTTATGCCATTTCCAAAAAGTAAATAAATTTCCTATTTCTTCGTTATTTGAAAAAAATAAAATTTGCGCCTTACCTACCAAATTAATTTTATCTACATATCCAACGCTAGAAAGATATCTGCTATCTTGCGAACAATCTCTGTTATCACCCATAAAAAAAAATTTATTTTGAGGTATTAAATAAACATCAGTGTCTTTTGATGAATTTTTTTCAGAGTAAGCGGCTAAATAAGTTTTTCCATTTGGTAATGTTTCTTGGTAAAAATTTGACTTAATTTTAGTCCCACCACATAGTACGAAGTCATTTTTAATAAATTCTCTCTTTATCGGTTTATTGTTAATATTTAGCACACCATTGAGCATTTGAATTTTATCACCGGGCAATCCTATTAAACGCTTAATATAATCTGTATCGTTATCCTCTGGAGTTTTAAAAACAATTACATCCCCTCTTTCAGGAGAAGAGAATAAAATTCTTTTGTCGGAAATATTTGGGCTAAAAGGTAAAGAATGTTTACTATAACCGTAAGTAAATTTAGTAACAAACAGCCTATCTCCTACAAGTAAACTTTCCTCCATAGATGATGATGGAATATAAAAGGGCTGGAAAAAAAAAGTTCTTATAAATAATGCAATTAGAAAAGCAAAAATGAGTGTTTTTGCATTATCAATGATAATTTTTTTCATTCAGAAGTAATTAGAGCCGTTGCAACAGCCCACGGTTTATCATCGGATAGAGTTAAAAAAATATTATATTTCTTAGATATTTTATTAACTATGGTCTTGGCTTTGCCATTTAAATTAGCATAAGGCTTGCCGCTCTCATCATTGTATATTTCTATATCCTTAAAATGGATGCCATTTGAAAAACCATATCCAATTGCTTTTGAGATAGCTTCTTTAGCAGCAAATCTTTTAGCAATTGTTGAAACATTCTTAAATCTAGATAGTTTTTTTTCAGATTTTTTTTCAGACTCGGTCAAAATTTTATTTAAAAACTGGTTACCATATTTAGAATAAATTTTTTTTATTCTATTAATATTTACAATATCCGTCCCCAAGCCAATTACATTCATCGATTTAAAATTTTATTAAACTTTTTTAGGACATTAGCTATACCAAAAAATATCGACTCTGATATAAAAAAATGTCCGATATTCAACTCTGAAATTTCAGTTATTTGTGAAATTTTTTTTGCAGTTATAAAATTTAAGCCATGACCCGCATGAACTCCTAAGTTTAATTTATTACCAAGTTTTGCAGCTTCTTTTATTCTCAAAAACTCTTTTCTAGTATTTAGATTATTACCCTGTCTAAAAAATCTACAATATTTTCCAGTATGTAATTCAATATTATCTGAGCCCATTTTTTTTGCCATAACAACACTTTTTAGGCTTGGTTCTATAAATAAGGAAACTTGAATATTTTTATTTTTTAATAAGCGTATAACTTTTTTCAAATAATTGGTTTTATAATTTAAATTTAACCCGCCTTCAGTGGTGACTTCTTCTCTTCTTTCAGGAACAATACATACAAACTTAGGTTTTAATTTTAATGCAATTTTAAGCATTTCAGGCGTTAAAGCCATTTCTAAATTTATTGGAATTTTAATTTTTTTTTTTAATTCTATTAAGTCTTGATCCTGAATATGTCTTCGATCTTCTCTTAAATGAACTGTGATAGAGTCAGCTCCATGATTTTGAGCTATTAGCGCGGCCCTAGATGGCGATGGATAATCATCACCTCTTGCATTTCTTACTGTAGCCACATGATCAATGTTAAAACCTAATCTAATTCTTTTTCTCATTTAAATTAAATTCCTACTTCCAGGCTTAATTGCTGGAATTGATTTTAATTTAGAAGGAATTTCGTTTGCCTTAAAAACGGGAATATCAAACGTGATTTGTGAAACAATTTCTAAATTAATAGAACTTTGTTTATTTGAGCGGTCTACAATACATGCAAATCCTATAACATTTCCTTTTAATTTTTTTACAACCTGGGCACACTCCATACTTGATTTACCTGTTGTAATAACATCCTCAACAATCAACACTTTTGCACCTGGCTTAATTTCAAAGCCACGTCTTAATTGAAATTCTCCAGAGACGCGTTCAGTAAAAACTGAAGGCAATTTTAAATGTCTTGCAACCTCATATCCGACAATAATTCCTCCCATAGCGGGCGCAACAATTAAATCTATTTTTTTAAAAACTTTTCTTATTTTTTTTGATAAGGATTTACATACTGACTCAGAATATTTTGGATGCATTAATAATTTAGCGCATTGTAAATAATATTCACTGTGTAATCCTGAGGATAAAATAAAGTGACCTTGTAATAAGGCTTTCGTATCTAAAAAAATTTTCTTAGTTTGTTTTTCTGTTAGCATCTACTTTTCTATTTCTAATAATTTTAAAATTTATTCCTTGTTGTTTGATTTCAGAAATTAAGTTCGTAAAATCTTTTAAATTTTTAATCTCTAGGTCAAAAATAAAACTTATAAAATCATCTTTTTTATCAACAAGCTCAACATTTGAGATATTACATTTGTGTTTTCCAATCATGGTACAAACCTCTCCTAAAGTTCCTGCCTTATGACTTAAAAGAACCCATAAACTAGTATCGTAAGCTTTTTCCTCTGAATTATTAGTTTTTCTCAAACTCCAATATCTTCTTACTGCAGCCCTAGCTTTTCCTGTTTTAGCTATGGATGACCAGTACATTGAAGGTGATGGTTTAGAAGAAGTGATAATTTGAACTTCATCACCATTATTTAGGATACTTTGCAAAGGTGACTCTTTACCGTTAATTTTACAACCAATACATTTGTCGCCAATTTCAGTATGAACTGCGTAAGCAAAATCTATCGGGGTAGCATTTGCTGGTAAGCGAATAAGTGCTCCTTTAGGAGTAAAACAAAATACTTGATCTTGAAACAGTTGAAGTTTTGTATACTCAAAAAAATGTTCTGGATTTTCTCCACTTTCTAACATCTCAACTAAATCTTTTAACCAATTATAATCTTTTAGAGTTTTATCACTTACCTTTTCGTTAGTTTTGTAATTCCAATGAGCAGCTACTCCTCTTTCTGCGAACTCATGCATTTCATGAGTTCTAATCTGAATTTCAATTTTTTGTCGTTTAGGTCCAATTACAGATGTGTGAATTGATTTATAACTATTAGATTTTGGAACTGAAATATAATCTTTAAATCTTCCTGGAACCATTGACCATTCAGTATGAAAGACGCCAAGAGTTTGATAACACAAATCAACATTATCCAAAATAACTCTAAAACCTACAATATCCGTAATTTGTTCTAAGGAAATTCTCTTATTTTGTATTTTTCTCCAAATGGAAAAAGGAGTTTTTTCTCTGCCGGTAACTTTAGCTTTAATACCTTTTTCTTCTAATAATTTTAATATTTTTTTTGAAATTTCAGAAAAGGTTACTCCTAAACTTTCTTTGTTAAGAATTAAGCGATCTGTAATTAATTTTCTTGCCTCAGGATTTAAAACATTAAATGCTAAATCTTCAAGCTCATCACGAAAATTATGCATTCCCATTCTCTCTGCTAATGGAGAATAAATTTCCATGGTCTCTTTTGCTATTCTTAATTTTTTTTCTGGATCAACAATATTATTAATTGTTCGCATGTTATGAAGTCTGTCTGCTAATTTGACTAATAAAACTCTAATATCTTTTGAGGTTGCTAATATTAGTTTTCTAAAATTTTCAGCAACAGAGTATTCTTTAGACTTATCTTCTAATCTTGAAATTTTTGTAACACCCTCAACAAGATCGGCAATTTCTTTGCCGAATAATTTATTAACTTCAAGGTATGTTGCCTCTGTATCTTCAATCGTGTCATGTAGTAAGGCTGTAGTAATAGTGGCTGTGTCTACTTTTAAGTCACACAAAATAGCAGCAACTGCAATGGGATGAGTTATGTAAGGATCGCCTGATAGTCTCTTTTGATTTCTATGAACATTAAATGCAAAGTTATAAGCTTTTTTAACAACATTTTCGTCAATATAATTGTTATAAATCTTAACTTTATCTAGAAGTTCTTGCTGATTAAGCATGAACAAAAATATATCAAAGTTTTATATAATTGTAATGTTCTTCTTGGATTCTATGTCTAAATTTTCAATCAATTGATCAATTTTTTTTCCAGACAAAGGGCTTTTCCAATTTTTGTCAATTTCTCTAATTGGAAATAAAACAAAACTTCTTTGTTCTAAACGTGGATGTGGAATTTTTAATGAAATATTCTTATTAGAAATATTTATTATTTGCCCATTAAAATCTATAATATCAATATCACATGTTCGTGGAGCGTTAATTAGATCTCGTTTTCGATGAAATTCTTTCTCTACTTTAAAAATGTATTGTATCAGCTCCTCTGCTGAAAATTTTGTCTCAATGGAAATTACACTATTAATAAATTTAGGATCTAATTTATTTGGTACAGCAACACTTTCATAAAAACTGGATTTTTTTAATATTTTAACCTCATCATTATTAAAAAATTCATAACATTTTAGCAAAGTTTGTTTACTGTCACCAAATTTAGATGGCAGATTTGATCCGAGTGAGAGAAGTATCATAGTTAGTTTTTTCTAAAAACTCTCGATTTTTCTCTTTCCCAATCTCTAGTTTTTTTTGTATGTCGCTTATCGTGTTGTTTTTTTCCTTTAGCAATAGCAATTTGTACTTTGGCAATTCCTTTGTGATTAAAATACATTCTGACTGGAACAACCGTTAAGCCTTCTTGATTAATCTTTCCAATTATTTTATTAATTTGTTTTTTGCTTAATAATAATTTTCTAAGCCTTCTTGGATCATGATTATTATATGAGGATTGATTATATTCAGGAATATAAGAATTTTGTAAAAAAAGTTCTCCGCTAATATCAACAGCATAAGATTCTGCGATATTGCCCTTACCTAATCGTAAAGATTTAACTTCAGATCCTAACAAAGCTATTCCAGCTTCAATTAATTCTAAAAGAAAATAATTAAAACTAGCTTTTCTATTGTTTGCAACTACCTGATAATTGCCCTCATCTTTTTTCATTAATTAAATTAATGAAAGTTTTTTTAATAAATTCTTAATTCTGATTTGATTTTTTTTAGCAATAGTTACCATTGGTAAACGTAAATCTTTTGAACATAACTTTAATAAACTAACAGCAAACTTTACTGGGGCAGGATTTGTTTCCACAAACATCAAATCGTGTAATGGTTTTAACATTTTATTGATTTCTTTAGCTCTTTGAAAAATTAATTTGTCAGTTTTATAATCTAACAAAATTTGCATTTCAGAACAAAGTTTAGGAGCAACATTAGCAGTGACAGATATACAGCCTACTCCCCCTCTTAATTTAAATTCAAATGCATTGGAATCTTCTCCAGTGAATTGAATAAAATCTTTTCCTAATTTTTTTCGTTGTTGAACGACCCTATTGAGATCTCCAGTCGCATCCTTTACTCCAGCAATATTTTTTAATTCAAATAAACGAGCCATTGTATCGACGCTCATATCAATTACTGATCGACCTGGAATGTTATAAATAAAAATGGGTATACCGCATCGATTATTAATTGCCTTATAATGTTGGTACAAACCTTCCTGCGTTGGTTTATTATAATAAGGTGTTACAATTAATGCTGCACTTGCTCCCGCTTTCTCTGCAAATCTTGTTAGATCAATAGCCTCTTCAGTAGAATTAGATCCCGTTCCAGCCATAATTGGAATTCTATCTTTTGACTCACGAACACAAATTTTAATAATCTCCCTATGTTCGGCATGACTTAATGTTGGAGATTCTCCGGTAGTTCCACCAGGCACTAATCCATTAGTGCCATTATCAATTTGATGATGAATTAATTTAATAAAAGCATTCTTATCCAATCGATTGTTTTTAAATGGTGTTATTAATGCAGTAAATGATCCTTTAAACATTATATAAATATCTATAAAAATTCGTTTTTATAATACACTATTTTTAAAATAATAAAATTAAATGAACTTTAGATTTGTTATAATTATTAATTTATTTTTGCTGATAGGTTTAACTTTTCCAGCTTATGCAAAAAATATTCCTCCAAAATT
The DNA here is from genome assembly GCF_002688585.1 of Candidatus Fonsibacter ubiquis. Classification (NCBI taxonomy): domain Bacteria; kingdom Pseudomonadati; phylum Pseudomonadota; class Alphaproteobacteria; order Candidatus Pelagibacterales; family Candidatus Pelagibacteraceae; genus Candidatus Allofontibacter; species Candidatus Allofontibacter communis. The sequence goes on along the minus strand of NZ_CP024034.1, from coordinate 452,776 downwards.
AAAACCAGAAAAATTTATAGATAAATCAGTTTCTTCATCAAAAACATCGAAGATGTTTGATAATATAACAAAGAATAAAAAAAAAGATCAAGTAGCTATAACACCTAAAAATGATCTTCCTAAAGAAGAGGAATTAAATCAAAAAAAAGAAATTAAAAAAGATATTAAAGAGCCTAAACAAAAAAAAACTGCAGAAAAAGAAATTGTAAAATCAAAAGAGACAAAAGAAATTAAAAAAAATGATGAGGCAAAAGAAATTGTTCCAAAAATAAAGCCACAAGATTTTAAGAGTTTTTCTCCTGAACACAAAGGTCCTTTAGAAACAAAAACACTTAATAATAGAGATTTTGAAATTTCAAAAGTTGTCTTTGATTACGTAGACCGTAAGCAATGGAAACTGGCCTTATCAGATGCCCAAAAGATGCAAGACAAAACAATTTATAACCTTGTAAATTGGATGTACTTGATAGATCCACAGAGCGGAGCTAGTTTTAATGAGTATTTTATATTCATAAAAAATAATAAAGATTGGCCAAGAATTAATCGTATAAAATATTTAGCCGAGCATAAAATTAATTTTGATAATAATTCACCCTCTTCAATTATTGAATATTTTAACAATAACCCCCCTTTAAGCGGCTTTGGAAGATTGCGATTAGCGGAGGCATTTTTAGAAAATAATCAATCTGAAAAAGCTAAAAACTTAGTAAAAGATGGCTTCAAAGATGCTGAATTAAGTAAAAATGACCTAAGATATTTTTCAAAAATTTTTAAAAAATTTTTAACACAGCAAGATTATGTATTAAGAGCGGATTATTTTGCATATGAAGCAAAATATCAAGATTTAAGAGATACAATTGAATACTTAAATGCTGACTATCAAAAACTATATAATGCAAGAGCTGCATTATTTACTAAAAGATCAGCTGATAATTTAATTGCGCAAGTACCTCAATATTTAAAAGAAGATCCAGGTTTAATTTACGATAGAATTAAATGGCGAAGGAAAAAATCAAGATTTGATGAGGCGTTAACACTAATAAATCTAAGTGCTTCAGACTCATTGGAAAGAAATCAATACCTAGCAAAAGAAAGACTATCGATTGCTAGAGATAAAATTCAAGATAAAGAATTTAAAACAGCATATGAAATTCTTAAAGACCATAGATTAAAAGATGGGTCTGATTATGCTGAAATTGAATGGCATCTTGGTTGGTTAGCCTTAAGCTTTATGAATCAACCAGATTTAGCCTTAGGCCATTTTTTAAGAATGAATGCAGCAGTTTCTTATCCGATCTCTAAAGCGCGAGCAGCATTTTGGATTGGAAAAACTTACAAAAAATTAGGACAAACAAACCAAGCAAATACTTGGTTTAAAACCGGCTCACAATACGGAACAACTTTTTACGGTCAATTGTCCCATAAAGAAATAGATGAAAAGAAATTCTTAATAAATAATAGTTTCAAATTCAGCGAAGAAAAGTATGAAGAATTTAAAAAAAATAATCCGCTTGCTAAATCCGTCGTTGTATTAAAGGAACTTAATAGAACTAAATATACAAAGGATATATTAAGACATCTCGGCGATGTTGATCAGAACAAAACTGCTGAGGAAATCTCAATGGCTGGAGTTTTGGCTCAAGAGATTGAAAGATATGATTTTGCAATTCAAATTGCAAAAAACGCTTCATACAAAAATTTAAATTTTTTAGAAATTAGCTATCCAAGAATTGAAGTTCCTCAACAAATTAAAGATCAAAAAATACTAGATAGCTCTGTAATTTTAGCTTTAATAAGACAAGAAAGTGAGTTTGACACCTCCGCAACCTCAAGAGTTGGTGCAAAGGGTTTAATGCAAATAATGCCAGCAACCGCAAGATTACTAAGTAAAGTAACAAATATTGATTTTTCGAGGGAAAAATTAACTAGAGATAAAGATTATAATTTAGCGTTAGGTTCTTATTATATTTCAGATTTAGATGATCTTTTTGGCTCACACTATCTAGCTTTTGCAGCCTATAACGCAGGTCCTAACCGTGTGGAAAAATGGATTAAAACATTTGGAGATCCCAGAAGAAAACAAATTGATGCCATTGATTTTATTGAACTTATACCATTTCACGAGACAAGAAATTATGTACAAAGAGTAAGTGAAAATATAAATGTCTATGAATATTTAAAAGATCCTAACAACGCAACAAATAAAATTGAAAAAATTTTATACCGATAATTAATTATTATTTTTTTTATAAGAATAAGATATAGCTGCAAAGACTACTGTGTAATTCAAATACGAAATAAAAAAAGATATAAAATCAAAAAAAGGCTTTATAAATTTATAAAATTCCTGGGAGTTCTCTACAAAATAAATTTGTATTGCAAAAACTAAATAGGTTGGCAAAATAAAAGCTGCAGTGATAATTAAAAATATTAAAAATAATTTTCCTGAATAATTATTAAATTCTTTTCCGTTAAAAATATTAGTCGTTTGATTTAACGATATTTTAGGCAGAACGAGAATTATTTTAAATGTTAAGTAAATTGTTGGAATTAGTAATAACACTACAAATCTACTATCAATACCAAAAAATTGACTGATATTATTTACGTCTAAGTAATATTTTAGAAAAACAGGACTTAGTGCAAAAGAAAAAATTAAAGCACTATAAAAAAAATATCTTAAATTCGTATAATCAAATATTTTTAATAATGGATTATATATAGTTTGATTTACCAAGATTTCTCTATGTGTTTTATAAGCAATTGTACTTATAACAAGGCCCATTAATGAAAAAAAAATAAGAAACGTAAATTTCGTTGCAATATTTTTTAATACTAAAAAATACAGCCCATTAAAAATTATTGTAAGTAGTAATACTGTAAAAAAACTTTCACTAAATTTTTTTTTTATATCGCTGAACGTGTAAGAGAATGATTTTGTAATTATTTCATTTATACTAAGATTATCATTCATATTTTTGGCGGAGAGAGAGGGATTCGAACCCTCGATACGACTTTTCAATCGTATAACGGTTTAGCAAACCGCCGCCTTCAGCCATCTCGGCCACCTCTCCAATCTAAATTTAATAATATATAATGGTACATAAAAGATAATTTAAAGAAAATGATCATATGTCAACATTAAATTTACATTTACTATATTTTCTTTAATTTTATATTAAATTAAAAAATCGAATTTATTATAATTTAAAAAATAGTTTATAATGATCTTAATTACAGGTGGAGATGGTTTCATTGGAAAAGAATTATTAGATATTCTTAAGACAAAAAAAATTATTTTATTACTTAAAAAAAAAAATAAAAAGATTAATCTAAAAAAGTATCATATTGTTATTGGAAACTTAATGAGAGAAAAAACATTAAGAAAATTAAAAAAAAAGAAAATTCATACTGTCATTCATTTAGCATCAAATGTTGATACTTCACTCAAAAATCATGATATAAATACTATTGGTACTAAAAACTTAATTGAATGTTTAAATCTCAAAAAAATTAAAAAATTTATCTACGCAAGTTCTATTGCAACAATGGATAATTTATGTAAAAAAAAATTTAGTTATAAATCTTATAGTACAGAAAATGACATTACTCTAGAACCAAATCACATTTATGGTCAAAAAAAATTAGAAACTGAATGTTATCTTAAAAAAAAGTTTAATAAATCAAATATAAAATTAGTTATTTTAAGAATAAGTGCGGTATTTGGCAAAAACACAATAAAAAAGGGTCTTTTTTCAGTATTTAAAATAAATGTTAAAAAAAATAATTTTTTTTCAAAGATAAAATTTCCAGGAAAAATATCTCTTATCTATGTAAAAGATTTGGCTAAAATAATTTATTTATTAACAAATAAAAAAAAAATAAAAAAAATTACGACAATTATTTGTTCAACACATACTAGAACTTTTTATGAATTATTAGATACTTTTAAAATTAAGTATAAAAATAAGAGTAAGTATATACTCGAAAACAAATTTTATTTTTTAATTATAGAAATTTTTTTAAAAAAAATTTTTTTTTTCAAAAAAATTATACCTCACTTTATATTTAATAAGTTATGGCAACTTAATCTATTAATTAGTAATGATTATAATTTCAAATCATTATATACTAACAAGTTTCTTAAAAATAAATATACCTCTTTTGAGAATTGGGTTTTAAATTAATTATATTTATTTTTACTTTCAGTGAATTACATTATTATACAATAAAATAATCAAATAAATAATTATCAAAAGAAAATTACTTCAGCCATCTCGGCCACCTCTCCTAATTTTGATAATTTTTATAAATAAGGATATATCTGCTTTGATATATGACTACAACTCACTGGTTTTATCTAATTGCTGCTGGACTTTTTGAAATTGGATGGCCGCTTGGATTAAAGCTTTCAGCGATACCTTCCTATAAAATACTAGGACCAATTATTGCTGTTATTTCAATGGCAATTAGCGGTATTTTATTATGGCTTTCTCTTAAGGGAATATCTATTGGCACTGCATACGCAGTTTGGACTGGTATTGGAGCTACTGGAACTTTTATTATTGGCGTTTTATTTTTTAATGATCCATCAATTCTCTTAAGATGGATTGGAGTATCTTTAATAATTCTTGGCGTTATATTTCTTAAAGTTGCTTAATTTTTTATTTTGGAGCATCAATTACTAATACTTCAGAATTATCATTTGCTTTTATTTTAAATTCTTTAATATTTGTAATTTCAGCAGCATCCCCCTTTTCCAAAATTTTATCATTTATAAAAATTTTTCCATACGAACATAATAAATATACCTGATGTTTAATATTATAATTAACTTCGGTACCTTTATTTATTTTCCCACCAGAAATATAAGCGTCTTGATAAATTCCTAATGTTCCATCTTTATAATTTTTTCCAAATCCAGAAATAAGAAGATTAAGATTATTTTTAACAGGATCTTTTGGAAATTCTTTTGCTTCCCATCTTGGTTTAACGCTAGTTTTATTTGGAATAATCCAAATTTGATAAATATTTGTTTCTTGATCCTCTAAATTATATTCTGAATGAATAACGCCTGTGCCTGCGCTCATAACTTGAATATCGCCAGCTACTGTTCTGCCTTTATTACCTTGATTATCTGTATGAGTTATTGCGCCAGATCTAACATAAGTAATAATTTCCATATCGTTATGTTGGTGAGGATCAAAACCTTTTTTGGCCTTAATAATATCGTCATTAATTACTCGAATTGAGCCAAAACTCATTCGTTTAGGGTTATAATATGATGCAAAACTAAAATGATGTTTTGCCTTTAACCATCCATGGTCAGCTCCGCCTAGATCCTTGTACTTAACAATATTAATCATTATTTTTTATGATTTTTGAGCTCTTTTTCGTTCGTGTTCAAGTAAGAATTTTTTTCTTATTCGAATTGATTTTGGTGTTACTTCAACAAGTTCATCATCATTAATAAACTGCAGAGAATATTCTAAAGTTGTTTTAATAGGAGGTATAATAACTAATGCTTCATCAGCAGTAACAGATCTTACATTTGATACTTTTTTTCCAATTAATGGATTAACTACTAAGTCATTGTCTCTATTATGTATTCCAATAACCTGACCTCCATAAACTTCATCGCCATGGGATATAAAAAAACGGCCACGATCTTGAAGATGAAATATTGCATAAGTTACAGCTTTGCCTTGATCTTTTGAAATCAGAACTCCATTATTTCTCTCACCTAATGCCTGATTAATTTTTGGACCATAATGATCGAAGGAGTGGTACATTAGACCTGTTCCTGAAGTAGTTGATAAAAAGTCAGAACGAAAACCAATCAAACCTCTTGTTGGAATAATATAATCTAGTCTAACTCTACCCCTACTATCAGAGACCATATTTTTTAAATCTCCTTTTCTTTCACCAAGTTTTTCCATGATCTTACCTTGATGCTGCTCTTCAATATCAATAGTTAAAGCTTCAAAAGGTTCCTGATCTTGCCCATCAACTTTTTTAATAATCACCTCGGGTCTAGAAATTGCAAGTTCATAGCCCTCTCTTCTCATATTCTCTATTAAAATTGATAAATGAAGTTCCCCTCTTCCAGACACTCTATATTTATCCGGACTTTCAGTTTCTGAAACTCGTAGCGCAACATTGTGAATAAGTTCTTTATCTAGTCTATCTTTAATATTTCTTGTGGTTACATACTTACCTTCTTTGCCTGCAAAGGGAGATGTATTGACTTGGAAAGTCATGCTAATTGTTGGCTCATCAACAACAAGTGGTGGCAACGCCTCAACTTGTTTTGGATCGCAAACTGTATCTGAAATTTTAACCCCATCAATACCAGAGAACATTATTATTTCTCCAGCAGATGCTTCTTGTTTTTCAACCCTTGCTAAACCTAGAAATCCCAAAATTTGTAAAATTTTTCCATTTTTTATTTTTCCCTCTTTATTAATAATTGAAACATTGTCATTCAATTTAACAGTTCCTCTTTGAATTCTACCAACTCCAATAACACCTACATAACTTGAATAATCTAAAGCACTTACTTGCATTCTAAAAGGTCCATCAAGATCAACTTTTGGATGTGGAACGTTATCAACAATACATTGAAATAAAACGCTCATATTGTGATCAGCCTTTTTTGGCTCTTTTGCTGCCCAACCTTGAATTGCTGATGTATAAACAATTGGAAAATCTAATTGCTCTGAGCTAGCTCCTAATTTATCAAATAAATCAAAAGTTTGATCTAATGCCCAATCGGGTCTTGCTCCATCCCTGTCTACTTTATTAATTACTACAATAGGACGTAGTCCAAGTTTTAGAGCTTTAGATGTTACAAATCTGGTTTGTGGCATCGGTCCATCCACCGCATCAACAAGTAACAAAACTGAATCCACCATAGAAAGGCCCCGTTCTACTTCACCACCAAAATCAGCGTGACCAGGCGTATCAATGATATTTATTTGATAACCATTCCAAGTTAAGGACGTATTTTTTGCAAGAATTGTAATACCTCTTTCTTTTTCAATTTCATTAGAATCCATCACGCGCTCTTGTGACATTTCAGAAGCTTTCAAGGTTCCTGAGTCTCTTAATAATTTATCTAAAAGAGTTGTTTTGCCGTGATCGACGTGCGCAATAATTGCGATGTTGCGGATTTTTTTTATATCTGTCGCCATGAAGAGTGACTATCTAAACTAGAATTGTATTTATTCAACTAAAATGTCGAGATTTTAATCATCATCAGAAAAGTAAATTCTTTGTTTTAGTTGTTTTCTGGAGTTCTCAAATTTTTTTCTATGTTTAATACTTTGATTATGTGTCCTCTTTCTCCACAATCTAAATGAACTCTCACTCAAATTTCTTCTCATTATTTTAATAACTTCTGATTCAGAGCGGCCAGTTGTTTCTTTTATATCTTCAAAGGTAATTCGATCAGCCCAAGCAGCCCAAATAATCCAAGAAATTGAATTTTTATCTTCTGGTTCAGGATTTGCAGATCGTGTGATAGGTCGAAGACCTTTTTTCATTTATTTAAGGGATTTTAAAAAACTAATCATAGTATTTGAATCACTTACATCAAATTTACCATCCTCATCGACAAACATTTTTTCAATGACTTTATTTTTAATATAAATTGAATATCTTTTAGAACGCTGCCCCATACCAGATGCTGATCGATCTGTAAGCATTCCCATGGCTTTGGTAAATTCTAAATTAGCATCTGGTAACATTTTAACTTTTTTAAGATCTAAATTTTTTGCCCAGGCTTTCATTACAAATGGATCATTAGCACTTAAACAATAAATTTCATCTACACCTAATTTTTTTAGTTCATCATAATTTAATTCATAACCTGGTAGATGATAATCATTGCAAGTTGGTGTGAAAGCCCCAGGAAGAGCGAATAGGACAATATTCTTACCTTTAAAAACATCATCTGAAGTTATTGTAAGAAACTCTTTTTCAGGTCGAATTACAAATTTAACGTTTGGTACTTGTTTAATCATACTGATGCTCTATGCAATAAATTTGTTTTTAATTTACCATTTAACTTTTGTGAAGCTCTCATTCTAAATCTATACTTTTGCTTTTCTGTTAATTTATCAAAACACTTTGGGCAGCTTACATCTTTTTCATATTTGGGTGATTGAATATCTTTTTTGCTTATTGGCGTTCTACAACCAGCGCACATAAGATAATTTCCTATCTTTGAATTATTAACTACAGTAATTCTTTCATCAAAAACGAAGCATTCCCCATTCCATAAAGATTTTTTTGAAGGAATTTTATTTAGATAATTTAAAATTCCACCTTTAAGTTGGTAAACATTTTTAAACCCTCTTTTAAATAAATAACTTGCTGCTTTTTCACAACGAATTCCACCTGTGCAAAACATTGCAATTTTTTTATCTTTATCACTTGAAAGTTTTTCAAAATATTCAGGGAATTTTCTAAAATCATTAATTTTTGGATTGATTGCTTTTTCAAAAGTACCTATTTCACTTTCAAAGGATTTTCTTACATCAACAACCGTTACATCATTTGACAATATTAATTTGTTCCAATCTTCTGGTTCAACCCTATTCTGAAATTTATATTTATTATCGTTAAATAATTCATTTAATGGGACTACTTCTTTTTTTATTTTAATTTTTGCTTTTTTAAATGGGATAAAATCAACATCACATTCATTTATATTATCGAACTCATCAAATAAAAATTTCTTTTTTAAAAAATTACTTAATATTTCAATATTTGATTGTTTACCCGCAATACTGCCATTAATTCCTTCAAAAGAAAAAATAATACTACCTTTTAATTTATTATCGATAAGAAATTTTTTAAAAATTAATTTATTATCTATAGGATTTAAAATTTTAACAAATTTATAAAAACTAATTAACTTTAACATTTTATAATTTTCTACAAATAGTCATACCATCTGCGATAGGTAATATCATACTATCAGTGCCCTTAAAATCTCTTACGAAACTATTAAATTCTCTAATAGAATTTGTCTGATCGTCCGTGATATTTAAATCAAACACTTTTCCTTTCCAAAGTGTATTATCAATAATAATAATTCCATCTTTTTCCAAAAGCTCAAGAGATTTTAAAAAATAGTTTTTGTAATTTTTTTTATCTGCATCAATAAAAATTAAATCAAACATTTTATCTTGATTAATAAATTCCTCCATCGTCTCTAGCGCTGGAGCTAAAATGAAATCAATTTTTTTTCCAACACTATGTTTGCTCCAATATTTTTTTGCAATATCGGTGTTTACTTTATCGATATCTAAACTAACAATTGATCCGTTTTCAGGAAGAGCCAACGCCATGGTTAAAGCGCTGTAACCTGTAAAAGTTCCAATCTCTAAGCAGTTTTGAATATTTGAACTTTTGATAATAAATTGTAGCAAGGCTCCTTGGTCTGGACTGATTTGCATTATTGCGGAATTACCAAGATTTTTTTCTGTATATTCTCTAATTTCTTTCTGCAAAGGATGTTCATTAACACCATAAGTAAAAATATACTTCTGTAGTTCAGCTGAATTTTCAATCGACTTAAACACTTTATGAAAGTTTTTTCTTTAAAATATCATTAACTAAAGCAGGATTAGCTTTACCTTTAGACTCTTTAATTACAGAACCTACGAAAAATCCAAATAATTTATCTTTGCCAGACTTATATTCTGCAACTTTTTCAGAGTTATCTTTTAATACTTTTTCAATAATTTTTTCTAATTCATCAACATTACTTTCTTGAACAAGTCCCTTTTCTTCAACGATAACTTTTGGATCTCTATTATCATTAATCATTAATTCAAAAACTTCTTTGGCAATTCTTCCAGAAATTGTATTGTTTTTTATCAATTGGATTAACTTTGATAAATTTTTAGATGAAATAGGAGACTCTTTAATAGATTTTCCAATCTTATTTAAAGCTGCAAACAGGTCACCAATTACCCAGTTAATTGCAAGTTTTACATCTGAATTTTTTGCAACATCTTCAAAATAATCAGAAGTATCCTTATCTGATATTAAAACTCCGGCCTCATAATTTGAAAGTTTATAAACTTTAATTAAACGTTCTTTTTTATCATCTGGTAACTCAGGTAAGTTTTTCTTTATTTGATCTACAAAAGTTTGCTCAAATTTTAATGGTGGAAGATCTGGATCTGGAAAATATCTATAATCATGAGCATCTTCTTTGCTACGCATCTGTCGCGTTTCATTTTTTTTAGTATCAAACAATCTTGTTTCCTGATCAATTTTTTTTCCATCCTCTAGAAGTTCTACCTGTCTTTTTGCTTCATATTGAATGGCTTGTTGCATAAACTTGATGGAGTTTACGTTCTTAATCTCACAACGTGTCCCAAATTCTTTGCTTCCAATTTTTCTAACAGATACATTCACATCTGCCCTAAGGGAACCTTCCTCCATATTTCCATCGCAAGTACCTAAATAACGCATAATAGATCTCAATTTTTTGATATATTCTGCAACTTCCTCGGGTGATCTTAAATCTGGTTTGCTTACAATTTCCATTAAGGCAACACCTGATCTATTTAAATCAATAAAGGTTTTTGTTGGATCTTGATCGTGCAAACTTTTACCTGCATCTTGCTCAAGATGAAGTCTTTCAATTCCAATTTTTTTAGTTCCATAAGGCATATCAAGGATCACTTCCCCTTCTCCAACAATTGGATGTTTAAATTGAGAAATTTGATAACCTTGGGGTAAGTCTGCGTAAAAGTAGTTTTTTCTATCAAAAATAGAAAGTAAATTAATTTTAGCTTTCAACCCAAGTCCTGTTCTAACAGCTTGTTCAACACAAAATTTATTAATCACCGGTAACATTCCAGGCATTGCAGCATCAATTAAACTTACCTGTGAATTTGGCTCTGATCCAAATTTAGTTGAAGAGGATGAAAATAATTTAGCATTTGAACTTACTTGTGCATGAACTTCAAGACCTATTACAACTTCCCATTTTCCAGTTTCACCAGAAATATAATAATTAAATTCTTTATCGCTCATAACATCCACCAATCTTTTACTTGTGATTTAAAATTAACTTGTTGTTCTATAAAATAGGCAGTGTTTAATAATGTTTGTTCATCAAAAGACTTTCCAAATAATTGTAAAGCCAAAGGTAGTCCGTCTTTATTATGTTTTATTGGTAATGATATCGCAGGAAGGCCTGCTAAGTTTGCAGTAACTGTAAATATATCATTTAAATACATAGCAATTGGATCGTCTGCATTTTCTCCAAATTTAAAAGCTGGTGTCGGTGTTGTTGGTGTTAAAATTACATCAACATCTTTATAAGCATTATCAAAATCTATTTTGATTAAATTTCTAACCTTCTGGGCTTTTAAATAATAAGCATCATAATAACCTGAGGATAAAACGTAAGTGCCAATCATAATTCTTCTTTTAACTTCAGCCCCGAAACCTTCGGATCTAGTATTTTCATACATTTCGGTTAAATCTTTTCCTTCCGCTCTAAATCCATATCTAACTCCATCGTATCTTGCCAAATTTGATGAAGCTTCAGCAGGCGCTATAATATAATAAGTAGGAAGAGCATATTTTGTATGCGGTAATGAAATATCTTTAATAATAGCCCCATTATCTTTTAAAATTTTTATTCCTTCTTTCCATAAATCATCTACTTCCTTTGGCATATTATCAACGCGGTATTCTTTTGGAACTCCAACCCTTAAACCTTTAACATTATTTTTAATTGAGCTTAGAAATGAACTCTTTGGTTTTTTTGCAGATGTTGAATCTTTTTCATCATAACCTGAAATAACATCAAGCATTAAGGCAGCATCTTTGACATCTTTGGTCATGGGGCCTGCTTGATCTAGAGAAGATGCAAAAGCAACTATTCCCCATCTAGAACAACGACCATAAGTAGGCTTTAAACCGACAATGCCCGTAAATGCAGCTGGTTGACGAATACTTCCACCAGTATCTGTTCCAATAGTAGCACTCGTTAAGTCAGCAGCAACTGCACTTGCGCAACCTCCTGAAGATCCTCCAGGAACAAGATTTTGATTATTTAAACGATATGGATTTAAAACATTACCAAAATTACTAGTCTCATTTGATGAACCCATTGCAAATTCATCTGAGTTTAATTTTCCAATTAAAATAGCATCTTCATTCCAAAGTTTTTCTGTAACGGTAGACTCATAAGTTGGAATAAAATTTGATAAAATTTTACTAGAAGCAGTTGTTTTAACACCTTTGGTGCAAAATAAGTCTTTAACAGCAATGGGAGCTCCAACTAAAGCTTTATCTAATTTCCGATTAGTATCTATTTTCTTTGCTTTACTATGAGCATTTTCTAAATCCTTAGTATTAAAACAGTTTAATTTATCTGATTTTTCTATTCTTTTAATATATGCGCCAACTAGTTCTGAGGCGCTGCATTTTTTTTCTTTAACATACTTAATGCTTTCAACTAAAGTTAATTTTGCAAGATCGGTCATGTTTATTCGATAACCTTTGGAACAATATAATAATTAGTATTTTTATCAGGGGCATTTTGTAAAATTTCTTTTTTTTCATTAATTTTTTTAACCTCATCCTCGCTCATTGTAAGAGGTTGATCAGATACCGAGGCGATCGGTGCAATTTTATCAGTATTAAGCTCTTTTAATTGTTCAACAAATTTTAAAATGGAATTTAAATCTTTCTCAAGTCTATCAGTCTCTTCGTTGGTTACTGATATCCTAGCTAGCTTTGATATTTTCTTAATAGTATCTTTGTTAATTGACATTAGACTTAATGGTAAATCCAGTTAAATTAACATTTTAATGAAAACTTACAACCTATTAGAGAACGATAAATTTGCAGAAATAATAAATAAACAATCCAGATTAATTGGAATTGATCATGGAAAAAAAAATATAGGCATCTCCATTTGTGATGAAAATCATAATATTGCAACTCCTTTAACTACAATTGAGTTTACACAACTTAAATTTTTCATAATTGAATTAAGAAATATAATTAAAGAAAATAATGTAGAGGGCATTGTAGTTGGCAACCCTATTAATATGGATGGTTCACTTGGTCCAAGAGCGCAGTCTGCAAGAGACTTTTCTAAAAGTTTAACTGAACAACTTTCTATTCCAGTAACTCTTTGGGATGAAAGACTCTCTAGTGAGGGTGCTTACAAAGGTATGTCAAAATTATCAATTAACGTAACAAAGAAGCAGAAAAAACTAGATGAAAATTCTGCCGCCTTTATTTTGCAAGGCTTTATTGATTATTATAAAAATCTAATAAAATAAGTGATTTAAATTTAATGCTTGCAAGCTTTATAGTTTGCAAGTATAGAGTTGATTTTAATGGCTATACAAAAAGAAGCTGTTAAATTCAGACACAAACACCTCTTAGGCATTCAATCTCTATCTATTCCCGAAATAAATTACATTCTTGATGAGTCAATGCAATTTGTTGACTTTAACAAAAGGGAACAAAAAAAATTAAATATCTTAACCGGCAAAACTCAAATTAATTTATTTTTTGAGTCTTCTACTAGAACTTTAAGTTCATTTGAACTTGCAGGAAAAAGATTAGGCGCTGATGTGATGAATATGAATGTATCAAACTCCGCAATCAAAAAAGGTGAAACCTTAATTGATACAGCAATGACCTTGAATGCAATGCATCCTGATGTTTTGATTATAAGACATCAAGATTCAGGAGCTGCAAATCTTTTAGCGCAAAAAGTAAATTGTTCAGTCATTAATGCAGGCGATGGTTGGAGAGAACATCCAACACAAGCATTACTTGATGCTCTCACAATTAAAATTAAAAAAGCAAAAATTGAAGGTTTGAGAATTTCAATTTGTGGCGACATAATGCACTCTAGAGTTGCACGATCAAATATCTACTTACTTAATATGTTGGGGGCTGAAGTAAGAGTGATTGCCCCTCCTACCTTAATGCCAAAAAATATTGAAAGTCTTGGAGTTAAAGCATTCACAGATATGAACAAGGGCCTTGAAGGATCTGACATCGTAATGATGCTACGACTTCAAACCGAACGTATGCAAGGATCCTACGTTCCTTCAACCAGGGAATATTATGAATTTTACGGTCTAGATTATAAAAAAATTACCAAAGCTCATCCAAACGCATTGATAATGCATCCAGGTCCAATGAATAGAGGGGTTGAAATTGACACAACTTTAGCTGACGACATCAACCGAAGTATTATCAAAGAGCAAGTTGAGATGGGAGTTGCGGTTAGAATGGCTTGTTTAAAAATTATATGCGGTAATAACAAATGAAAACGAAGCTATTAATTAATACAAGAATAATAGATCCACAAAATAATATTGATGAAGTAGGTGGAATTTTAATCGATGATAATGGAAAAATAAAAGCAATTGGAAAAAATGTAACTAAAAATAATGTTCCAAAAGATTGTGAAATTATAGATTGTAAAGGCAATATCTCAATTCCAGGAATTGTTGATATGAGAGTTTTTGTTGGAGAGCCAGGCTTTGAATATAAAGAAAATTTCAGAACTTTAAGTGAAGCAGCTCTATCAGGCGGAGTTACTTCTGTTGTAACAATGCCAAATACTATGCCAGTTATTGACAATGGCTCTATATTAGATTTCACAAAAAGAAGAGCAAAAGATAAGTCGCAAATTAAAATTTATCCCCTTGCAACTCTTACAAAAAATCTTGAGGGCAATGAAATGTCGGAGTTTGGTTTGCTTGGAATTATTGGCGCTATAGGTTTTACGGATGGAATTAAGTGCGTTCAAAACAACAGAGTAATGGATAAAATATTTAATTATTCAAAAAATCTAAATAGTTTAATTATTCAATTTCCTCAAGACAACGAACTATCAACCAACGGTTCAGTTAATGAGGGCGAGGTATCTACAAGATTAGGACTAAAAGGGATTCCAGATATAGCAGAAAAAATTATTATAGAAAGAGATTTAAGCTTATTAGAACTTTATAAAAACAGATACCATATATCCACTATATCCTCAAAAGCATCTCTTCCAGTAATCGAAACTTATAAAAATAAAGGGTTAGAATTTACAACTGGTGTTTCAATAAATAATTTATCATTAAATGAAAATGATATTGGAGATTTTAGAACTTTCTTAAAATTATCCCCTCCTCTTAGAACTGAAAATGATCGCCTAGCTTTAATTGATGCTATTAAAAAAGGGATAATCGATGTTATCGTTTCAGATCATAAACCTGAAGATGAAGAATCAAAACGTTTACCATTTCAACAAGCAGCAACTGGAGCTTCTGGAATTGAAACTTTATTATCTCTAACTTTGGAGCTTTATCACAATCAATCTTGTGATCTCAAAACACTTATAAAAACTTTAACTTGTAATCCTGCAAAAATATTAAATATCAACGCAGGAAATTTATCAATTGGTAGTGACGCTGATATAGCAGTTGTTAATCTTGATAAGCCTTGGGTTGTTGAAAAGGAAAAAATCAAATCAAAATCAAAAAATACCGCCATTGAGAAAAGAAGAATGCAAGGTAAGGTTGAAAAAACATTTATAAACGGAAATTTAGTATTTGAGGGATAATGGACGTACTTATAGTTACTTTCTACTCTTATATATTAGGCTCCATACCTTTTGGATTAATCCTCACAAAAATTGCTGGTTTAGGTGATGTTAGAAAAATTGGGTCCGGAAACATTGGAGCAACAAATGTATTAAGGACAGGTAATAAATTTATTGCTGCTCTAACTCTTCTACTTGACGGACTCAAAGGTACTTTATCAGTTTTGATAACAACAGAGTATTACAATGAACTAACTTATTACTCAGCAGTAATTGTTTTTCTTGCTCATATTTTTCCAGTGTGGCTAAAATTTAAAGGAGGAAAAGGAGTTGCAACATTTATCGGTAGCTTATTAGTAATTAATTTTTATTTGTCGGTTATTTTTATTAGTGCATGGTTAATTATGCTTTCAATTTTTAGAATATCGGCTGTTTCAGCATTATTAGGATATTTAGTTGTAACACTTACAGCTTTTATTTTCTTTGATCAAAAAATTTTTATATTAATTTTGTTTTATTTTGTATTTTCAATTTTCACTCATAGACAAAACATTGCTTCCTTAATAAAAGAAAAATTCTAAGCAATTATAGACTTTTTTATACAATTTTTTTTCGAAATTTGACAAAGATACAAAATTTTGACAGTTCTTCCTTTTACTTAAAACTTATGAATTTAGTTATCGTTGAAAGTCCTGCTAAAGCAAAAACAATTAATAAATATTTAGGTTCTGATTATAAAGTCTTAGCAAGCTACGGACACGTTAGAGATCTTCCATCAAAAAATGGATCTGTTGACACGGAGCATGATTTTAAGATGATTTGGGAAATTGATCCTGGATCAAAAAAACATTTAAAAGAAATTACCGATTATGCAATTGATGCGGATAGAATTATTTTAGCAACAGATCCAGATCGCGAAGGGGAAGCTATTGCTTGGCATTTAAAATGTATTTTAGAAGAAAATAAAAAAATTAAAGATAAAAAATTTGAAAGAGTCGTATTTAATGAGATCACAAAGAAGGCAGTAGAAAATGGTATTAGCAATCCCAGAGATATTAATCCTGAGCTTGTTAATGCCTATATGGCTAGACGAGCTTTAGATTATTTAGTTGGTTTTAATATCTCCCCTATTCTATGGACAAAACTTCCAGGGTCAAAATCAGCTGGTAGAGTTCAGTCTGTTGCTCTTAGACTTATTGTTGATAGAGAGCATGATATTGAATTATTTAAGCCCCAAGAATATTGGACTTTTGCTTGTACTTTTTTAACTCAACAAAAAAAAGAATTAAACGCAAGACTTTATTCTTTTAAAGGAAATAAAATTGAAAAATTTTCATTCAAAAATGAACAGGAAATAAAAAATGTCTTAGAGCAAATTAAAAAAGAAAGTTTCAATATTGCAAGTATTGATAAGAAGCCATACCGAAGAAGTCCATATGCTCCTTTTACAACCTCTACTATGCAACAAGAGGCTTCAAAAAAATTAGGATTTTCAGCTTCAAGAACGATGCAAATTGCACAAAGACTTTATCAAGGAATCGATTTTGAAGGAGATACCGTTGGCTTAATTACTTATATGAGAACTGATGGAACTAATATTTCTCAAGATGCTGTAAAAGAATGTAGAAATTACATAGATAAAGTAATTGGTAAGAAGTACTTACCAAGCGAAGCTAGAAATTATTCAGGAAAAAAAGCAAAAAATGCCCAAGAGGCACATGAAGCAATTAGACCTACCGATATTCTAAGAACACCTGAAAAAATGAGATCTATTTTAGATAAAGATCAGGCAAGATTATACGAGCTTATTTGGAATAGAACACTTGCCTCTCAAATGGAAAATGCTGAATATGAAAGATGTACATTGGAGATATTAAATCCATCAAAATCTATAACTTTTAGAGCAACAGGATCTGTTCAAGTATTCGATGGTTTTTTAAAATTATACCAAGATGTGAAGGAAGAAGATGAGGTCGATAAAGATGAAGAAAATGATCAAAAAATATTACCAGAAGTAAAAATAAATGAAAAACTAGAAAATCCAAAATTTAATACTGAGCAACATTTTACTGAGCCGCCACCAAGATTTTCTGAGGCAAGTTTGGTTAAAAAATTAGAGGAATTGGGAATAGGAAGACCTTCCACTTATGCTAGTATTATTTCAGTATTATCAGCTAGAAACTATGTTGAGCTTATTACAAAACGTTTTATTCCTACAGATAGAGGCAAGCTTATAACAGCTTTCTTAGATAAATTATTTACTAAATATGTTGATTATAATTTTACCGCAACCCTTGAAGATAGCTTAGATGAAATTACAACAGGTAAAATTGAATATCTTAAAGTTTTAGAAAATTTTTGGAAAGAATTTTACAAAAATATTAATGAAGTTAAAGAATTAAGAACAAGAGCAGTGCTCGATTTATTAAATGAAAGCTTAGGAGATATTATTTTTGATAAAGACGCTGATGGAAAGATCTCTAAAAAATGTAAAAACTGTAATAATGGTGAACTTAGTTTAAAAAACGGGAGATTTGGAGCATTTATTGGCTGTTCAAACTATCCTGAATGTAAATTTACAAGACCTTTATCAAGAGCGAAAGCAGCTGAACAAGATTTTCTAGCTGAGCCAAAAGTATTTGGTGAAACTGATAATAAAGAAAAAATCGTTTTAAAAAAAGGAAGATTCGGCCCTTATCTACAAATTGGAAATGACGAAAAAAATCTTAGAAATGTGTCCATACCTAAAGGTATCTCTTTGGACTCATTGGATTTAGATAAATGTAAATTTTTAGCATCACTTCCGAAAGTACTAGGTCAATATCCAGAAAATTCACAGGATATTACTTTAAACGTAGGAAGATTTGGGCCATACGTAAAATGCGAAAATAAATCTGCTTCATTGGAAAACCCAGAGGATATTTTTTCTTTAGGATTAAATAGAGCAATTACTTTAATTGCCGAAGCAAAACCAGGTAGAAGAACTTCAAATGAGATCAAAAATCTAGGCGAACACCCTGAGGATAAAAAACCTGTTAAGATCATGAAAGGACAATATGGTCCTTATATTAAATATAAAACTATAAATGCTACAATTCCTGATGATAAAGATCCCGAAAATATTTCTATGGAGGAAGCTTTAGTACTGATTGCAGCAAGAATTGCTTACGATGAGACTAAGGGTGGTAAAAAAACTAGAAAGAAAAGCAAAAAAAATAAAAGTGAAGATGAGTAAAATTGAAGAAATTTTAAAAAAATTAAATATTGATATACCATCGCCTCCTAAGCCAGTTGGTAATTATGCTGCCTTTAGTAAATACGAAAAACTCATTTATATATCTGGTCAGTTACCTATTGGAGCTGATGGAAAAATAATAACTGGCAAAGTCATAAAAGATGTCTCTTTGGAACAGGCACAAAAAGCTGCTGAAATTTCAATTTTAAATGCTGTCGGACAGTTAAAAATTGCATGCAAAGGTGATCTAAATAAAGTTAAAAGCTGCATTCGAATAAGTGGTTATGTAAATTGTTTAGAAAATTTCTCAGATCATGCAAAAGTTATTAATGGAGCATCTGACCTAATTGCAAAAATATTTTCATTTAATCTTCACTCTAGAATTGCAATAGGCTGCAATTCTTTACCTTTAAATGCCTGCGTTGAAATTGAAAGTATCTTTGAGATTAATTAAGCTTTTATTTTAACTTTAACTTTATATTCAATTAAAATTTTATCTAAAATTTTTTGTTCTGTTTTAGACAAAACGTACTCGGATTCCTTATATTTATTGGATAATTTTCGAATAAATTCATCTAAATAGGCTTTTCCTTTTTTTTCTTCCAATTCATTATAGAGAGAATTTAGTTCTTTAGTTTTGGTTATGTGCAAGTTTTTATAATTATTTTCGTTTGGATAAATAATAATATTCTTTTGAATACTTGCTATTTCTGTTGCAAGTATTGATAACTTTTCTTCTATTTTATTAACCTTATTTGAAAAGAATCCAAACATATTTACTGAACTGTTTTACTAATTGTTTTTTTTGATGTTTTTTCAATTTTATTAATCTCAAAAACAAGAATATCATCTTTGGCATCAACTAAAACATGACCGCCGTTTATTAATTTTCCATGAATAAGTTCATCAGCTAAGGGTTTTTTAATTTTTTCATCGATAACTCTATTTAGTGGTCTAGCTCCCATTTTTTCATCAAATCCTAACTTGGAAATTAAATTACTTGCTTTATCAGTTAAATTTATAATCACATCTCTCTCACCCAGTTGTATTTCAAGTTCTATCACAAACTTTTCAACAATTTTTTTAACAGTATCTTTGTTTAAAACGTTAAATTGAACAATAGAATCCAATCTATTTCTAAATTCAGGTGAAAATATTTTATTAATAGATTCTAAATCTCCATCTTTATTAACGCTTTTGTTAAATCCTATCTGAGATTTCTGCAAATCCTCTGCTCCGGCGTTAGTTGTCATAATTAATATGATATTTCTAAAATCTATTTTTTTTCCATTTTGGTCTGTTAATTTTCCATAATCCATAATTTGCAACAAAACATTATAAACATCTGGATGAGCCTTTTCTATTTCATCGATTAAAAGAACTGCATAAGGATTTTTATCAACTTTTTCAGAAAGTAATCCCCCTTGATCAAAACCAACGTATCCTGGAGGGGCACCGATTAATTTTGAGACTGAATGTCTTTCCATATATTCTGACATATCAAATCGAATAAGTTCAATACCAAGTACTTTTGCAAGTTGTTTTGCAAGTTCTGTTTTTCCAACTCCTGTCTGCCCTGAAAACATATAATTTCCAATAGTACGATTACTATCTCGTAGACCAGATCTTGATAATTTGATTGAGGATACTAGACTATCAATTGCAAGGTCTTGTCCGAAAATAACTCTTTTTAAATTTTTATCTAAATCTTTTAAATACATCCTATCGTTAACAGAAATATTCTTTTCAGGAATTTTTGTAATTTGAGAAACTATTCTTTCGATATCTTCAATATCTAATATTTTTTTTCTTTGGGTTTCAGATTTTAAAACTTCTGAGGAACCTAATTCATCAATAATATCAATTGATTTATCAGGTAACTTTTTATTACCAATATATTTGCTCGATAAATCTACGGAGGCTTTGATTGCAGCGTCGGTAAATTTAACATTATGGAATTTTTCATACTTTGATCGAATTCCATACATAATTTTGTAAGCCTCATCTATTGTAGGCTCTGGTACATCTATTTTTTGGAATCTTCTCTGCAGTGCTCTGTCTTTTTCAAAAAATAATCTGTACTCATTATAAGTTGTAGATCCAATACACCTTATATTTCCGGCCTGTAAAGCAGGCTTAAGCATATTAGAAGCATCCATGGAACTTCCTGAAGTTGAGCCAGCTCCAACCAATGTATGGATTTCATCAATAAATAAAATATAGTTTTTATTTTTTTCTATTTCCTTAATAATTAATTTAAGACGCTCCTCAAAATCTCCTCTGTATCTTGTGCCAGCAATTAATGTTCCCATATCAAGTGAAAAAATTACATGTGATTTTAAAATTTCAGGTACTTCATTATTAAAGATTTTTAACGCAAGTCCTTCAACGATTGCTGTTTTTCCAACGCCGGGATCACCTACTAACAAAGGATTATTTTTAGTTCTTCTGCATAAAATTTGAGCTAAACGATCTACTTCAACGCCCCGTCCTATTAAACGATCTATTTTATTTTGTTCAGCTTTTTTATTTAAATTAATACAGTAGGTTTCTAATGGAGAATTAGTTGCTGCTTTATTATTATTTTGAGATGATGAATTATCAAAAGAACCTCCGTATGCAAAATTATCAACTTTTGTAATTCCATGGGAAATAAAATTAACTACATCATAACGTGTAACTTCTTGTTCTTGTAAAAAGAATGTAGCATGACTTTCTCTTTCAGCAAATAAAGCAACTAATATATTAGCGCCTGTAACTTCATTTTTTCCTGAAGACTGGACATGAACAATCGATCTTTGAATAACTCTTTGAAAACTTGCTGTGGGCTGAGGCTCTAACTTAGTATCTGAAGTAACTATATTATCCAACTCATTATCAATATAAAATTCTAAATTTTCATTTAGTAAATCAACATCTACGTTACACGCCTTCATAACATTACGAGCATCGGTCTCGTCAGTTAAAGCAAGTAGCAAATGCTCTAAAGTTACATACTGATGTTTTTTTTCAGTTGCAAATTTGAAGGCTTGAGAAATTGCCTGTTCTAAAGATTTAGTAAATGTAGCCATCTAAATAGATTTTTTCATAATACATTTTAAAGGGTACTGATTTTGTTTTGCAAAATTTATAACTTGCAAAACTTTAGTCTCTGCAACTTCATATGGATAAATACCACAAACGGCACTGCCTTCATTATGAATTTTAAGCATTATTTTATTTGCTGTTAACTTAGTCATATTAAAAAATAATTGTAAAACTTTAACAACAAATTCCATGGTTGTAAAATCATCATTTAAAAGGATAACTTCATAAAAATTAGGTTTTTTTATTTTAACCTGAGTCTTATTTTTTTTTATCTTTGTAAGTAATTTAGGCATTGAATGGTCTACCAATAGAATAATATGAAATATTGTTTTTATTAATAAATGACCTGTTATCGTATAAATTTCTTAAATCATATATAATAACTTTTTTGTCATTATTCTTAATCTTGGAAAAATTTAAATTTTTAAATTCATCCCACTCTGTGTGAATAATGATTAAATCAACTTTTTTTACAGCTAAATACAAATCATCAAAATATTTTACGTTTTTATGCTTATCTAAAATTTCTTTACTTCCTGTTGGCTCGTAATAGTTAATTTTTGCGCCCTTTTTAACAAATTTTGATATCAAATTGATTGCTGAAGAATCTCTTAAATCATCAGTGTTAGCTTTAAACGTGACTCCTAAAAAACAAATTATCTTATTTTTAATCTTATTATGTAAAATTTTATAAATATTATTTTCAATATCTTTTTTTCTTTTTTCGTTAAAATTAATTACTGAATTAACAATAGATAATGGCGAATTGTAATTCTTGCCTACTTTTGCTAAAGCCTTAGTGTCTTTAGGAAAACAAGATCCACCATAGGCAGGTCCAGCTCTTAAAAATCTCGAACCAATTCTTTTATCAAGTCCAATTCCAACCGATACATCATCAATATTGACATGAACTTTTTCACATAAATTTGCAATTTCGTTTATAAAGCTTATTTTTGTTGCTAAAAAAGCATTTGATGCATATTTTATAAGTTCTGCAGCTCTTCTTGAGCAAGAAACAAAGGCTGCTCCTTTATTAATTATTGGTCGATATAACTCATTAAATATTTTAATAACTCTTTTATCATTTGTGCCAATGACTACACGATCTGGATACTTAAAATCTTTTATAGCCTCTCCTTCCCTTAGAAACTCTGGGTTTGATATAATTGTGAATAATCCTTTTTTTTTATTTTTATTTAAAATTTTTTCAATTTTATCACCAGTGCCAATAGGTACAGTAGATTTTGTAACTATAATTTTATGAGATTTTATTCTTTTTGAAATTAATTTAGCAACAGTGAATACTTGCGAAAGATCTGCTGAAACCCCATCTTTAGCTGTTGGTGTGCCTACAGCTATAAAAACAATATCTGATTTTTTAATAGAGCCAATTAAATCGTCAGAAAAACTAAGTCTACCGGCATCTAAATTTTTTCGTACTAACTCAGATAAACCAGGTTCAAATATTGGAATATCTCCATTTTCAAGTTGGGTTAATTTTTCTCTATCTTTATCAATGCAGATAACGCTATTGCCAAGATCGGAGAAACATACCCCAGATACCAAACCAACATAACCGGTGCCAATGAAGCAAATTTTCATATTAGAATTTTTTTAAGTGAATTATTATATCCGTTAATAGTTCCGCAGTCTAAATATGTTCCAGAAAATATATGTGCTAAGAATTTATTATCATTATAAATTAAATGGTTCATTGCATCAGTAATTTGAACTTCTCCTAGGGAACCTTTTTTAGTATTTTGTAATGAAGAAAATATTTTAGTTGGTAAAATATATCTCCCTATAATTGCATAATTTGATGGAGAATTTTTCGAACTAGGTTTTTCAATTAGACTTTTAACTATTAAATTATTATTAATTTTTTTTGTGTACTTAATAATACCATACCTTGAAATTTCAGAATTTTTTACTTTTTTGGAAGCTATAACAGAAGATAGATATTTATTATGAATATTTATCATTTTTTTTGAACAATTTTCTTTAATAATTATGTCATCTGGCAAAACTAAAAGAAAAAATTTTTCTTTAATTGCTGACTTAGCTTCTAATACTGCATCACCTAGACCTTTCGGTGAGTTTTGATAAATAAATTTAATTTTATTTTTATAACGTTCTAAATTTTTTAATTTACGAATTGATTTATTATCTTTCTTTTTTTTTAAATAATTAATTAAATAAGGGTCGG
Source organism: Candidatus Fonsibacter ubiquis (assembly GCF_002688585.1). Classification (NCBI taxonomy): domain Bacteria; kingdom Pseudomonadati; phylum Pseudomonadota; class Alphaproteobacteria; order Candidatus Pelagibacterales; family Candidatus Pelagibacteraceae; genus Candidatus Allofontibacter; species Candidatus Allofontibacter communis. Next base: position 428,650 of record NZ_CP024034.1, on the reverse strand, counting down.
GGTAAAGATAGTCTTTAATAATTTTTTTTTTTTTAGAAATAACTAAAAAAATTTTTTTAATACCCGCATCTAAACATTCATCTAAAATATGCTCTAAAATAGTTTTATTTCCTAAGGGCAACAGTTCTTTTGGAAGTATTTTGCTAAATGGTAGAAGTCTTGTGCCTAAACCAGCTAATGGTATTATCGCTTCTTTTATCATTAAATATTATATCTAATTTCTTAAATGAAAATAATTAAAACAGCAAATAAAATAGCTTTCGAGTTACAAAATAAAAAAAAAATTGGCTTTATCCCAACGATGGGATGCTTGCACAAAGGTCACGTTTCGTTAATAAAAAAATCTAAAAAGAAAAAATTATTAACTGTAGTAAGTATATTTGTAAATCCACTTCAGTTTAATAATAAAAAAGACTTTATAAAATATCCAAAAACTATCTCAACTGACTTAAAAATTTGCAAAAAAAATAAAGTAGACTTTGTGTATTTACCTCAAAAAAAAGAAATTTATCCAGAAAAAAAAATTATTATTAAAAATAAAATTCATTTTTTCAAAAAATATATGGAAGGAAAATTTAGACCAGGACATTTTGAAGGGGTTATAGAAGTTGTAAAAAGATTACTTAAACATATAAAAACAAACTACCTATTCCTTGGAAAGAAGGATTATCAACAGTTAATTATTATTAAAGAGTATTTAAGAAGTATTAACTCTAAAATAATAGTTGTCCCTTGTGATACAATTAGAGCTAAGAACGGTATTGCTTTATCTTCTAGGAATAAACTTTTAGATCAAAAATCATTGAATACAGCCGGAAAAATAATTAATTTTCTAAAAAACAATAAAAATAAAATTATTAAATCCAAAGATAATTCATTATTCTTAAAAAAAATCAAAGAATTTGGTGTTAAAAAAATAGATTATTTAACTGCCTTTGATTTAAAAAAATTAAAAAAAACTAATAAATCAACAGTAAACACGAGGGTATTTATTGCTTATTATTTAAATGGTGTAAGATTAATTGATAATTTTTAATGCGAATTAAAATATCAAAAAAGTCTGTTGCTTATAAAGAAGCCTTAGATTTTTTAGAAAAAAGAGTAGAAAAAGTTCATGCTAATTTAGATGATGAACTTATCTGGATACTAGAACATGATTCCGTTTATACTAAAGGTATAAGTGCAACTGATAAAGATTTGTTAATCCCTGACTTGTTTCCGGTAATCGAAACAAATCGCGGTGGAAAATTTACATATCATGGACCAGGACAAAAAATTGTTTATTTTGTTATTAATCTTAATAAACGTGAGAAAGAAATTAAAAAATTTGTACGTAATGTAGAAAAATGGATTATAGCAATTCTTAATGATTTTAATATCTCATCATATGCTGATCCCAAAAATATTGGCATTTGGGTTAAAAAAAATAATGAAGAAAATAAAATTGCCGCGATCGGTATCAAAGTTAAGAAATGGATTGCCTATCATGGCTTCTCTATAAATATTAATGTTAACAAGTCGGACTATCGAGGAATAATACCCTGTGGAATATCCAATAAAGGAATTATTAATATTTCGGATTTATGCAAAGTTCCAAATGATGAAAGAATTAATAAATCTATAAAAGAAAATTTTTATAAATTATTTAAATCGTGAGATAATCCTTTTTCCTTACATAAACTTTTAAAATATAATGGAAGCTCTGCATTATGTATTATTTTTTTACTATTTATTAAAAATTCAACTTTATAAGCATGAAGCATTAAATGAAGCTCTTTAGATTTATTTAAGCCCTTATTTGTATACTTTTTTTCTCCTAGAATAGGATGTTTTATAAAGCTTAACTGTCTTCTCAACTGGTGTTTTCTACCTGTATCAGGATTTAATAATAACAATGAGTAGTCGTTTGATTCCGAAACAACTTTATAATTAGTAATTGATAAATATAATTTTTCTTTATTATTTTCAACATAACTAAGTTCATTTCTTAATGTACCAATTTTATCATTTAAAACACCCTCCACTACAGCTAAATAACTTTTTTTTATAGTTTGATTTTTAAATAAATCAGAAAAAAATTTAGCACTTTTATGTGTTTTGCTTATAATTAAAATTCCAGTAGTTTCAGCGTCTAATCTATGAACTAAATAAGGGGTCGGATATTCCGTCTCTGAATAATTCTTTAATATATCAAAAATATTTTTTCCTGTTTTAGTTCCCGATTGAACAGCTAAGTTATAAGGCTTGTTTAAAACTAAATAGTACTCATTCTCAAATAAAATATTATTTTTAATTAATTCGTAATCTTTCTTTGCAGGTAAATATGAAAATTTTTTTTTTATTATCTTTTCATCATTATCAATGTCCGCAAACACTTTAATTTCATCATTTATTTGTATTTTATATGAACTTTTAACTTTTTTACCGTTAACTAGAATTTTGCCTTTTCTTAACGTTCTTTCAATTAGTGACTGAGGTAAGGCTTTTACTTTTTTTTTAAACCATTTATCGAAACGAATATTCTCAAAATCTTCTTCAATTTTAAAAATATGCTTCGGCTCCATTATGAAATGATATGAATAAACTTATCTCCTAAATAAAACATCATTAATCCAAAAAAAACTGAAATAAAAATATAACTAAAAGCAAATAAATAATTCGAACTATTAATAAGATTAAAAAAGTCTTGAGAAAAAGATGAAAATGTTGTGAAACCTCCTAAAAATCCAATAGTAATATAATTTTTAAAATTCTCATCAATTGTTAAAAACTTTGTATCTAATATTCCGGAAACTAAACCAATTAAAAAACAACCTAATAAATTTACTGTGAGAGTTCCAATTGGAAAGATAGTTTGAAAAATTTTTGGAGTAATTTGTATAACTGAATATCTTGCTAAAGTTCCAAAGGCACCAAATAAAGCAATTAATAAATAAGACTTCATTAATTGTTTACTTGCTTAACTGTTGAGCTTCTTCCTTTGGTTGCTCAGGTTTTTTTTGAACTGGACCTGAATCTTGTCCTTTTGCATTAAAATCTTTATCTACTAATTCGATATATGCCATTGTTGAATTGTCACCAAAACGATTTCTTGTTCTAACAATTCTAGAATAGCCACCTTTTCTATTTTCATATCTCTTAGATAAAACTGTAATTAATTTTTCTGCTGAGTCTTCATCTTGTAATTTTGAAATTAAAGATCTTCTAGCTGATAAATCTTTCTTTTTACCAATAGTAATAACTTTATCAATTAATGGCTTTAACTCTTTTGCTTTTGGTAAAGTTGTTTTAATTTGCTCATGCTTAATCAAAGAATTAAGCATATTTTTAAACAAAGCTTTACGGTGCTCTGACGTTCTGTTTAACTTTCTATGAGCAATTTTGTGTCTCATTATTATTAATAGTTATCTTCTAATTTTTTAGAAAGTTCAGCAATATTTTCTGGTGGCCAATTTGGAACTTCCATACCAAGATATAATGACATCGTTGTAAGAACTTCTTTAATTTCATTCAATGATTTTCTTCCAAAATTGGGAGTTCTTAGCATTTCGCTTTCGCTCTTTTGAACTAAATCTCCAATGTAAATAATATTATCATTTTTAAGACAATTCATTGATCTTACGGATAGTTCTAATTCATCAACTCTTCTAAGCAAGTTTCTATTAAACTCAGGTTCAGAAGTTTTTTTCTCTTGTATTGTTGCAACTGGTTCATCAAAGTTAACAAACATAGCCAATTGATCTTGTAAAATTCTTGCTGCAAACGCAACTGCATCCTCAGCTGTTACTGAACCATTTGTTTCAACTTCCATTGTTAATTTGTCATAATCCAAGGTTAGTCCTTCTCTTGCGTTCGATACATTGTAAGAAACTCTCTTAACTGGGCTAAAAACAGCATCTATTGCTATTAATCCTAATGGAGAATTGCTAGCTTTATTTCTATCTGCAGGAACGTAACCCTTTCCAGTATTAACTGTTAATTCCATATGAAATTTAGTTTTTTCATCTAAGTTACAAATTACTAAATCTGGGTTTAATATTTCAATGTCAGGGTTTGAAGTAATCATTTTTGCTTTAATCTCACCAGGACCTTTTGCATCTAAAATTAATTTTTTTGGTCCTGAAGTTTTTAAATTCAAAGCTAAAGCTTTAACATTAAGAACAATATCAGTGACGTCTTCTCTAACACCGTCGATTGAGGAGAATTCATGTAGTACTCCATCAATTTGAATAGCTGTTACAGCAGTACCTTGAACTGAAGATAATAAAACTCTTCTTAATGCATTTCCTAGGGTTAAAGCGTATCCTTTTTCCAAAGGTTCAGCGATAATTTTAGCATGTTTTTTATCATCACTTTGAGTAATGTTTAATTTAGATGGTTTTATAAGTTCTTTCCAATTTTTATCTATCAAGTTACTTCTCCTATTTAGTTATTATTAAACTCGTCTTTTTTTTGGAGGCCTACAACCATTATGTGGCATCGGACTCATATCCTTAATAGAGGTAATTTTAAAACCTCTTGCTTGTAACGCTCTAAGAGCAGTTTCACGCCCTGAACCAGGTCCTTTAACCTCAACTGTAATATTTTTTAAACCATGCTCTAAGGCTTTACCGGCAGCATCGTCTGCCGCTACTTGAGCTGCGTATGGTGTAGATTTTCTGGATCCTTTAAAACCTTTAGATCCTGCAGATGACCATGAAATTACATTGCCCTGCTTGTCTGTAATCGTTACGATTGTGTTATTAAAAGTTGCGTTTACATAAACATTTCCGTTTATGACATTTTTCTTTTCTTTTTTCTTAACTTTTAATTTTTTTTTAATCCCACCAGCTTCTTGTTTGGCATCTTTTGCCGGTGCTGCAGCAGTATCAGTTTTTGGTTTTTTGTCTTTAATATTTTTATCTTCAGCCATTAAATTATTTCATACTAGTTAATTTTTTTCCTGCAATTGCGATAGCTTTACCTTTTCTTGTTCTTGCGTTGGAATGTGTTCTCTGTCCTCTAACCGGAAGTCTTTTTCTATGTCTTGATCCTCTGTAGGTTCCAAGATCTTTTAATCTTTTAATATCTAATGACACATTTCTTCTAAGATCCCCTTCAACGGAGTATTTGCTATCAATAAATTCTCTAATTTTTAAAACCTCATCATCTGTTAAAGCACTTGTTCTTTTATTTTTATCAATTTTTAATTCTGTGCAAATATCATTTGCAGTTTTGTCTCCAATACCGTGAATATAAGTAAGAGCAGTTTTGACAACTTTATTTTGAGGAATATTCACCCCAGCTATACGAGCCATAAATTAAAAAATTAATTTTGAAAAAATGCGATTATATGAATCAAGCTATCAAAGTCAACCACGTATGGCACGGATTAACGTGAATAATTGATCACTAATTGCATTAATTTCTTGCATACCATCTATATTTTTCATTATTCCTTTCTTTAAGTAGTAGTCTAGGACTGGAAAAGTTTTTTCATCATAAGTTTTTAATCTTTTTGCAATTGTTTCTTCATTATCATCCGATCTAGTAACAAGATTTTTTTGATCACAATTTTTAAGATCACATTTTTTTGGCGGGTCAAAAAAAGTATTAAATGTTTTATTGCATATTGAACAAGTGACTCTTCCAGTAATTCTTTTAATTAAAATTTGGTTATCTACTTTTAAATTAAGAGCCAAACTCATTTGTTGATTATATTTTTTTAATAAATTGTCTAAACTTCTGGCCTGTTCAAGATTTCTTGGAAATCCATCAAAAATAATTCTATTCTTATACTGAGAATTTGAAATTTTATTTTCGATTAAGTTATTAATAATTTCATCAGAAACTAAACCGCCGGATTTCATAATTTCTTCAATTTTATTTCCAAAATCAGTTTTTTTACTAACTTCATCTCTAAGTAAATCACCCGTTGATAATTGAAATAAATTAAATTCTTTAACTAGTTTTGCTGATTGCGTTCCTTTTCCTGCTCCGGGTGGCCCAAAAATAACAAGATTCATTAACGATTAAATTTTGTTTTTTTAATTAAACTTTCGTATTGTTGACTCATTAATCTTGTTTGTACTTGAGCAACTGTATCCATTGCAACAACTGCTACTATAAGAAGTGATGTTCCTCCTAAATAAAATGGTATTGGATAATTAGCAATTATAAATTCTGGTAATAAACATATTAGTACCAAGTATAAAGAGCCGATTGCAGTTAATTTAAATAGTAATTGATCTATAAATTGTTCAGTCTGTTCACCGGGTCTAATTCCTGGAACAAAACCTCCATATTTTCTTAAATTTTCTGCTGTTTCTTTTGGATTAAAAATTATTGAAGTATAAAAAAAAGAAAAAAATATTATTCCAGCTGCATATATTATCATATACAGGGGTTTTCCTTGCCCAAGCATAGATGTGATTCCAACAACAATTTCATTTGAAGAAGATGCAAAGTTAGAAATTGTAATCGGCAAAATCAAAAGAGCAGATGCAAAAATTGCTGGAATTACACCTGCGGTATTAACTTTTAGTGGAAGATGAGAAGCATCTCCCCCATATAATTTATTTCCTATTTGTCTTTTAGGATAATGAATCAAAATTTTTCTTTGAGCACGTTCTACAAAAACTATAAAATATATAGCTCCAATTAAAATTGCTATAATTACTAGTAATACTCCGGCAGAAATTGCTCCCGTTCTACCTAATTCAAAAGTAGAAGCTAATGCGCCTGGAATTTCTGCAACAATACCTGCAAAAATAATTATTGAAATACCATTACCTATACCTCGTGCGGTAATTTGTTCTCCAAGCCACATTAAAAACATTGTCCCTGTTAGCAAAGTAATTGTTGTAACTAATCTAAAGTAAAAACCTGCTTCTAAAACAATTCCTTGTGAATTTTCTAAACTAACTGCAACTCCATATCCCTGAACTAGGGCTAAAAGAACTGTTCCATATCTAGTGTATTGAGTAATTTTTCTTCTGCCTATTTCTCCAGAGTTTTTAAGATTTTTAAAATAATCTGTAACTCCAGTTAATAATTGAATGATAATTGATGAAGAAATGTATGGCATAATACCTAAAGCAAAAATTGCCATTCTAGATACAGCTCCTCCAGCAAATAGATTGAACATACCGAGAAGCGACCTTTGATTATCAGATATTAGACCCTTTAAAGCTTGTGCATCTATACCTGGCAGAGGAACATAGGTACAAAATCTATAAATAATTAGAATAAATAAAGTATAAAAAATCCTTTTTTTAAGATCGTCTAATGATGAATTCGACTTTAATGTGTCAACTGACGCAAAAGAACTAGACATAAAAAAAACTATTTAGCCGCTGCTTGTTTCAATAAATTAACGCTACCGCCTGCTTTTTCAATCTTATTTTTAGCGGATGCGCTGATTTGATGTGCCTCTATTTGTATTTTTGATTTAATTTCACCATTTCCTAAAATTTTTAATTTTTTAAAATTATTTTTGATATTTTTAACTTTTCTAAGACTATCTAATGTAACTTTAGATCCTATATCTAGCTTCTTTTTTTCTATTAAATGTTGAATATCATTTAAATTTATAATCATCTGATCATAAGAATGTTTCTTTATAATTGCATTAAAACCTCTTTTAGGAAGTCTTCTATAAAGGGGCATTTGACCCCCTTCAAAACTCTTAATCGACACACCAGATCTTGCTTTTTGTCCTTTAACACCTCGACCTGCAGTCTTCCCTTTTCCAGAGCCTATTCCTCTACCATATCTTTTTCCTTTTTTATAAAGAGATACGTTTAATGTATTTAGTTTCATATTTTATCTTCTTGCTACTACTTCGCTAATTTTTTTTCCTCGCAGAATAGAAATATCCTTAGGAGATCTTTGTTTAGATAATGCAAACATACATGCTCTAACAACATTGTAAGGATTTGATGATCCAATTGATTTTGCAACAATATCTTGCATACCTAGCATTTCGCAAATTGCTCTAATAGCACCTCCGGCAATAATTCCAGTACCCGCGGGTGCGCTTCTAAGAAGAACTTTTCCAGATCCACTTTTACCATAAGTATCATGATGGATTGTTCTTCCTTCTCTTAACGGAATCTTTACCAATGAACTTTTGGCTTCTTCTGAAGCTTTTTTAATAGCATCTGGAACTTGTTTTGCTTTGCCATGTCCATATCCTACTAAACCTTTTTGATTTCCAACAACAACCAATGCTGCAAAACCGAATCTTCTTCCACCTTTTACAACTTTAGTAATTCGATTTATTGCTACTAATTTTTCTTTAAGTTCTGATTGCGTATTCATAAATTAAAATTTTAAACCTTCTTTTCTTGCGCAGTCTGCTAATACTTTAATGCGACCATGGTACTTATATCTTCCCCTGTCAAAGTACACTTCTTTTATTCCTTTCTCTAAAGCTCTTTTTGCTACTAATTTTCCAACTTCGACTGATAATTCCATCTTTTTCTTTTTGTCCATAGCTTTTTCAACTGAGGATGCGGAAACAAGAGTTTGATTTTTAGCATCATCGATAACTTGAGCGTAAATATTTTTTAAAGATCTAAAAACAGTAAGTCGCAATCCTGTAGGATTATACTTTTTCATTTTACCTCTAATTCTATTCTGTCTTTTTATATCACTAGCCATGATTATTTCTTTTTACCCTCTTTTCTTAGAACAAATTGATCAGATGATGTTATTCCTTTTCCTTTGTATGGTTCAACCGGTTTTAAAAATTTAATGTCAGCGCATACTTTACCTACTAACTCCTTGTCAATTCCTTTAACTTTTATTGCTGTTTGTTTATCTATCGCTACTTCAATGCCTTCTGGAATATTGTAATGAACGTCATGACTAAATCCTAATTGGAAAACAATTTTTTTTCCTTGTAATGTTGCTCGAAAACCAACGCCTGTAAGCTTTAAATCTTTTTCAAATCCTTTTGACACACCAATAATACCATTATTAATTAAACTTCTATGTAACCCCCAAGTGAGTTTATTTGCATTTTTTTTATCCACAGGTTCTAGGGATACTTTGTTATCAGCGACGGTTACTTTTAAAACGCTTAGGTCAATAATTAGCTCTTTTTTACTTTTGGCGCCTTGAATAATAACTTTATTATTCTCAACTTTAACAGTAACTCCGGCTGGTAATGAAATAGGTGTTTTTCCAATTTTAGACATATTTTATGAAACCTTACAAAGGACCTCCCCGCCAAGTTTTTTTTCTCTAGCTTCATTATCAGAAAAAATTCCTTTTGAAGTAGAAATAATCGAAATTCCTAAACCATTTTGAATTTTTTGAATACTGTCAGATCTAGAATAAATTCTTCTTCCTGGTCTTGAAACTCTTTCAATCTCCTTAATAACGGGGTCTCCATACATATATTTTAAATTAATTTCTATTGTTTCAAAACTTTTATCTTTTGAAACAGTATATTCTTGAATAAATCCTTCTTTTTGTAAAACATCTAAAACTGCTTTTCTTAATTTAGAACCGGGTACTGAAACTTTTTTTAAACCACGCATTTGACCATTTCTTATTCTTGTAATCATATCACCAATTGGATCTGTAATTTTCATATTTCCTCCTTACCAGCTAGCTTTCGTCATGCCTGGAATTTTTCCACTTGAAGCAAATTTTCTAAGTGCAATTCTGGACATTCTTAATTTTCTATAATAACCGCGTGATCTACCAGTTATTTCACATCTATTTTTAACTCTGCTTTTTGCTGAATTTCTTGGAACTTTTGAAAGTTTTAAACTTGCTAAAAATCTTTCATTTAAAGATATAGTTTTATTCATAATAATTTTTTTGAGCTTGGATCTTTTATTTTCAAATCTTTTAGCCATTTTTACTCTTTTTAAATTTCTCTCAATAGAACTTCGTTTTGCCATTTAGTTTAGCTCCTTATTTTTTTCTTTACCTTTATCTTTTTCGTTATCTGCATCTTTTTTTACTTTCTTCTTATCTGCGGAAAAAATTCCCACTTTAGCAAATGGGAAATTAAAACTATCGAGTAACATTCTTGCTTGTTCTTTAGTCTTAGCAGTCGTTACAATAGTAATATCCAGGCCTCTTATTTTGTCTACTTTGTCAAAATTTACTTCAGGAAAAATAATATGCTCTTTGACCCCAAAACTATAATTAGCTTCACTATCAAAGCTATTAGGATTCAATCCTCTAAAATCTTTAATTCTTGGCAACGCAATATTTACTAAACGATCTAAAAAGAAATACATTTGGTTTTTTCTTAGAGTAACTTTTAATCCCAACGGGATACCTACTCTAGTTTTAAAATTAGATATAGATTTTCTAGATTTTGTAACTTGTGCCTTTTGACCTGCAATAGCAGATAAATCATCCTCTGCACTTTTTAGGATCTTACTATCAGTTCCATCTAAGCCAAGACCCATATTTAAAACAATCTTAAGTAATCTAGGCGCTTGCATTTTATTATTAAAAGAAAGACTCTTGCATAAGTTAGGTACTATCTCTTTTATGTATTTTTCTTTTAATCTAGGTACTAATTTCATTTTTTACTCTTTGTTTTTGTTTTTTCTGCTTTTGCAGTTTTCTTTTCTTCTATTTTTTTTTCGACTTTTTTCTGCTCCAATTTATTTTCTATCTTTTTTTCTACTTTTGCATCAGACAATTTTACAACATTTGATATATCAATTGGTCTTTCAATAGTAATAATTCCACCTTTTTTCTCTTTTGTTGGCTTTTGATGCTTTTTCTTTTCATTAACTCCTTTTACTAAAATTTTTCTAATTTCAGGAAAAACTTTAATAACATTTCCTGTTTTACCTTTATCATCTCCAGTAATAATTTTTACGTTATCCCCTTTTTTAATTTTTAATTTAATCATAATACCTCTGGCGCTAAAGAAATTATTTTCATAAAATTTTTATTTCTTAATTCTCTTGTTACAGGTCCGAAAATCCTTGTTCCGATAGGCTCACCATTTGGCTGAACTAAAACTGCTGCATTAGCATCGAATTTTATTGATGTTCCGTCTAATCTCTTGATTTCTTTTCTTGTTCTAACAATTACTGCTTTATGAACGTCACCCTTTTTAACTTTTCCTTTTGGAATAGCGTCTTTAATTGACACAACTATGATATCACCTATTGTTGCATATCTTCTTTTAGATCCACCTAATACTTTTATACACTCTACTTTTCGAGCCCCTGTATTGTCAGCAACAAATAGTTCTGTTTGTACTTGGATCATTTATTTGTCGCCTCCAACAACTGTCCAACGTTTAAGTTTAGAAATCGGTTTGCTTTCAATTATAGAAACTACATCTCCAATTTTAGAGTTATTTTTTTCATTATGAGCATGATATTTTTTATAAGTAGTCATCACTTTTTTATACTTTTGGTGAACAAACCTTCTGCTAACTTCAACGACAACCGTTTTGTTACTTTTATCGCTCACTACTTTCCCTTTTAAAATTCTTTTGACCATTATTTTACTCTATTTAAGTTGATAAAAGTTTTAACTTTTGCAATAGTACGTCTATTAGTTTTAATAGAAGCAGTATTTGTTACTTGTCCATTCTTTTTTTTGAAACGGATATTAAATTGCTCTTTCTTTAATTTTTCTAATTCGGAGAATAACTGATCCTGCGTTAACTTTTTAATTTCTTTAGTTTTCATTATTGTGTCCCTAATCTTTTAACCATTCTAGTTTTTATAGACAATTTTGCTTTAGCTCTTTCAAATGCTTCTTTAGCTACAATTTCATCAACACCATCAACTTCAAAAATAATTCTTCCTGGTTTCACTCTAAATACGTAATATTCTAGACCGCCTTTACCTTTACCCATCCTAACTTCGATTGGTTTTTTTGTTACAGGAATATTTGGAAAAATTCTAAGCCAAACTCTTCCAGCTCTTTTCATGTGTCTAGTTAAAGCAACTCTTGCTGCCTCTATTTCTTTCGAGGTTACTCTGTTAGGTTCAATTGCTTTTAATCCAAATGATCCAAAATTAAGTTCAGACCCACGTGTTGCAACACCATGTATTTTTCCCTTAAAAGCTTTTCTAAATTTTGTTCTAGCTGGTTGTAACATTTTCTTTCTCGTTCATATTTTTAGTTTCAGTATCTTCATTCTTTTTTTTTTCTTTTTCAAACACGATGCCTTTATAAATCCAAACTTTTACTCCGATAATTCCGTAAGTAGTTTCTGCTTCTGCTTCTCCATAATCAACATCAGCTCTTAATGTGTGAAGTGGAATACTTCCTTCTCTTAACCACTCTGTTCTTGCAATCTCTGTGCCAGCTAAACGTCCAGCAACAGTTATTTTGATTCCTTTAGCTCCCAGTCTTAGAGTAGATTGCATGGCTCTTTTCATTGCTTTTCTATATGCGATCCGCTTCTCAAGCTGTTGAGCTACATTTTCTGCAACTAAATATGCATCTAACTCTGGTTTTCTAATTTCTTTTATATTCACTGAAACATCTGAACTGGAGATTTTATTAAGATTGTTTTTTATCTTATCAATATCAGAGCCTTTTTTACCAATTACGAAACCAGGTCTTGATGTAAAGATTGTTACAATACATTTCTTAGTTGGTCTTTCGATAAAAATTTTTGAAATTCCAGAATTTTTAAGATTTTTATGAATGTATTCTCTAATTTTAAAGTCTTCAATTAAATATTGCCCATACTCTTTTTTCTTAGCAAACCACATTGAATCCCAATTTTTATTAATACTTAATCTAAAACTAATTGGATTTACTTTCTGTCCCATTATTTACTGGCCTCCACCGGAGCTTTTTTGCTTTCTGAAACAATGATTGTTAAATTAGAAAAATGTTTTTTAATTCCAGCAGATCTTCCTCTTGCTCTAGGCATAAAACGTTTTAGTGTAATTCCTTTTCCAACGTACGCTTCTTTTACAATCAAATTATCAATATCTAATTGATTATTATTCTCTGCATTGGCGATTGCTGATTTTAATGTTTTTTTAATTTCATTTGCTACTCTTTTGTCCGTAAATTCTAAGTCTCTCATAGCTACATTAGCATTTTTTCCTCTAATACTTTTTAAAATATTATTAATTTTACGAGGACTAGATCTTAAGTTCCTATAAATTGCTTTAACTTGATTTAAATCTTTATTTTTTATCATCTTTTTTATCAGTTGCTGGAGCAGTTTTTTTATCTGCTGGTGTGTGTCCGAAGAATTGTCTTGTTGCCGAAAACTCTCCTAATTTATGACCAATCATTTCATCTGTAATAGTTACTGGAAAGAATTTTTTTCCATTATGAACTTCAAAAGTCATTCCAATAAATTCCGGGATAATTGTAGATTTTCTTGACCAAGTTTTTATTGGTTTTTTAATATTTTGATCTTTATGTTTTTGTACTTTTTTCATTAAACTTAATTCTACAAAAGGACCTTTCCAAACTGATCTGCTCATAATTAATTAATACCTCTCTTCTTTTTTCTTGAGATAATATATTTATCAGTATTTTTATTTTTTCTAGTTTTTTTTCCTTTAGTTTTGATGCCCCAAGGAGTAACAGGGTGTCTTCCTCCATTAGTTCTTCCGCCATGCGGATGGTCTACTGGGTTCATTGCTATACCTCTTGTTTGTGGTCTAATACCTAGCCATCTGCTTCTACCAGCTTTACCAATTTTAATATTTTTTTGATCTGGGTTGGATACCGCGCCGATAGTTGCTTTACATAAACTTTGTACTTTTCTTACTTCACCAGAAGCTAATTTTAATGTTGTATAACCTTGATCGTGACTCATAATTTGCACAGAAGTACCGGCTGATCTTGCTAATACTCCGCCGTTTCCAGGAGTCATTTCAACGTTATGAACCACTGTTGCAGGAGGAATATCAATTAATGGCATACAATTACCGATTTCTATGTCTTTTTTTCTTCCAGAGTAAATTTTACTCCCTACTTTAATATCTTGTGGAGCGATTAGATAACTTTGGGTCTTGTCCTCATATTCAACAAGCATAATATTAGATGTTCTATACGGATCATACTCAAAACGAATTACTGTTGCTGGCATATCAAACTTATTTCTTTTAAAATCTACAAATCTATATTTTTTTTTATGTCCTGCTGAACGATGTCTTGATGTAATTCTTCCTAAATTATTTCTTCCATAAGAACCATTAATTCCTGCGGTAAGAGATTTAACTGGTTTCCCTTTCCAAAGTCCTGTTCTATCTAAAATAATTGTGCCTCTGGTAGATTTTGTATAAGGTTTATATGTTTTTAATGTCATTATTAAATTCCAGTTGTAATATCGATTGATTGTCCTTTTTTTAAAGTAACAATAGCTTTTTTATACCCTGGGGTTTTAGCAATTCTACCCCTTACCATTTTAAATCTTGGGTGGAGATTAATAGTGTTCACTTTTATAACGCTCACTTTAAAAAGTTTCTCAACACTTTTTTTAATACTTGCTTTTGTTGCAAATGGAGCAACTTTAAATACAACTTTATTTAATGAGCTTAAATTCGTAGACTTTTCAGTAACAACTGGCTCCAGAATAATATCGTATGAGAAATTATCAGCTCTTTTTTTCATTTTAATAATCTTTCTTGTAGTTTTTTAATTGAAGAATGAGTGAATAAGACATTTTGATATTTTAAAATATCATAAACATTTGTTCCGATCTCCGGAATATTTTTAATATTCTTAATATTTTTTACATTATTTAATAAAACTTCATTTTCGTTGTCATAAATTAACAATGCGCTCTTTGAATTAATTTTTGACAAAAATTTACTGAAATCTTTAGTTTTGAAATTTTTAAAATCTTTATCTGATAAAATATTAATTTTGTTATCCAATACTTTACTTGATAAAGCGTGTTTTAATCCTAGTTTTCTAACTTTTTTATTTAATCTTTTAACTCTATGCTTTCCTTTTGCCTTTGGTCCATGAGCAATACCGCCGCCAACAAATATTGGAGCTGTGATATTACCATGTCTCGCTCCTCCAGATCCTTTTTGTGGTCCAATCTTTTTTCTAGATCCAGCAACCTCTCCCCTAGTTTTTGTATAGCCAGTTTTTTTTGAGTGACGACTTATTTGCCAATCTACGACCATTTTTATAATGTCTTTTCTAGGTTTTAATGAAAATATATTGTCAGAAACCTCAATGTTTCCAACATCTTTTCCGTCAATTCCTAATTCTTTTATTTTCATATAATTACTTCTTCTCCGCTACAGGCGCTACTGCAGGCTTTGCATCTTTTTTATTTGTTTCTGCGCTTTTTTCTTTTTTATTTGATTTTTCTTTTAATCCTTCAGCAAGATCATCTTTGAAAGCTTGAATGGTATCTTTCATAGTTCTTTTGTTTCTTTCTTTGACAGCTTTATTAATCTCAACTACGGCGTTTTTTGCACCTGGCACTGATCCTTTAACAAATAATAAGTTATTTTCTAAATCTGTTTCGATAATCTCTAATCTTTCAACTGTTCTAAATTTGTCACCCATATGACCGGCCATTTTTTTACCCTTAAACACTCTACCTGGATCTTGTCTTTGTCCTGTGGAACCATGAGATCTGTGAGAAACTGAAACACCGTGTGTTGCTCTTAATCCCGCAAAATTATGTCTTTTCATAACTCCTGCAAAGCCTCTTCCAATTGTTTTTGATCTAATATCTACAAAATTTATATCTTTGAAAATATTTAAATCTACGTCTGACCCTAATTTCAAATCACTGTCTTTTTCTACTCTAAACTCTTTTAAAATTTTTTTAGGCTCCAAAGATTTTTTTGCAAAGACTCCTTTCATTTGCTTCGTTACTTTTGAATTTTTAATATGTCCAAAACCAACTAACACAGCGCTGTAACCACGTTTATCTTTAGTGATAACGTCAACAACTTTGCCTGGCTCAACATGAAGAACTGTAACAGGAACAGATTGGCCGTTTTCATAAAATCTTCTTGTCATACCAATTTTTTTACCTATTAAACCTAAAGTCATAATTTAAATCTTAATTTCCACATCTACGCCTGAAGCTAGATCTAATTTCATTAACGCCTCGACTGTTTGAGGTGTTGGATCTAGAATATCTATCATTCGTTTATGTGTTCTAGTTTCAAATTGTTCTCTACTTTTTTTATCTATATGAGGCGATCTTAATACTGTAAAAATTTCTTTACGTGTAGGAAGTGGAATTGGCCCTCTAACTTGAGCTCCGGTTCTTTTTGCTGTATTTACAATCTCAATTGTCGACTGATCTAAAACTTTATGATCATACGCTCTTAATTTAATTCTAATATTCTGTTTGTCCATAATTTAAGCCATCTTCTTTGTAACTTCGTCCTGAACGTTTTGAGGAACACGATCATAATGATCAAATTGCATTGTGTACTGTGCTCTGCCTTGCGACATTGATCTTAAAGTGTTTACGTAACCAAACATATTTGCAAGAGGGACCATCGCATTAATAACAGCAGCATTACCTCTTTTATCGGTTGATCCAACTTGACCTCTCCTGCTGTTTAAATCTCCAATAACATCACCCATGTAGTCTTCTGGTGTCACTACCTCAACTTTCATAATTGGTTCTAAAAGTTTTGGATGAGCTTGCAGACACATTTCTCTGAAACAATATCTCGCTGCCAATTCGAATGCTAATGGACTTGAGTCTACCTCATGATGTAATCCGTCTAAAATTTGCACTTTATAATCTAATAATGGAAATCCAGCTAATACTCCTGAGTCCGCAACGCTTAAAATTCCTTTTTCGACACCTGGAATAAACTCTCTTGGAATAGATCCACCTTTGATTAAATTTTCAACAATTCTTCCTTCTCCTTGAGCAAGAGGCTCAACTGCTAATTTAACTTTAGCAAATTGACCAGCTCCCCCACTTTGTTTTTTATGTGTGTATTCAAGTTTTGCAGGCGAAGTAATTGTCTCTCTATAGGCAACTTGCGGCGCTCCAATATTAGCTTCAACTTTAAATTCTCTTTTCATTCTATCTACAATAATTTCAAGGTGTAATTCTCCCATTCCTTTAATAATGGTTTGACCAGATTCATTGTCTGAGGAAACTCTAAATGAAGGATCTTCTTTTGCTAGACGATTAAGTGCTTCTCCCATTTTTTCTTGGTCATTTTTTGTTTTAGGCTCAACTGCAATTTCAATAACTGGTTCAGGAAAATCCATAGACTCTAATACAATTGGATTATTTTTGTCACAAAGAGTATGTCCTGTAATTGTATTTTTAAGACCAGCTAAAGCGACGATATCCCCTGCACTTGCGCTCTTAATATCTTCTCTATTATTTGCATGCATCAACAACATACGACCAATTCTTTCTTCCTTACCTGTTGAGGCATTAAGTACCCCTGTGCCTGTAGATAAAGTACCTGAATAAATTCTAATAAAAGTTAATGATCCGACAAACGGATCGTTTGCTATTTTAAAAGCCAAAGCAGAAAACGGCTCAGCATCATTACATTTTCTAACTAGCTCTTCATCTGAGTCTGGTTTAGTTCCTTTAACTTGACCGACGTCTTTTGGGCTCGGTAAGTAATCAACTACTGCATCTAAAATTAATTGAACACCTTTGTTTTTAAAAGCAGCTCCGCAAACTATTGGAACAAAAGCAAAAGAAATTGTACCTTTTCTAATACATGCTTTTAATTCAGCCTCAGATGGATCTTTACCGTTTAGATAATTTTCCATTACTTTCTCATCTTGTTCTACTGCTAATTCTACTAATTCTTTTCTATATTTAGTTGCTTGTTCTTTAAGATCTGTTGGTATTTCAACATAATCAAATTTTGCTCCTAAACTTTCATCTTGCCAAACAACACCTTTCATTGCCACAAGATCAACAACACCTTTAAATGTACTTTCAATACCAATCGGAAGCTGAAGAACCATAGGAGTCGCCCCTAAGCGCTCTTTAATCATGTCAACACACATGAAAAAATTGGCTCCAGTTCTGTCTAATTTGTTGACAAAACAAATTCTTGGAACTTTATACTTATCTGCTTGTCTCCATACTGTTTCGGACTGTGGTTCAACACCCGCAACTCCATCAAAACAAGCAACGGCTCCGTCTAAAACTTTTAATGATCTTTCAACTTCAATAGTAAAATCTACATGTCCAGGTGTATCAATAATATTAATTCTGTGATTCTTCCAAAAACAAGTAGTTGCAGCAGAAGTGATAGTAATTCCTCTTTCTTGTTCTTGTTCCATCCAATCCATGGTTGCTGCGCCATCATGCACTTCACCAATTTTATGTGCTTTACCGGTATAATATAAAATTCTTTCTGTGGTCGTAGTTTTGCCGGCGTCTATATGAGCAGCAATTCCTATATTTCTATATTTATCTATTGGATATTTTTCGCTCATAAATTTACCATCTAAAATGGGCAAAAGCTTTATTGGCTTCTGCCATTTTGTGAGTGTCTTCTCTTTTTTTGATTGCTGACCCTTTGTTAGATGCAGCATCTAATAATTCTTTGACTAGTTTTTCTTGCATGCTTTTATCTGATCTTTTTCTTGAGGCATCTATTAACCAACGAATTGCTAATGCCTGTGCTCTATCTGCTCTTACATCTACAGGAACTTGATAAGTTGCTCCTCCAACTCTTCTTGATTTAACTTCTAAATTTGGTTTCACATTCTTTAATGCATCATTAAAAACTTTTAATGGGTCGTCATTAGTTTTTGTTTTTATTAATTCAAAAGTTTTGTATAAAATTTTTTCAGCAACTGTTTTTTTTCCTTGATACATTAATGAATTCATAAATTTTGTAACAACTTTAGATTTGTAGACTGGATCAGGACTTACATCTCTCTTTGTTTGTTTTCTTCTTCGTGACATAATTATTTAGGTCTCTTAGCTCCGTATTTAGATCTTTGTTGTTTCATTTTAGTAACCCCTTGGGTATCAAGAACTCCTCGAATAGTATGATAACGAACTCCTGGTAAATCTTTTACCCTTCCTCCTCTAATCATAACTACAGAGTGCTCTTGTAAATTATGACCTTCTCCTGGAATATAACTTGTAACTTCATAACCATTGGACAAACGAACTCTTGCAACTTTACGTAAGGCAGAATTAGGTTTTTTTGGTGTCGTTGTATAAACCCGAGTGCACACACCTCTTTTTTGAGGCGATGCCTCTAGCGCAGGAACTTTATTCCTTACTTTTGGCTTAACTCTTCCTTGTTTAACGAGTTGATTAATCGTTGGCATAAATTAATTTAAAATTAAATAATTTAAGGATAGAAAATAAGGTCAAAACCTAAAATCTGGTAGGAGTTTAAGTGCTCTAGAGCCTTACT
This sequence comes from Candidatus Fonsibacter ubiquis, assembly GCF_002688585.1. Taxonomy (NCBI): domain Bacteria; kingdom Pseudomonadati; phylum Pseudomonadota; class Alphaproteobacteria; order Candidatus Pelagibacterales; family Candidatus Pelagibacteraceae; genus Candidatus Allofontibacter; species Candidatus Allofontibacter communis. The sequence continues at coordinate 409,343 of NZ_CP024034.1, read as the reverse complement.
TACTACCTTAAAAAGTGTGGGCATAATACTTAAATTAAACCAAAGGTCAAATTGTAGTTGTATTAAAAAACGTGTGATTATTATTGAAATACTTAGCTTATTACTACTTTGTAACCTCTAATTGCTCTGGTGCTTTTGCTTTATTATTTTGAAGCTCCATGTCTCTTTCACGAGCAATTTTAGAGTATTTAAATGTACTATCACCAGTTCCAGCAGGTATCAGTCTTCCGACGATTACGTTTTCTTTTAAGCCATGAAGCACATCAATTTTACCTTTAATCGCCGCTTCAGTTAGAACTCTTGTTGTTTCTTGGAAAGAGGCTGCGGAAATAAAAGATTTAGTTTGTAAAGAAGCTTTTGTAATACCTAATAATACTGGATCAACTTTTGCAGGAGACTTTCCTTCAGAAACTAATTTTTTATTTAATTCATCTAAATCTATTTTATCAACTAATTCTCCGACCAAGAAAGATGTATCGCCGGAAGCTTTGATTTCGACTTTTCTAAGCATTTGTCTTACAATAACTTCTATGTGTTTGTCGTTAATTATAACACCTTGTAATCTGTAAACCTCTTGAACTTCGTCTATAAAATAATTTGCTAGAGCTTCTACACCTAAAATTCTTAAAATATCATGCGGCGCTGGACTACCGTCTAATAAATATTCTCCTTTTTTAATTTCCTCACCTGGATTGAAGTTTACTTGTTTTCCTTTTGGAATTAAATAAGAAGACTCAATTCCTGCTTTTGATTTAATTGTAATTTTAAGTTTTCCTCTAACTTCTTTTCCAAATTCAATTTTACCATCATTTTCTGCAATGATCGCTCCTTCTTTTGGTTTTCTTGCTTCAAATAATTCAGCAACTCTTGGTAATCCACCAGTGATGTCTTTTGTTTTAGAAGTTGCTTTAGGTAGTCTAGCTAATACATCTCCAGCATTAACTTTATCGCCATCTTCAACTGATAAAATAGTTTCTGGAACTAAATAATATCTTGCCTCATTGTCATCTGCTTTTTTAACAACTTTTCCTTTACTATCTCTTAAAGTAATTCTTGGTTTTAGATCAAGATTCTTTGATTGACCTCTCCAATCTAAAACAACTTTAGAAGAAATTCCTGTAGCTTCATCTGTAGCATCAGTAATGGAGGCTCCATCGATCAAATCTACAAAATTAACAATACCGTCTGTTTCTGAAATAACTGGCAAAGTATATGGATCCCATTCACAAATTTTTTGACCTTTTTTAACTGGCTGATCAGGTTTTACAAAAAGTTTTGATCCATATGGGATTTTATACATTGCAACATTGGTTCCATTTTTTTCAATAATAATTTCAGTATTTCGTCCCATGACTATTAATTCTTTTTTAGAATCTTCAATTAAGTTTTGATTAGAGACTTTTAATACTCCCTCAGATGGTGCAGTAATCGATGACTCTTGTTTAATTTGAGCTGTTCCTCCAACGTGGAATGTTCTCATAGTAAGCTGCGTTCCAGGCTCTCCAATTGATTGAGCAGCGATCATTCCAACACATTCTCCAATAGATACTAATCTTCCTCTAGCTAAATCTCTTCCATAACAAGTTGAACAAATTCCATCTTTTGCTTCACAGGTAATTGGCGAATAAACATCAATTGATTTTACTCCTGCAGCATCCATTAATTCACACTGTTTTTCCTCAATTAATTGTTTGGCTTTTACAATAACGTCACCTGTATTTGGAGCCTTTATGTCTTTAGCAGCAATTCTACCTAATGATCTTTCTGTTAAAGATACAATTATATTACCACCTTCTATTATCTCGCTAATGTTAATGTGTTTTTTAGTTCCGCAGAATTTAAGTCTTACAATTACATCTTGAGATACATCACAAAGTCTTCTTGTTAGATATCCAGAATTTGCAGTCTTCAAAGCGGTGTCAGCCAAACCTTTTCTTGCCCCGTGTGTAGATGTAAAATACTCTAGAACTGTTAAGCCCTCTTTAAAGTTTGAAATAATTGGCGTCTCAATAATTTCACCTGACGGTTTTGCCATAAGACCTCTCATGCCTGCTAACTGCTTCATCTGAGCTGCTGAACCTCTTGCGCCAGAATCAGCCATCATAAATATTGAGTTAGTTGTTATGGAGCCATCTTCTTTGTTAACTTTTGATGCCGATATATTCTTCATCATCTCGCTTGCAATTTTATCAGTACATTTTGACCACTGATCCACAACTTTGTTGTATTTTTCGCCTTTAGTAATTAAGCCTTCAGAATATTGAGTTTCATATTCTTCAACCATTTTTTTAGCATCAGTTATAATTTTTTCTTTAGATTCTGGAATAACTAAATCATCTTTTCCAAAGGATATCCCTGCTTTAAATGCATTATGAAATCCAATTCCCATTAATTTGTCACAGAAAATTACTGTTTCTTTTTGTCCACAGTATCTAAAAATTATATCTATTAGTTCTGATATTTGTTTTTTTGTTAATAATTTATTAACTAAATCAAAAGAAATCTTGTGATGCTTTGGAAGAATGTCTGCTAATAAAAATCTACCAACACTACTTTGATATGTTTTGAAAACAGGCTTGCCTTTTTCATCTACAGTTTCAAATCTAGAGACAATTTTAGAATGAACATTTATAGATTTATTTTCAAGTCCTTGTGCAATTTCATCTAAATTTAAAAAATAACCAACTGGCTTAGTATCTTGATCCCCAAAAAATTGAGACATGTAGTAAATTCCTAAAACCATATCTTGGGATGGAACAATTATAGGTTTTCCATTAGATGGACTTAAAATATTATTAGTCGACATCATTAATACTCTCGCTTCTAATTGAGCTTCTAAACTTAAAGGAACGTGAACGGCCATTTGGTCACCGTCGAAGTCTGCGTTAAAAGCTGCTGTTACTAGTGGATGTAACTGAATTGCTTTACCTTCAATCAATAAAGGTTCAAAAGCCTGGATTCCTAATCTATGTAGTGTTGGTGCTCGGTTTAAAAGAACTGGATGCTCTCTAACAACTTCTTCTAAAATATCCCAAACTTCTGATTTTTCTTTTTCTACTATCTTTTTTGCTTGTTTAATTGTGGTAGCTAATCCTAATTTATCTAATTTTGCATAAATAAACGGCTTAAACAATTCTAAGGCCATTTTTTTTGGTAGACCACACTGATGTAATTTTAATTCTGGTCCTACAACAATTACAGATCTTCCTGAATAATCAACTCGTTTTCCTAATAAGTTTTGTCTAAAACGACCCTGTTTACCTTTGAGCATATCTGCTAAAGATTTAAGAGGTCTTTTTCCAGTTCCTGTTATAACTCTTCCTCTTCGACCATTATCAAATAGAGCATCGACTGCTTCTTGCAACATACGCTTCTCATTTCTTACAATGATGTCAGGAGCTCTTAATTCCATTAATCTTTTTAATCGATTATTTCTATTAATCACTCTTCGATACAGATCATTAAGATCAGACGTTGCAAACCTTCCACCATCAAGAGGAACTAAAGGTCTAAGTTCAGGAGGAATTACCGGTATGACAGTTAAGATCATCCATTCTGGTTTATTTCCAGAGTTAATAAAATTTTCAACTAATTTTAGTCTTTTAATAGTTCTTTCTTCAGCAACTTTAGAAGTTGTGTTTTTTAATATTTCTCTTAATCTCTCTCTCTCCGCAGGTAAATCAATTGCAGCTAAAACTTCTCTTATAGCTTCAGCACCAATTCCTGCTGAAAATTGATCCTCACCATATTTTTCTTGGGCTTTTAATAATTCTTCTTCTGTAATTAATTGATTTTTTTTGAATTCTGTAAGACCTGGCTCAATAATAATAAAATTTTCAAAATATAAAACTTTCTCAAGATCTTTAAGTTTCATGTCCATTGCAAGAGCTATTCTGCTAGGTAATGATTTTAAAAACCAAATGTGAGAAACTGGTGTAGAGAGTTCTACGTGACCCATACGTTCACGTCTTACATTTGCTTTTGTAACTTCCACACCGCATTTTTCGCAGATAATCCCTCTAAACTTCATACGCTTATATTTACCGCACAAACATTCGTAATCTTTTACCGGTCCAAATATTCTAGAACAAAATAGTCCATCTTTTTCGGGTTTGAATGTTCTATAATTAATTGTTTCTGGTTTTTTAATTTCACCAAATGACCAAGACTTAATCTTTTCAGGACTTGCTAAAGAAATTTTAATATTATTAAAGTTTTCTTTATTAATATTTTTTTTAAATAAATTTGTTAATTCTTTGCTCATAATCTAATTTGTTAATTCGATATTTAGGCCTAAAGATCTTATTTCTTTTATTAAAACGTTAAATGACTCAGGCACCCCTGATTCAAAATCATCGTCTCCTTTAACAATAGTTTCGTAAACTTTTGTTCTACCAGCTACGTCATCTGATTTAATTGTTAAAATTTCTTGTAATGTATAAGCGGCTCCATAAGCTTCTAATGCCCAGACTTCCATCTCTCCAAATCTTTGGCCACCAAATTGAGCTTTTCCACCCAAAGGTTGCTGTGTAACTAAGCTGTAAGGACCGGTAGAACGAGCATGAATCTTATCATCAACCATGTGGGCTAATTTCAACATGTAAATAATACCAACTGTAACTTGACGATCTATTTTTTCACCAGTTCTGCCGTCAAATAAATCAGTTTGTCCAGACTCCGGTAAGCCGCAAAATTTTAGCATTTCAGTAACATCGTTTACACTTGCTCCATCAAAAACTGGTGTAGCTATAGGAACTCCACTAGATAAATTATAACTTAATTCGTTAAGCTCTGAATCGGATAAATTTTTAATTTCATCTGCTATTTCACCTTTATAAATTTTTCCAAGATAACTTTTTAACTCGTCTTTTTTTGAAGCGCTTTTTTGCACATCTTCAATTAATTTTTTAATTTTTTCACCCATCTCCGAACAAGCCCATCCTAAATGGGTTTCTAAAATTTGACCTACGTTCATACGACTAGGAACACCCAATGGATTTAAAACAATATCGACTGGCTTACCGTCTTTCATGTAAGGCATATCTTCTACTGGTACAATTCGACTGATAACACCTTTATTACCATGTCTTCCTGCCATTTTATCACCAGCTTGAAGTTTTCTTTTCATAGCTACGAAAACCTTAACCATTTTCATAACCCCTGGTAATAAATCATCGCCTTTTTGAATTTTATCCACTTGGTCTTCAAATCTAGTTTGAATATCTTTTTTTGCCTTAATAAACTGTTCTTTTAAAATTACTAAATTTGATTGAACTTTTTTATCTTCAATAACTAATTTAAATAGTTCATTTGCTGTTAGTTCTGAAAGATTATCCTCTGATAAAACTGTACCTTTTTTTATAGATTTATAATCTTCTTCAAGTTTATTTGAAACTAAAGTACTTTTAACTCTAGCTATAATATTGGACTCTAATATTTCCTCTTCAGCATTTTTATCATTTTGAACTGACTCGATTTCAGCTCTCTCGATTGAAATTGCTCTCTCATCTTTTTCAATTCCATGTCTGTTAAATACTCGCACTTCAACCACTACCCCATTTGTTCCAGAAGGCATTTTTAATGATGTGTCTCTTACATCAATTGCTTTTTCTCCAAAGATTGCTCTTAATAACTTTTCCTCTGCATTTACTGGCGAGTCTCCTTTTGGAGTAACTTTTCCAACCAATATGTCTCCAGGTTTAACTTCTGCGCCAACATAAACAACTCCAGACTCATCTAAATTAATTAGGTTTTCTTCAGCTGTATTAGGTATATCTCTTGTGATTTCTTCAGGCCCTAGTTTAGTATCTCTTGCCATAACGCTATATTCTTCAATGTGAATTGATGTAAAAACATCGTCAGTAACGCATCTTTCAGAAATTAATATAGAGTCCTCAAAGTTGTAACCTCGCCAAGGCATGAATGCTACCATCACATTTTTACCTAAAGCTAATTCACCAAATTGAGTTGAAGGACCATCAGCAATAACATCACCTTTTCTAATTTTATCACCAACTTTAACTAAAGGTCTTTGGTTGATGCATGTGTTCTGATTTGACCTTTGAAATTTACTTAAGTTATAAATATCAACACCAGATTTTGTAAGATCTTTTTCAGTCGTTACTCTAACAACTATTCTTTTTCCATCAATTTTGTCAACAACGCCATCTCGTTTTGCAACTAATGTAGCTCCAGAATCTACTGCAACATCTTTTTCTATTCCTGTTCCAACTAATGGAGATTCATTTTTAATTAAAGGAACGGCTTGTCTCATCATATTCGATCCCATTAACGCTCTATTAGCATCATCATTTTCTAAAAATGGAATTAAAGCAGCAGCAACTGACACAACTTGTTTTGGAGACACGTCCATAAAATCTACGTTCTCAGGTTTAGCCAACTCAAATCCTAAAGATTTTCTGCATGAAACTAAGTCATCAACAAAAGTATTTTCCTTACTTAAAGGCGAGTTCGCTTGCGCAATTGTGTACTTACCTTCTTCCATTGCAGATAAATAATGAATTTCTTTTGTAACTTTACCATTCACAACTTTTCTGTACGGACTTTCTATAAAACCATATTTATTTATTCTTGAATAAGTTGCTAAACTATTAATTAATCCAATATTTGGTCCCTCTGGTGTTTCAATTGGACATATCCTTCCATAATGGGTTGGATGCACATCTCGAACTTCAAATCCTGCTCTCTCTCTATTTAATCCTCCAGGTCCAAGAGCTGATACTCTTCTTTTATGGGTAATTTCCGCGAGTGGATTAGTTTGGTCCATAAATTGAGATAATGGTGATGTTCCAAAAAATTCCTTGAGACAAGCGGCAATCGGTTTTGCATTAATCAAATCTTGTGGCATAACCGAATCAATTTCAACTGAAGCCATTTTTTCCTTAATAGCTCTCTCCATTCTTATAAGTCCAATTCTAAATTGATTTTCTACAAGTTCACCAACTGATCTAAGTCTACGATTTCCTAGATGATCAATATCATCTACTTCACCTTTTCCATCTTTCAAATCCAACATGTGTTTAACAATTGTAACAATGTCTTCTTTCCTAAGAACAGTTAATTTAGGATCGCAATCTAGATCCATTCTGGCATTCATCTTAACTCGACCTGTTTCTGAAAGATCGTATCGTGTATGATTAAAGAACAGATTACCGAATAAATTTTTAGCTGTTTCAATTGTTGGCGGTTCACCGGGTCTTAGAACACGGTAAATATCCATACTAGCCTCATCTTGATTAAGATTTTTATCAATAGTTAAGGTATTCCTTAAAAACGGACCTCTATTTACGCCATCTATATCAAGTAAATAAATTGTTTTTGTCTTAAGATCTGTAAGTTTAGAAATTAAATCATTTGTAATTTCATCACCAGATTCTGCAATTACTTCGCCTGTTTTCTCATTAATAATATCGTTAGCTAAATATTTTCCAAATAAGTCTGGAGTTTTGACTAAATAACTATTTAACCCTTCTTTTTTTAATTTTAATGCTAATGGATAGAGAATTTTAGTATCTTTTTTTATAACAACTTTTTTAGTTTCTGCATTGATCAGGTCATTTCTTAATTTGTAATTTCTAAAATTTTCTGGGGTAAATTTTGTTTTCCATTCATCTTCTGAAGTTAAATCATATCTAATATTTTCATAAAAAAGACTAAGAATATCATCTCTGTTATAACCAAGCGCCATTAGTAAAGTTGTTACTGGAAGTTTTCTTTTTCTATCGATTCTAAAATTTAAAATATCTTTTGTATCATATTCAAAATCTAACCATGATCCTCTGTAAGGAATGACTCTGCAACTAAATAATAATTTACCACTTGCATGTGTTTTGCCTTTATCATGATCGAAAAAAACTCCCGGACTTCTGTGCATTTGGTTTACACAAACCCTTTCAATTCCGTTTACAACAAATGTTCCTCTTGGGGTCATTAAAGGAATATCACTCATATAAACTTCTTGCTCTTTTGCAGACAAAACTTGTTTGGTTTGTTTTTCCTCATTAATATCGTAAGCGACTAATCTAAGTGTTGCCTTTAACGCCGCTGAGTATGTTAGGCCTCGCTGATTACACTCTTGAACAGTATATTTCGGCTTTTCAAATCGATAAGAAATGTATTCAATTGTTGCCAGTCCTGAAAATTCTTCTATTGGAAAAATATCTTTAAAAACTTTAGTAATACCAGAATCAATTTTATGTTCTGTATTTGCTTCTAAAAAGTTTTTATAGGAATTAACTTGGACTTCTATTAAATCTGGTATGTTAAGTATATTTTCTAATTTGCCAAAACTTTTTCTAACTTTTTTTTTATCTGTAAAAGATAATAACATAGTTTATTAACCGAATATTTTATTATCCGGCTTTAAAAAAAATTTAAATTTACTTAAGTTCTACTTTTGCGCCAACTGCTTCAAGTTTCTTTTTAACATCGTCAGCATCTTTTTTGCTAACGCCAGCTTTAAGTTGTTTTGGTGCACCTTCAACTAAATCTTTAGCTTCTTTTAAACCTAAACCAGTAAACGCTCTTACTTCTTTAATCACACCAATCTTATTGTCGCCTGATGAAACAAGATTTACTACGAAATCATTTTTTTCTTCTGCTGCTGCACCGCCTGCCGCCGCCGCTGGTGCTGCTGCTGCAACTGGTGCTGCTGCTGAAACTCCCCATTTTTCCTCTAAAGTTTTTGAAAGTTCTGCTGCCTCAACAACAGTCAGTTTTGATAATTCCTCTACAATTTTATTTAAATCTGGCATTTTGAATATCCTAGTGGGTTTAATTTTTTAAATTTTTAGCGTGCATCAAATTAACTATTTTTGCGCTTGGTGCAAGCAAAATACTTACAATTTTTTGAGCTGGGGCAGCTAAAATACCAACAATTTTAGCTCGTGCTTCATTAAGCGTAGGCAAAGTAGCTATATGAGCGACGTCAGATGGTTCTAAAAGCTTCTCATCCATCAATCCACCAAGGATTTTTAATTTTTCATTAGATTTTGAAAAGTTAACTAACGTCTTTGCAAGGGTAATGGGGTCTTTAGAACATGCGATTGCTGTTGGTCCTTTAAAAAATTTTTCCAACTTTTCTGCTTTAGAACCTTTGAGTGCGATTTTTGTAATTCTATTTTTTGTAATTTTTAAAAAAGCACCACTTTCTCTCATTTTAGTTCGAAGACTTTCTAGGTCTTTAACAGTAATACCTTCATAGTGATAAACTAAAATGCCTTCATTGGCTGCAATAACAGATTTTAGATCATTTACGTAAGTGGTTTTTTGTTCTCTGTTCATTATATACTAGAAAGTTGAAGTTTAACTGAAGGTCCCATTGTTGTAGATAAATATATTGAATTTATAAAATTACCTTTAATACCCGTTGGTTTTTCTTTTGATACAACTTCATAAACACTTTTAAAATTTTCAGAGAGTTCTTTATCAGAAAATTTTACTTTGCCGATTGACAAACCTAAATTTCCATCTTTATCACATTTAATTTCTATTCTACCTTTTTTTATTGCATCAACAGTAGACTTAATATCTTTTGCAACAGTACCTAATTTTGGATTTGGCATTAAACCCTTAGGCCCTAAAACTTTTCCTAGCTTACCAACTTTTGCCATCATGTCAGGTGTTGAAATTAATACATCAAAATTAATTTTTCCTGAATTGATTTCATTAATTAAATCCTCTGATCCAGAAATCTCAGCACCAGAAGATTTAGCTTCATTTAATTTGTCATTACCACAAATTACAGCAACTTTAACTTTTCTACCGTTGCCATTTGGCAAATCTACAACAGTTCTTAAATTTTGATCAGTTTTTGCTTTATCGATATTTAAAAAGAAAGTAGCCTCCATGGACTCAGTGAATTTCGTGTTTGATTTTGTTTTTAGTAATTTTATAGCTTCAGGCAAAGCAAGTTCTTTATTCTTGTCATGACCTTTAATTAAAGCTGAATATCTTTTTGAATGTTTTTTTGCCATTAGTCTTTAACCTCAACTCCCATAGATCTTGCTGAACCTGCAATAATTTTAATCGCTTGCTCAATATCAAATGCATTTAAATCTTTCATTTTTATCTCAGCGATTTTCTTAAGTTGAGCTTTGGTAATTGATCCTACAATGTTTCTACCTGGTTCCTTTGAGCCACTCTTAAGTTTAATAGCTTCCTTAATTAAAAAAGAAGCAGGAGGAGTTTTGATTATAAAATCAAATTTTTTATCTTTATAAATTGTAATAACTACCGGAACCGGCTGACCCATTAAAGATTTAGTCTTATCGTTAAAAGATTTACAAAATTCCATTATATTAACTCCCCTTTGTCCAAGAGCTGGTCCAACTGGAGGAGCGGGATTAGCTTGTCCGCCTTTAATTTGTAACTTTAATATTCCAGAAACTTCTTTAGCCATACTTAAATTTTTTCTACCTGCCCATATTCTAACTCTACAGGTGTGGGCCTACCAAATATCGAAACGGAAACCTTTAGTCTAGACTTTTCTTCATCAACTCCCTCTACAAGGCCACTAAATGAAGCAAAAGGTCCATCACAAACTCTAACTTGTTCACCGATATCAAAACTTATACTAGTTGAAGGCTTGAGAGCTCCATCTTCAATTTTTCCCATAATTTTTGTAACTTCGGCTTCTGATATTGGAGTAGGTTTTCCAGGTACTCCCAAAAATCCAGTTATTCTTTTTATAGATTTAATTAAATGATAAACTTGATCGTTCATATCTAGCTTGGCTAAAAAATAACCTGGAAAGTATTTTTTTTCAGAAGTAGTTCTTTTTCCTTTTTTTACTTCTGTAACTTCATGAGTTGGAACTAAAGTTTGTTCAAAATGATGCGCTAATCCCTCTTTCTCAAGTTTTTCAGGTATAAGACTGGCTACTTTTTTTTCTGCGCCTGAATGCGCCTGGATAATGTACCATTTCATCATAAGTTAAATTCCAAGTAAATAATTTAGACCGAATTTAAAAATCTGATCTAATAACAAAAAAAACAAAGCTGCAATTACTGACATCACAAAGACTGTTAATGCACCAATAGTAGTTTCTTTTCTTGTTGGCCAAGATATTTTTAAAGCCTCCTGCTTAACAGATCTTAAAAATTGAATAGGATTAAACATATTTAACAATCTGTGGCAGGAGTGGAGGGACTTGAACCCGCAACCTCCGGTTTTGGAGACCGGCGCTCTACCAATTGAGCTACACTCCTAAGATTTATTCTATAATCTTAGTTACTACTCCAGCTCCTACGGTTCTTCCTCCTTCTCTAATTGCAAATTTTAAATTATTGTCCATTGCAATTGGAGTGATTAAAGTAACAGTCATTTTTGCATCATCACCAGGCATAATCATCTCAACACCAGCTGGTAACGCAACCTCACCTGTAACATCAGTAGTTCTAAAATAAAACTGAGGACGATATTTAGTAAAAAATGGAGTGTGTCTTCCGCCTTCCTCTTTTTTTAATATGTAGGCTTGAGCCTCAAATTTAGTGTGCGGTTTTATTGATCCTGGCTTAGCCAAAACTTGTCCTCTTTCAACTTGATCACGTTCAATACCTCTTAAAAGAATACCAACGTTATCACCTGCTTCACCCGAGTCTAAAAGTTTTCTAAACATCTCTACACCTGTACAAACAGATTTTTGAGTTGCTTTAATTCCAATGATTTCCATTTCTTCACCAGTTTTAATTGCTCCTGACTCAATTCTGCCTGTAACAACTGTTCCACGACCAGAAATCGAAAATACATCTTCGATTGGCATTAAGAATGGTTTGTCTTTTGGTCTATTTGGTTGTGGAATAAAAGTATCAACCGCTTCCATCAAAGCTAGAATTGGTTTATCTCCAAGTTCAACATCACCTTCTATTGCTTTTAAAGCTGAACCTTTGATGATTGGAGTTTTGTCTCCAGGATATCCATAAGAAGTTAATAATTCTCTGATCTCCATTTCAACAAGATCTAAAAGTTCTTTATCATTTACAGTGTCAACTTTATTTAAAAAAACAACTAGAGCCGGAACACCAACTTGTCTCGCTAAAAGAATATGTTCTCTAGTTTGTGGCATAGGACCATCCGCTGCATTCACAACTAAAATAGCTCCATCCATTTGTGCGGCACCTGTAATCATATTTTTTACGTAGTCAGCGTGTCCTGGACAGTCGACGTGCGCATAATGACGTTTTGCTGTTTCGTATTCAACGTGAGCTGTAGAAATAGTAATACCCCTTGCTTTTTCTTCAGGTGTTTTGTCAATCTGATCGTAAGCTACAAATTTTGCTCCACCAGCTTTTGCAAGAACTTTTGTGATCGCGGCTGTTAAAGTTGTTTTACCATGATCGACGTGACCAATAGTACCAATGTTACAATGTGGTTTCGTTCTTTGAAATTTTTCCTTAGACATTTACTTTTTCTACACCTCTCAGTTTATTATTAATTTTTAATCTGGAGCGGGTGAAGAGAATCGAACTCTCACAACCAGCTTGGAAGGCTGGAGTTCTACCATTGAACTACACCCGCGTAACCAAACCTTACTCCTAATTTTATTTTGTTGCCAACAATTCTTTTCTTTAAACACTCCCTCTTGGTGGAGGGGGAAGGATTCGAACCTTCGTAGGCCGGAGCCAACGGTTTTACAGACCGTCACCTTTAACCACTCGGTCACCCCTCCAATTTTTCACAAAACGACGGAGGTTTTGTTTTGAGTAGCTTTCAAGTGTTCTAAAAAAGAAAAAATTTACAACACAACTTCCTAACCACACTATTGCGATTATGAAGCTTAAAATTAGGCGGAATATAATTAGAGAGTAATATTAATGCAATACATTTTTAACTCAAATTAAGATAGTTATATCAATTAAATCAATGAAAACAGGTGCATTTTGGATAGGCGGCAAACACGCAGTTTTATCTGCTATCAAAAACCCTAAAAGAAAAATAAATAAACTTATTATTACGGAAGAAAATCAGAAAGATTTTAATCTTAAAAATTTCAATAAAAAAATTTTAATTGAAACAAAAGATAAAAAAGAGATAGATAAAATTTTTATTAGTGAAAATATTGTACATCAAGGTGTAGCTGCTGAGATAGAAAGTATTCCAACAGTAGAGTTAAAAGAGTATTTAAAAAGTAAAAGTAATTCAAAAAATACATTAGTTGTACTAGACGATATTACAGATCAAAGAAATATAGGCTCAATAATAAGATCATGCAGCGCTTTTAATATTGATGCTGTTATTCTTTTAGAAAAAAATTATAACCCTAAAAACAAGATGATGTACAAGAGTGCTAGTGGGGCAATGGAACTTGTAAACATTATTCCAGTATCAAATATTACAAATGCACTTGAAGTTTTAAAGAAAAATAATTATTGGGTATATGGACTGGATGGTAATGCAAAAGAAAATATTGAAGATCAAAAATGGTCCAACCAGAATGTTTTTGTGTTTGGATCGGAAGGAGATGGTCTTAGAAGGTTAGTAAAAGAAAACTGTGATCATCTTATTAAAATTCAAATTAACAAAGAAATTGAGAGTTTGAATGTTTCTAATGCAGTCTCAACAACTTTGGGTATTTTTAGATTACTTGAGAGAAAAAATTAAAATCCAAAACTAGATTTTATTCCATCTACAATAAATTGAATTGCGAGAGATGCCAAAATTAAAGCTATTACTCGTGAAAATACATTGAGAATATTTTTACTTGTATAGTTTGCAAGAATTGCAGAAAATATCATATGAAAAAAAGTTACTATCATTACTGCAGTTAAAGCAATATAGACCATTATTAATCTTTCTGGATCTTTTGAATTTGCATTTACTAAAAGTAAAACAGAAGTTAACGCAGCAGGCCCAGCAATCAAAGGAATTGCGAGTGGAAAAATTGAAATTTCTTCTATAGTTTTTTCACTTAAAACTTTATTAGCGCTCTCTTCTCTTCTTAATCTTCTTTTGTCTAAAAGCATTTCAATTGAAATAATAAACAAAATTATCCCCCCCGCAATTTTAAGAGAATTTATTGATACCCCAATCCAGTTAAAAAAAAATTTACCTCCGTATGCAAAAATAATTAATACAATAAAAGCAATTAGAGACGATTTAATTGCAATCTTAAATCTTTGCTCTCTTGTTGCTCCTTCAGTTAATAATAAAAATAAGGGTCCAATTCCTGCTGCATCTATAGCAACAAATAAAACTGCAAAAGAATTAAAAAAAGTTGAACTCATATTTTAAGTATTTATTCTGGCGGGAGTGACGGGACTCGAACCCGCGGCCTCCTGCGTGACAGGCAGGCGCTCTAACCAAGCTGAGCTACACCCCCTAAAAAAGCAGTGCAGCCAAAATTATGCTGTCACCACAATTTAAAATTACCGAGTAAATTTATACACAGAATTATTCAAAAAGTCTTATAAATTATAACTCAGAAATTTTAAGAGAATAAATATAGGCTTTTGTTTTTTGGTTATTCTTTAAATACACATCAGTAATTACTCTTTGATAACGTTTTCCTTCATAACAATCTAATTTTTTCCATAAATACTTAAGACTAAATGAGGTTAATAAATAACCATTAATTTTATCTACTTTTGAATTAGGAATAATTGCATCATATTCAAAATCTTTTTCTAACCTTATTTTCTTAACAGAACCAAAGGTGAATGCTTTTTGCCAATTTCCTAAAATATTTTTTAAAATAAAAAAATTTTTATTATTTGGCATCAAAGTTCCGTAAACAAACAGTTTATCCATATCCTTATGGTGGGCATCGTAAGAATCGAACTTACCACCCCTTGCGTGTCGAGCAAGTGTTCTACCACTGAACTAGATGCCCTAAAAATAAATAATGGTGGGCGATGAGAGACTCGAACTCCCGACCCTCTCGGTGTAAACGAGATGCTCTACCAACTGAGCTAATCGCCCCTTAAATTTGAAAAACTTGTATAACAGTAAATAACCAAAGTTAAAATAATAATTAGTTGGGTAAATACTTTTTAAATGCTGTAGTTTTTGAGAACACTTTACCCTTTAAAAGATTAAACGTATTTTGATCCTCTTTTTTAATCTTTGAACAAGTGATTAGACCATACTGATCTGCAAATTGATTTTTATAGAATGTTTGTTTATTTTTAAAATCACTGACACAATTCTTTAAGTAGTCGCTAGGATAAAAAAACCAAATAATAAATAATAGAGGAATTATATACCAATATTTTTTAATTATTTTCATGTTTTATTATTAACTACTATTTATTAACTAAAAATATATAAGTTAAGAATAATTTTCTCATGGATTGGATACAAATTTTTAATCTTTTAATTGTAATGATGATGGCGGCTTCGGTTGCCGGCTTTATGGCGGGTCTCCTTGGTGTTGGTGGTGGTTTAGTAATGGTTCCTGCTCTCTATTACGCATTTACAGTCCTAGACTTTGAAATGGCAACTAAAATGCATTTAGCTTTAGGAACCTCTTTAGCAATTATTATACCCACATCAATTATGTCTACTAGAACTCATATGAAATTTAATGCTGTTGATTTTGGTCTAATAAAATCTTTTGGGATTTATATTGTATTGGGAGTTATAATTGGAACTTTATTGGCATCAAATCTTAAAACAGCAAATTTAGTATTATTTTTCTCAATTTTTGCATTTTTGGTGGGTTTATTTTTCTTATTTTTAAAATCAAAATTAGAAGAAACAGAAAGAAATATTCCAAAGATTTATAAAATTATTATTGGAAATTTTATAGGTTTTATTTCAGTGCCTTTGGGTATTGGTGGTGGATCATTATCGGTGCCTTTTATGAGATTATTCGGCTATGATATGAGAAAGGCTATTGGAACATCTGCGGCTATTGGAATTTTGATTGCAATTTCAGGAACTATCAGCATGATTTCAAGTGGAGCTATATTTGCTACAGTTAATTCTCCATTAAGTTTTGGTTATTTTAACCTTGCGGGTTTTTTAGTTTTTGTTCCAGTTACTATGCTTATGGCTCCTCTTGGAGCAAAAGTCGTACACAAGGTTAGTAGAAGTTTAATTACAAAAATTTTTGGAATTTATTTAATTCTAATTTCTTTAAGAAGTTTTATCGAATATTTAAAAATTAAATAAAAAAAATTGGTTATTTTTAAAAATTTATATATTTGGAACATAATAGAAGAATTATTTAGATATAAAAGACAGACTAAGATTATTACGATCAACAGTTAACAACTGCTCCTTAAAAAATTTTTTATAACACGTGCTAACATCATCAATAGATTGATTAGCAGTTCCTGTATTTCTATTAATAAAAACTATAAAATCATAGTCCTTATTAGTATCAACCGTTCTGTATTTAAAATTATCTAGTTTATTTAGATAATATTGAGCTACTTTTTCATTAAGACCACAAAAAGCTACTTTATAGATTTTATCTCTCTCATTTAAAAAAAGTTTTTTTTTATTAATATCTAAAATTAATTCCTTTAAGCTAATGCCCCAATAGTCATTTTCAAATTTGTGAATATTTTCAGAGTATTTGCCATTCAAAAAATTAATATAACTATATTGATAAGGAGTTAAAATAAAAAATATATATATTTCAAAAAGAAATAAACAAATAAAAAAAAATTTAAGAGGTAATAGGTAAATTTTTTTATAGCTAAAAATTAAATATAAAAGAATACAAAAAAATAAAACAATATATGGGATGATATATAAAAAATACCTAATACCGTCGTTTAAACTTACGCTAAAAGAAAAAACTAAAATCAAGGGTATTAAAAATTGCATTGAAATATATAAAAATTTAATTAAAAAAATTTTTTTTTTCCAAAAATTTTTTAAGAAATAAAAAAAGGGTAATAAAAAAAAGGCTAAAATAATATACGTAGGCATTTTATAAAGTAACATTATAAAAATATAAGAGTTCGGAGTATTAGAAGTTGAATAAATATGACCATTTAAAATGCCAAAAGGAAGTGAAAATGAGCTACTAAAAAAATTATTAAAATAGTTTTTAACAAAGACAAAAGGTAGAGAAAAAATGTCTTTATGAGTATCAGGCCAGAATAGTAAAGTAATTGATACGGAAATTAAAAAAAAAATTAATAAATCAAATAAAATACTTTTTTGAAATGAAATTTTTTTTAAAAATATTCTAAAAATTAAGAAATCTAGTATCAAAATAATAAAAATCGGAAAAAGTGAAAATATAAAAGTTAATCTAATGCTAAGGCCTAGAGAAAAAATAAAGGCTAATAAAAAAACTAAATTAGTTCTTTTTAAATTATTATTTAGATTTTCAAAATACTTAATAAGAATATAAAAAAACCAAACATGCGAAAAAGCTACAATCGTATCTTTAGAATTTATTGAAAAATGTCCAAAAAAAATTGGATTAAAAAATAAGAAAATAAAAGATAATTTAGCAATTTCTTTATTAAAAAAAAATTTTGATAATTTATAAATTCCAAATACTGTTCCTAATGAAAAAGAAAGATTTATAAGATGATGGGATTCAATAATATATTTTGACGAAAAATTTTTTGTAATTAAAGTAGAAAAAAAATCATAAAACCCAAAATGGAATGGAAAGTTTGCACTTTCATATGAGAGCTTTCCGAAAGAAAAAATATATTTATAAATATTTTCTCCATTTCTATAATGATAGGGCTCATCCCAAGACATACCAACTATTAAAGAACAGTAAATTGAAAAGGAAAGGATTATTGCTAAAAATAAAAGCTCTTTTTTTTTATTAATAAATTTACTTAATTTTACTATCAATTGAATTAAATTCTGATTTAAGTTTTATATAATATTTGTATAATAAAATTTTATCTTCTTCAGATAACAAATTATCTTTTTCTAAACCTTTTAATAATTCAATTCTAATTTTATCTTTAATTTCTGATCTATTTTTGGCTTTATTTATCGATAACAACTTATCAATTTTCTCGAGTCTTTCAGCTAATAATAGGTTAAATAAAAAATTAATAATAAAAATGAAAGCAAACGTAATAGAGATTAGTTTAATAAAGAAAACTTTTAATTCGTTATTTTTTTTCATAAAGTAATTTTAATCCTATATAAAATGTCAGATATAGCGACAAAATAATAAACTACACAAGATAAAAAAAGCAAAATTGTACTTTTACTTTCGTTTATAAATATTTTTCTATAGTTTGTTTTCATTAGTAAAAAAAAAAGAAAATAAAACATTGGTTCAAAATATTTTTGTATCACAACGGATCCAGCAAAAACAAATATTATTAAAAATATAACTAAAAAATCGATCTTATATTCTACAATTAACAAAGCAAATGTAATTCCTAAAATAACTGTAATATAAAATAAAAAAAAATTACCTAATATATTTTTTGAAATAACGAAAAAAGCACCAAGAGAAAGCGTATTTTCGTAATCTAATTTATTTTCCAGTAAAATAAAAATAAATAAAGAGAAAAAAAAAGTGTAAAAAATTTTTTTTGAATTAACAATATTATTCTTAATTTTTATAAAATTAAAAAAAAAAATAGGTAGTGTATAAACAAATAAAGCGGAAAAGTTTCCAAAAATATTATTATAAATATTCACTGTAAAAGAAAGTTGTTTAAAAAGACCTGGAAATTTATATAGAATGAAAAAACCTGGTAACGAAATAATAAAACAAAAAATTAAGACTTTTAAAAAATTGTATAATGTTAAATTTTTATAAAAAATATAAAAAAAAATGAAAAAAAAAATTACATAATATTGCCTACTGTAACAAGTTAAAGCCAGGAAAAAAGTACTATAAAAAACATAAATGATCCTCCTTTGTCTTAATGCATGAGGTAATTTTGACCATTTTAGTAAAAAAATAATTGATATTAAAAAAGAAATGCTTGCTGTTATATGATCATTTGCCCATATCGCTGAATATCTAAAACCAGGAACAAAAAAAATAGTAGACGAAAGAATTAAATAATTAGATTTATAATAATTTCCAAATTTAATTTTTAAACATTTATAAAACAAAATTGGAACTGAAATAGAAAGAAAACAGAAAAATAATCTAGTAAGTGTTGTTTGATTTAGAAATGAATCGACAATTGAAAATAAAATATAATGTAGTGGAAAATGAAGTGTCCAGGGAGTTGGATCGACGAGTAAATCTTTTTTTAGTTCTATTATATATGGTAAGGTATCTCTAAAATCACCAGATAATGCTAATCCGGTTCCATCTTCATTATAATAAAATCCTATAAAAAGTGTTAAGGCTGAAAAAAAAAAAATAATTAAACCATAATTTATTTTTAAATACTCATTATTAAAACTATTCATTTTTTTACTACTGAAATTTATTAATCTTATATTTTAAATTTTTTTTCAATTAATTCATTAATTAAATAATAAATATTTAATTTTGGCTTATAATTTATAAATTTTCTTGCAAAAGAATTATTACCTAAAATAATTTGATGTTTTTTTTTAGTTTGGTCACTTAAAAATAAATTAAAGTACTTATTAAGATAAATAATTATATCATTTACGTAAATCTTACTAAAAGAAGATAATATTATTTTATCTGGTAATTTTTTTTTAAACATTAATTTATAAATAGCAAAACAAAAGTCTTTAGCATGAGAATAATCATGCACTATATTAGATTTGTATATTCTATTAATTAATAGTTTTTTTTTATTTACAAAATATTTAATAAGTCTACGTATTAAAAATTTCTCATTCTTATAATAAGAGTCATGACTAAAAAATATTATTGTTGAACCATCAATTTTTTTTATTTTTTTAAAACGCATAAAATACTTATGTACATCTGTTTTGTACATTGCGTAATAATTAATTGGAAAAAAGGGGGAACTTTCATTTATAATTTTATTATTATAGCCATCGTACATTTGAGAGGAGGCAGCAAAAAAAAATTTTGTTTTTAAATTTAAAGAAATTATTGCATCAATAATATTTATACTAATTCTGTAATTATAAAAATAATCTCTTTTATAGTTCAATTTTTTTTTTTTATTATTGGAATAATTTTTAGCTGCAAAGTGAAAAATAAACTTTGGATTATGTTTAATTAAAAAATTTTTAAGTTCTAAACTATCTAAAAGGTTAATTTTATAGATATTTTTTATTTTGCTTTTTTTATTGTGAATCCCAAAAACGTTAAATTTTTTTGTATTAAGCAATATATTAGTTAACAAAATTCCATCTTGTCCTAGCGCACCAGTAATTATTACATTTTTTTTTTTCATTTGCGTTTTGCTAAATAAGATAAATAATATAATTCATAATATTAATTTATAAATTTAAATGATTAAAATTATTAAATGTAGATCTTGCAAAAGTAAAAGCTTAATAAATGTTTTTAACCTAGGATCTCAACATCTTACGGGTGTGTTTCCTAAAAAAAAAAATATTAAAATTTCAAAAGGGGAGCTTAATTTATGTTTGTGCAAAAGTTGTTCTTTACTACAACTTAGAAATAATTTCGACCATAATGAAATGTATGGAGAAGATTACGGATACATGTCCTCATTAAATTCCTCAATGAGATTTCACCTTAAAAAAAAAAGTAAAAATTTAATTAAAAAATATTCGTTAAAAAAAAAAGATCTAATAATCGACATCGGTAGTAATGATGGAACATTTTTATCATATTTTTCTAAAGATTTTAATTTAATTGGAATTGATCCCACTATAAAAAAATTTGGAGAAAAATATCGTAATGATATAATTAAAATATCAGATTTTTTTTCTGAAAAATCTATTAAAAATAAAACTAATAAAAAAGCAAAACTAATATCATCAATTGCTATGTTCTATGATCTTGAAGATCCAGAGATATTTGTAGATAGTATTTATAATTTATTAGAAAAAAATGGGATATGGCATTTAGAGTTAAGCTACATGCCTTCAATGATTAAAAATTTGTCATACGACACTATATGCCATGAACATCTAGAATATTATTCTCTTCGTTCAATTAAAAACTTATTTGATAGACATAAACTTAAAATTATTGATATCGAATTTAATGCAATTAATGGCGGAAGTTTTGCTCTTGACGTTGCAAAAAAAGAATCAACTCTAAAGGAGAACAAAAGAATAATTAAATGGGTTCTTCATAAAGAGAAAATTTTCAAATCTAATGATTTTAAAACAATTAAAAATTTTTACTTAAATTGTCAAAAACATAAATTTTTATTAAAAAAATTAATATCAAATCTTATTAAAGAGAAAAAAACTATATTTGGTTATGGAGCTTCGACAAAGGGTAATGTCATACTTCAATACTGTAATTTAACTGAAAAAAATATTCCCTACATAGCTGAGATAAATAAATCTAAATTTAACAAATATACACCTGGAACAAATATAAAAATAATTTCTGAGAAACAGGCAAAATTAAAAAAACCTGATTATTTTTTGGTCCTTCCTTGGCATTTTAGGGACAATATAATTCACAGAGAAACCGACTATCTAAATTCTGGTGGTAAAATGATATTTCCTCTGCCAGAAATTGAGATAATATAATGCTTAATAAAAATAAAATTTGCGTTCTAATCCCGACATTAAACGAAGAAGATAATATAATAAGAATTATTGAAAAAATAAAAAAAACTAAAATAAAATTAGATATACTTTTTATAGACGATAATTCTACTGATAATACGCAAAAAATTATAAATATAATAAAAAAAAAGAATAAAAATATTTACGCGATATTCAGAAATAAAAAAGGAATAGGCTCAGCACATAAAGAAGGACTTATGTGGTGTTATAAAAATAAATATTCCAAAATAATAAGCATGGATTGTGACGGAACTCACGACCCAAAATACTTTAAAAAAATGCTAAATTTATCAAAAAATTATGATTTAGTATCAACTAGTAGATTTATAAAAAAAGGATCAATATCTGACTGGCCGAGAACAAGAAAATTGATAACCATTTTAAGACACATCCTGCTAAAATTTTTTCTTAATTTACATTATGATGCTTCTGGAGCATTTAGATGCATTAATATTAATAAAATTAATATCAAAAATTTTACACAAATAAAAAGCAATGGTTACACCTTTTTTTGGGAGTCTTTATTTTATCTTAATAAAAAAAAATTTCGAATAACAGAGATTCCTGTTAAACTTTATTTCCGGAAGATAGGTTCATCGAAAATGAGAATGAAAGATATTTTTTATTCAGCATTTTATTTAATAAAACTATCATTCAATAGATTTTTAATTATAAAAAATTTTTAATGATAAAAAAGTCATTTACACAAGTTGGTTTTTTTTATTTTTTTGAAAAAATTGTAAGATCAAATATTTATTTCTATGTAATTTTTAGACAACTAGCTAAATTTTTTCGAATTTTTGAGAACGATTTCAATTACCTAAAATTTTATTTTAAGAACAAGAAGATTAATATTATAGATGTTGGGGCTAGCGATGGTATTTCTGTAATTTTTTTTTTGAAAATATTAAATATAAAAAAAATATTTTGTTATGAGCCACATTCTATTTATGTAGAAAAATTAAAACAGTTGAAAAATTTAAAAAAAATTAAAATTTTTAATTACGGTTTATCGAATAAATCATTAAAAAAGAAAGTTTTTTACCCTGTTTTTAAATTCTTTTTTTTTAAAATACCATTATTATCCTACACTTTTTATTCTAAAAAAAATTTACAAAATCAACTTAGATTAGATTTCAAACAAAAATTACAAATTGAAAATTCAAATATAAATCTTAAAAAATTTAAATTATTAAATCAAAAGATTGATTTTATTAAAATTGATACAAATGGACATGAATTAAGTGTAATAAAAACTTTACTTTCACAAATTAATAGAGACAAACCTCTTATAATAATTGAAAATAATAATGATCAAAATAAAATATTCAATTTACTAAAAAAAAATTACAATAAATACTTTTATATGAACAAAATTTTAAAAATTCATAAAAAAGAAGAATGCGTCAATTTATTTTATATAAGGAAATCAGTAAAAAAATTTAATATTAAATATTAGTAAATTATTTTAAATACATTGATCTGGTAGGGTAATTCCAAATTTTAATTTTATAATTATTGTCATTTCTCCATTTAAGAATTTCTTCTTTCCAATTTGGACAATCAAAACAATCTAAAAACTCAGGATAAATAGCTTTGTATTTATATTGATAGGCACCAGCTGTAAGTGAAAAGATAACGAGTATAATAGATAACTTTTTAATAAAATTATCGCTTATTTGATATATTCTGTACACTATAGTCATTAGTAAAAAGCTTGGAACTACTGCATATCTACCTTGCACTTGGTTAAACTTTGATCCAAAAAAAGCCAATAAACTTTCTGCGATAAAAAATATTAATAATAAAATAAATATTCTGTCATTCTTAAATTTTTTAATAAAAAAAAATAGTGCTAATAAAATAAAAAAAATAATTAATATAGAGAGAATAATTAAATTTTCTTTTTTATAAAAATACGAAAAAAATAAATGAACAAAGTCTCTTCCAAAAAAATTTTTAAAAATAACGTTGTAAACAAAATTAATAAATTTTTCATTTGAAATATTATATCTTAGGCTCTCTTCAAAAAATTCATAATATTTAGAATATAAATATATAAAAAACTGAAAAAGTGTTGAAATAAAAATAATTAAAAAATTTATTAAGTTAATTCTACTTTTATTATGTTTGTATTTGTAAAAAAAAAAGGGTGTTAAAATATTAGTTGTAATTGTTGATAGTCCTGCAACCAAAATACTTGCATAAGAAGTAATTTCCCATAAAACACTTTTTGTTTCCTCTTGGAAAAATATTAATATAACTAAAATTGTTAAATATACTTGAGACGCCAAAGTATTAAGCCAGACCTCTTCAACCATAAATGGTGAAATTAAAACCAATAAACAAATTATATATTTATCTTGGTCTCGGACTAAAAATTTAGATTTATGAAAAATTATAAAAATGTATAAAAATAACTGTACAAAAAATGCACAATATACCGTTATTAGAGGCGCATATTCTAAATTCGGTATTAATGCCAAAACTGAAGAAATATTTGCCCACAAATTAAAATAACCACTTCCAAAGTATACTTGAGTCAAACCAAATAAGGGCCCTTCTACAAATGAATTTCTAAACCAAAACTCTCCTTCTTCAGCAACAAATCTTCCAAATTTAAAAATATATGGGCTACGTAAATAAGCTATAATTAAAAT
The DNA here is from genome assembly GCF_002688585.1 of Candidatus Fonsibacter ubiquis. Lineage (NCBI taxonomy): Bacteria > Pseudomonadati > Pseudomonadota > Alphaproteobacteria > Candidatus Pelagibacterales > Candidatus Pelagibacteraceae > Candidatus Allofontibacter > Candidatus Allofontibacter communis. The sequence continues at coordinate 385,101 of NZ_CP024034.1, read as the reverse complement.
AAAAAAAATAAAGTAAATCTTAAATAATTTTTTACTTAGCATTTATAAAAATTAATAATTTTTAAATAAATTTGATTGAGATATTTATTTTCGAATTAGCAAAAATTAATTAACAGGTCTTTCACTTGAAATGTCTTTTGTCTTTTGCGTTTGCGACATATCAATTTCGACCCAATCAATTGGCGTTAAAGATTTGGTTAAAGCTACTTTTAACACTTCATCTACTGTTTTTACTGGAATAATTTTTAGACCTTCAATAACATTTTTAGGTATTTCAGCTAAGTCTTTCTCGTTTTCATCTGGTATCAAAACAGTTTTAATACCTCCTCTGAGTGCTGCCAATAATTTTTCTTTTAAACCACCAATTGGAAGTACTCTTCCTCTTAAGGTTACTTCTCCTGTCATGGCGACTTCTCTTCTAACTGGGATACCTGTCAAAGATGATACAATTGAAGTTACCATTGCAATACCAGCTGACGGCCCATCTTTAGGCGTTGCTCCTTCAGGCACATGAATATGAATGTCCTTTTTTTCGAAAACAGGGGGAATGATACCATATTCTATGCACCTAGATCTAACAAAAGATTTTGCAGCTTTAACGGATTCCTGCATAACCTCTCCTAGTTTTCCAGTTATTTCCATCTTACCTTTCCCTGGCATTATTACAGACTCAATTGTTAATAGTTCACCACCTACTTCAGTCCAAGCAAGTCCGGTAACAATTCCTGTTCCATCTTTATTTTCAATTTCACCATATTTAAATTTTTTGACACCAAGATAGTCATTAAGATTTTTTTCATCAATTTTAATTGTGTCTTTTGTCTTAGTAACAATATCTTTAACTCCTTTCCTTGCAAGTTTTGAAATCTCTCTCTCTAAACTTCTAACCCCAGACTCCCTGGTATAGTATCTAATGATATATTTTAATGCTTCATCGGAGACAATCCATTCCCCTGTTTTTAATCCGTTCTCTTTAATTTGTTTAGGCAGAAGATATTTTTTTGCAATTTCCATTTTTTCATCTTCTGTGTAACCAGATATTCTAATCACTTCCATTCTATCTAATAATGGACCGGGTATATTTAAAGTATTTGCGGTAGTAACAAACATTACATTGGACAAATCATAATCCACTTCTAGATAATGATCATTAAATGTTGTATTTTGCTCTGGATCCAGTGCCTCTAATAACGCTGATGAGGGATCTCCCCTATAGTCATTTCCGATTTTATCAATTTCATCTAATAAAATTAAAGGATTATTTTTTCCTGACTTTTTCATCATTTGAATTATTTTTCCTGGTAAAGATCCAATGTATGTTCTTCTATGACCTCTAATCTCAGCTTCATCTCTAATGCCGCCTAAAGACATTCTTACAAACTCTCTTCCGGTAGCTTTAGCTATAGATTTACCTAAAGATGTTTTTCCAACTCCGGGCGCTCCTACTAGACAAAGAATTGGCCCTTTAATTTTATTAATTCTACTTTGCACTGCCAAAAATTCTAAGATTCTATCTTTTACTTTTTCTAACCCATAGTGATCTTCATCAAGAATTTTTTTTGCATTATTTATATCAGTGTTTACTTTTGAAATTTTTCCCCATGGTAACGAAACCATCCAATCTAAATAATTTCTAACTACAGTAGATTCAGCTGACATCGGACTCATTGATTTTAATTTTTTTAATTCTGCTAATGATTTATCTTCAGCTTCTTTAGTCATTTTAGCTTTCTTAATTGCTTCTTCTAAATTCTGAATTTCATCTTTTCCATCTTCTGTTTCACCTAATTCTTTTTGAATAGCTTTTAATTGTTCATTTAAATAATATTCTCTTTGAGTTTTTTCCATTTGGTTTTTAACTCTACCTCTAATTTTTTTCTCAACTGATAAAACTTCAATTTCACTTTCGATAAAAGTTAAAAGAGATTCTAATCTATTTTGAACAGATAAATTCTCTAAAATTTTTTGCTTTTCAACTAAACTAATTTGTAATTGATTAGCAACTGCATCTGCAATTTTTGATGGTTCTTTTGTGTCTTTAATTGTCTCAAGACCCTCTTCTGATACTTTTTTTGAAACTTTAACTAATTTATCGAATTTATTTAAAACTGCTTTTGATAGTAAAGATAAATCTTCTTTGCCAAGATCATCGGCTAAGGTTGAGCATGAAGCTAATAAAAAATTCTTTTCTTCATTATGATATTGATTTATTTTTACTCTTTCTTTTCCTTCGACTAAAATTTTAACTGTTCCATCTGGAAGTTTTAACAACTGTAATATTTCACCTAAGCAACCGACTTGGTAAATTTCATTATCCTTAGGATCATCTACATCATGGCTTTTTTGAGCAGCAAGTATAATTTTCTTATACTTATCCATGACATTATTTAAGGCATTAATAGACTTTTCTCTTCCAACAAAAAGCGGAACCACCATTCCAGGAAAAACAACAATATCTCTTAGGGGTAATACCGGATATTGAGCCTGATTATTTTTTTGCGATTCTTTAACTTCCATAAATCAATAATATTAATTGTTATATTTATAACAAGGTTAACGTTATATGGGGACGTTTAATGTAAATTCAACTGTGAATAACTAGCCTATTTTGCTCTCTTTATTATTAATTGATGTGCCGGAGGTCTGATTGTTTTTCTTTGAATAAGTTAGTAATGGCTTAATTTTTCCTTCTACAACATCCTTATTGATTACTACCTCGCTAATATTTGATTGAGAAGGAAGTTCAAACATTGTCTCAAGTAAAATATCTTCTAAAATTGATCTAAGACCTCTTGCTCCTGTTTTTCTAATTAGAGCTTTTTTAGCGATAGCTGACAAAGAGTCTTTAGTAAAAGTAAGCTTTGCCCCTTCTATTTCAAAAAGTTTAGCATATTGTTTTAAAAGCGCATTTTTTGGTTCTTGTAAAATTTTAATTAGCGCTTCTTCATGTAAATCGTCTAATGTAGCAACAATTGGCAGTCTTCCTATAAACTCAGGTATTAGCCCGAATTTTAATAAATCTTCTGGCTCTAATTCTTTTAATATCTGTCCTGTATTCTTATTATCGTGTTCTCTGATTGTTGCACCAAAGCCCATAGCAGTCCCTTTGCTTCTTAATGATACAATTTTTTCCAATCCACCAAATGCTCCTCCACAAATAAATAGAATATTAGTTGTATTAACTTGTAAAAATTCTTGTTGAGGATGCTTTCTTCCCCCTTGTGGTGGAACGCTTGCGACTGTTCCTTCCATAATTTTTAAAAGAGCTTGCTGAACTCCTTCTCCAGAAACGTCTCTTGTAATAGAGGGGTTTTCTGTTTTTCTGCTAATTTTATCAACTTCATCAATATAAACAATTCCTCTTTGCGCTTTTTCAACATTATAATCAGCGGCTTGTAATAATTTTAGAATAATGTTCTCAACATCTTCTCCAACATAGCCTGCCTCGGTCAATGTAGTAGCATCAGCCATAGTAAATGGAACATCTAGAATTTTTGCAAGAGTTTGTGCTAATAAAGTTTTTCCACAACCTGTCGGACCTATAAGCAAAACGTTAGACTTTGAAATTTCGACATCTTTGCTACTTTTAGAGTCTTGATTTAATCTTTTGTAGTGATTGTGAACTGCAACAGATAAAACTTTTTTTGCTTTATCTTGACCAATTACATACTCATCCAAAACTTTACAAATTTCTTTTGGCGTTGGAACCCCAGCATCATCTTTAACAAAATTACTTTTGTTCTCTTCTTTGATGATATCCATACAAAGTTCGACACACTCATCACATATAAAAACTGTAGGACCGGCTATAAGTTTTCTAACTTCGTGCTGACTTTTTCCGCAGAAAGAGCAATAAAGAGTATTTTTATTATCTTTGGCCATGTTTAAAATGATCGAATCAGTAAGACTTTATAAAACAATGACTTGTCACTAAAAGCAAGTCTAAGTTGAATCTAATCGATATATTGTGTGTAAATTATATATAAAAACGAACTAATCAGTTTTTTTCTCTACAACTTTGTCAATTATCCCAAAGTCTTTAGCTTCTTCCGGACTCATAAATTTATCTCTCTCTAAAGCTTCTTGAATTGATTTTACATCTTTGCCGGTATGCTTTGAGTAAATTTCATTAAGTCGTTTTTTAACATAAGAAATTTCATTAGCATGAATCTGGATATCTGTTGCTTGTCCTTGAAAACCTGCTGAAGGTTGGTGAACCATTATACGTGCATTAGGTAAAGAAAATCTGTGACCCTTCTCACCCGCTGCTAACAAGAACGAACCCATGGAAGCTGCTTGTCCAATGCAAATTGTTGAAACAGGTGATTTAACATATTGCATGGTATCATAAATTCCAAGTCCATCAGTAACAATACCTCCAGGACTGTTTATATATAAAAAAATTTCTTTTTTTGGATTCTCGGACTCTAAAAAAAGTAATTGAGCACAAACTAAACTTGCAACATGAGAGTTTACTGGTCCCACTAAAAAAATAATTCTCTCTTTTAATAGCCTAGAATATATATCATAAGCTCTTTCTCCTCTGCTGGTTTGTTCAACCACCATTGGAATAAGAGTATTCATTTGGATATCAATCTGATCGTTCATAGAGAATCAGATTCTACAAGCTTTACTTATTTTTTACTAATCTTTTTTGAGGATTTTGATTTATTCTCTGATTTTGTATATTTTTTTGATTTGTCATCACCACTCGTTGCTGACTTTGTTGCTGATTTAGACTTAAGATTAGATGATAAATCTTTTACAAGTTCCTCTAACTCTTTTTTATTTACCTCTTTTAACGTAACCTTAGCCTTAGACTTAACAAGCTCAACAATTTTATCTTCATAAATAGGACCTCTAAGTCTTGTAATTTCAGAAGGATTTTTTTGATAATAATCTCTTATTTGTTTTTCCTGCCCAGGATACATACTCATTTGTTTTTGCAATTCTTGTTGCAACTCTTGTGTAGTGACTTGAATTTTAAAATCTTCCCCGATTTGATTTAATACTAAAGCAAGTTTAACTCTTCGTTTAGAAATATCTAAAATATCATCCTCTTCTTCTTTAGTTAGTTTTATATCTGAATGGTCGTGCCCATGTTTATGATCGTCATGGGGTTCATTCTTATGAGCTTTTTCGTGAATAAAACTATGTTTAACAATTTCTTGCTCATTTTTTACTAAATCTTCTGGTAAATCAAACTTACAATTTTTATCTAGATAATCTAAAATTTCTTTTCTAATAATTGTTTCTGTAATTGAAGATTGTTCTTTAGATAATTGTTTTTCTAATAAAACTTTCAAATCATTTAAATCTTTTGCACCCAAATTTTTTGCAAATTGATCATCGATTGCTACAGGCTGTGATTTTTTAACTTCTAAAATTTTACAATTGAATAGTGCGGTCTTACTCGCTAGTTGTTTATTTGGATAATTTTCTGGTAAATTAATTTTAACATCTTTTTTATCTCCCGGTTTACATTGTAATAATTTCTCATCAAAACCCTTAATAAAAAGTTCTTTTCCTAAAATAATTTGAACTTTTTCCCCTTTATTTCCCTCAAAAGATTTTCCATCAACACTTGCTTCAAAATCAAAAACTACTAGATCACCTTTAACTGAACTTTCGCCTTCTTTTTTATTAACATATTTTTTTTGTCCCTCTGCTAATAAATTTATTCTTTCGTCTAAATCTTTTTTTTCTATTTTTAATTTATAATCAGTAAGATTTATTTTTTCTAATTCAATTTTTTTGATATCTGGAGTTTTTTCTACAGAAATTGTGTACTCTAAATCTTTATCTTCGCCAGAGGATTTGATCTCAATTTTAGGTTGGCTAGCAGGCTTAATTTTATTTTCAGATAAAGCTTGATAAGTATTATCTTGCAAAATTTTTTCCAAAACTTCTCCATACAACGCTTGGGCAAATTGTTTTTTTAATAGATCTACCGGAGCTTTTCCTGGTCGAAAACCTTTAATGTTTATAGTTTTCTGTAGTTCAATAACTCTCTCTTCAATTTTTTTATCAATCTCTTGTTTTTTTACTAAAACATTAAGATTGGTCTTTAAACCTTTAGTTTCCGATACTGTTACTTTCATATTCTTCATGGTGCGGGAGAAAGGACTTGAACCTTCACATCTTTCGATACCAGTTCCTAAGACTGGCGTGTCTACCGTTCCACCACTCCCGCTTTATTATTAATTAAATTTCGAATGGCGAATATAGCTATATTATCTAATGCTTTCTAGGATTTAATTATAAAATATGAGTTTTAAAATAATACGATTTGCTTATATAAAAAGCACATTTAATTATGAAATTTAAACTTGCTATAGGTGACAAAATTTATTCTACATGGTCATTAAGACCGTGGTTAGTGTTAAAATATTTTAATATTCCATTTGATGAACTTAAAATTAAGCTAAGAAATAAAGATACTAAAAAAAAAATATTAAGAATTTCACCTTCAGGAAAGGTTCCTTGTTTAATTTACGGGAAGATAAAAATATGGGACTCTTTGTCAATTTGTGAATTTTTAGCAGAAAAATTTAAAAATAAAAATTTATGGCCAAAAAATAACCATGATAAAATATTGGCAAGAAACCTTTCTTCAGAAATGCATAGTGGTTTTGCTAATTTAAGAAAAAACTTAAGTATGAATTTTCTTAAAAAAAATCTTAAATTCAAAAAAAATAGAGAAACTTTAGCTGAAATAACTAGAGCAAAGAATATAATTGAAAATTGTTTAAAAAAATCTAAAGGACCATTTATGTTTAAAAAATTTTCTATTGTAGACGCTATGTATGCACCTGTAATGTTTAGATTTAAAATTTATAATGTAAAATTATCTAAATTATTAGAAAGATATCTTAAAACTTTATTAAATATGAAGGAAATTAAACTCTGGCTTTTAGAGGCAAGAAAGGAACTAAAATGATACGCTACATAATAATTATCAGCGCAATTATTCTTCCCTTTGTGATTTATTATTTACTTGTTCGTTTTACTAAAAAGATTAATAAAAAATTTCCAATAATTACTTTATCATTTATAAGCCTTTTATTGTTAATTTGTTCTTTAGTGTATTTGAGGTTTACAAGCGCAGAACCCACTGGTCTAAAATATATCCCACCAAAATATGAAAATAATAAGGTTGTACCCTCAAAAATAAAATAAGATTAATTATACTTTTTATCTAGATACTCTAATGCTTTGGGCAAATTTTTAATAATATCTTCAGCTATTAATCCTTTTTTAGAAAATTTTGCTGCATAAGAATGCAACCAAACCCCAGCGCAAGCTCCATTAAATGCTGACATTTTATTTTTTCCTATTAAACTTACAATTATTCCACTCAATACATCTCCGGTGCCAATCACTGCTAATTCCTCAGTTGAAACAGTATTTACGCAAACCTTTCCATCTGGGGAAGCTATAATTGTATCTGGGCCTTTTAATACCAAAACACAATTTGCTTTTTTTGAGGCTTTTAATGTTTTTTCAATTTTATTGTTAATATTTTTAAAGTCTGGAAAAATTCTATTAAATTCTCCTTCGTGAGGTGTAATAATTTTATTTTTATCCAAAATTAAAAATAATTGTTTAGGGTTTTTTGAGAATGAGGTTAGTGCATCTGCATCTATAACCATATTATTAACAAACTTAGATATTAGCTTAGTATTTTCAATAGTTTTTTGATTAACACCAGCACCTGGTCCTATAAGTAATGAGGTAATTATATTCTTTTTTAAAAAAAATTTAAGTTCATCTATGGAGTTAATTTCAATCTTCAATAATGAAAAAAATTTTTGATTATACTTATCTATAGTGTCTTTATTAGCAATTACTGTAACAGATCCTACTCCACAACGAATTGCTGCACTTGATGACAATAAAGATGCTCCTATATAATTTTTTAATGATCCATAAACATACGCTCTTCCCCTAGAATACTTGTGCGAGTTATATTTCTTCCAGGGAAATTTTTTGTTAATCCATAAACTTGGATTATTTTCCTGAATTTTATTATTAACAAATTTATTTAAAGATTTTTTAATTCCAATATTTAAAATCTTTATTAGGCCAGAAAAATAAGTGCCAGGAAAAAGTATATGCCCCAATTTTTTACAATGAAGAGCTAAAGTAAAGTTAGCCTTAATAGCTTCTCCCATAACTTTTCCATTATCACTATTAATTCCTGTTGGAATATCTATTGAAAATACAATGGTCTTCTTTTTATTAATCGCTTTTATTGTATTTATAATATTAGAATTTAACTTTCTATTTAAACCAACTCCAAAGATGCAGTCGATAATAATAGGTCTTGTTTTTCTTTTAAGTTCCTTATGTAAATCTTTTAAACAAAAAACTTCACAATTAAGTTTATTGAAAGCTTTATAGTTATCTTTTTTTTTATTCTTTATTGGTAATATTAGAAAAATCTTAACTTTATAACCTTTATTAATAAGACAATTACCAATTATAAATCCATCACCTCCATTATTACCTGGACCACAAATGACTAATATTTCATCATTTTTTGAAATCTTTGATGATATATAATCTGAGCATCTTTCTCCCGCTGATTGCATTAAAGAGAATGAATTTTTTCTAAGTTTAAATTCTTCTTTCTCAACAGCTTTAATTTCTATCGAGTTTAAAATCATTTATAAAAAACAATCTACAGTTTAATTTTTACTAACACTATTATGCATACCTGACATAACTAAAAAACAATGGAATTTATTGCTTATAATTATAGTACATCTACAATAAAAATTAAAAATAAGATTAATATTTAATAAAGGGAGAAATTAATGAGCGCCGCATCAGACATACTAAAATTAATTAAAGAAAAGGAAATAGAGTTTGTAGATTTAAGATTTACAGACCCTAGAGGAAAGCTTCAGCATATGACTCAGGACTTAACAACAATTGATGAAGATTTTTTAAACGATGGAACTTTTTTTGATGGTTCATCAATTGCAGGCTGGAAAGCAATTAATGAGTCTGACATGATCTTAAAACCAGATTTATCAAGAACATTTGTTGATCCTTTTACCTCACATAATACTCTTGTTATTTTCTGCGATGTAATGGACCCTATAAAAAAAGATTTCTACGAGAGAGACCCTAGATCCATAGCAAAAAAAGCTGAAGCATATTTAAAAACAACTGGAATTGGTGACACTATTTATTTTGGGCCAGAGCCTGAGTTTTTTATATTTGATGATGTTAAAATATCGAACACTATGCAGAAAGTTTCATTTCAGGTGGACAGTAACGAAGGTCCTTATAACGGCGATAAAGAATATCCAAATGGGAACATGGGTCATAGACCAGTTGTCAAAGGTGGTTATTTTCCTGTACCTCCAGTTGATAGTTGCCAGGACTTAAGAGCAGAAGCTTTAAAAGCAATGAAAGATATGGGCGTTAAAGTTGAGAAACATCATCATGAAGTTGCCCCATCTCAACATGAATTAGGTACGATGTTTGATACAATGGTACGTAATGCAGATAATATGCAGATTTACAAATATGCGGTGCAGATGGTTGCTCACTCATTTGGAAAAACTGCAACCTTTATGGCAAAACCAATCAAAGGAGACAATGGATCAGGTATGCATTGTCACCAATCTATTTGGAAAGCTGGTAAACCACTTTTTGCTGGAGATAAATATGCAGGACTTTCACAAGAGTGTCTTTATTATATAGGCGGAATTATTAAACATGCAAAAGCTCTAAATGCTTTTACTAATTCAACTACTAACAGTTACAAAAGATTAATTCCTGGATTTGAAGCTCCAGTAATTCTTGCTTACTCTGCAAGAAATAGATCTGCTAGCTGCAGGATACCTTTTAGTTCTAGTCCAAAAGGAAAAAGAGTTGAGGTAAGATTCCCAGACGCTGCTGGAAATCCATATCTAACTTTTGCTTCTATGTTAATGGCTGGAATTGATGGAATTAAAAATAAAATTGATCCAGGAAAACCATTTGATAAAGACTTATATACCTTATCAGCAGAAGAACTTAAAGGTGTTCCTCAAGTTTGCGGTTCATTAAGAGAAGCTTTAGAGAACTTAGATAAAGATAGAGCTTTTTTAACTTCTGGTGGAGTATTCACTGATGATCAAATTGATGCCTACATCGAATTAAAGATGACTGAAGTGTACAATATGGAGCACACTCCTCACCCAGTTGAATATCAAATGTATTACAGCTGTTAATTATAATTTTTTAAAATTAAAAACCCCGTACCTAAAAATACGGGGTTTTTTTTGCTTAAAATAAATTTACGTCTGTATTTTTTCAAAAATTAATCTAATGCTTGGCGTGTGGTAAAAAATAGTAATTATTCTGCAAAAGATATTGAAATTCTAGAAGGTTTAGAACCTGTTAGAAAAAGACCAGGGATGTACATAGGTGGTACAGATGAGACTGCCTTTCATCACCTTGCGACCGAAATTATTGATAACTCTATGGATGAAGTTACGGCAGGATATGCAAAAAATATCCATGTAAAATTAAATAAAGATAAATCGTTAACAGTTACAGACGATGGTAGAGGAATCCCATTGGATAAACATCCAAAGAAAAATAAAACCGCACTTGAAATAGTAATGACAACGTTACATTCCGGTGGAAAATTTAAAGAAGGAACCTACTCTACCTCAGCTGGTTTGCATGGAGTGGGTCTTTCTGTTGTAAATGCATTATCTGAAAAACTAAAAATAGAGGTCTTTAAAAACTCCACTATATTTGAGCAGAATTATTCCAAAGGAAAACCTTTAAATAAATTATCTAAAAAAGGAAAATCTAAAATTAAAAATGGAACCCAAGTTACATTTATTCCTGATAAGGAAATTTTTGGAAAAGATCTAAATTTCGTTCCAAATAAATTATATAATCTTTGCAAAAGTAAGGCCTATTTAGTTAAAGGTATTACAATACATTGGGAATGCGATAGAACTTTAATAAATAGAAAAGACGACACCCCCAATAGCGCAAAACTTTTTTTTCCAGATGGTATTAATGAGTATTTAGATAGTGAAACTAAAAACTTTACAAAAATTAATGATAAAATATGTCATCATAAAAACAATTTTGATGATGATAAGGGAAAGTTTGAATTTGCAATTCAATGGCATAATGAAATATCAGAATTTAAAATTTCATTTTGTAACTCAGTATTAACTACTAATGGAGGAACACATGAACAAGGTTTTAGAACTGGAGTAGCAAAATCTATAAGAAAAATTGCAAAATTTAAAAATAATAAACTGGTGGCCAGTGCTACGGCCGACGAAATACTATCAAATGCAAGTTACATTCTATCTGTTTTTATTAATAATCCAGAATTTGAAGGACAAACTAAATCTAGACTATCCTCTTCTTATATTCAAAAATATTGCGATGTCTCCATAGCAAAATCTGTCGAGGAATGGTTTAATCAACATCCAAAAGCATCAAATTCAATTCTCTCTTTTATTGAAGGGAAAATAAGAGAAAAAAATTTATTAGATCAAAATCTTGACGTTGGAAGACAAAGTGCAACAAGAAAAATACGTTTGCCGGGAAAACTTGCGGACTGCACAAGTTCAAAAGTGGAAGGAACTGAATTATTTATAGTTGAGGGAGATTCTGCTGGAGGCTCAGCAAAACAAGCTCGTGATAGAAATTTTCAAGCAATTCTACCTTTAAGAGGAAAAATATTGAATGTAAAAAATTCTAATACAGCGAAGATATTAGCGAATACTGAAATATCAAATCTACTTCAAGCGCTAGGATGTCAAAGGAGAGAAAAGTACGTTGATAAAGATTTAAGATACGAAAAAGTAATTATTATGACTGATGCTGATGTTGATGGTGACCATATAGCAAGTTTACTTTTAACTTTCTTTTTCTGCGAAATGCCGAATTTAATTAAAAATGGACATTTGTATCTTGCTGTACCACCCCTTTATAAACTTAATATATCTAATCAAATTTATTATGTACGTAATGATATTGAAAAAGATAAATTATTAAAAAATCTAAAAAAAGGATCTAAAATAGAAATAAGTAGATTTAAAGGATTGGGCGAAATGATGGCTCAACAATTGAAAGAGACTACAATGGACATTAATACTCGATCCCTAATTAGAGTTATGGTTCCTACAAGCGATTATAAAAAAACAAATAAATTAATATCGAACATTATGGGAAAAAATGCAGATCTAAGACTAAAATTTATAGAGGAAAATGCTCCTAAAGCAAAAAACTTAGACTTATAAATTATTTATAAAAATTAATTTTTCTTAAATCTCCGCAATTAATACCGTTAAAATCAACTGTAGTGTTAACAATTTCGTTAGGTTTTGATTTTTTTTCAACAACAAAAGCTTCAAATTTTTTATCGGCAAAAGAGAAAGCTTCGATTGAAAATGAATTTCTTTTTTCTTCTTTAGAAATATTTTTAATCTCTAGAGACATTTTGCAAACGTCATTTTTTTGTGAAATAGATTTTATTAAAGTATAGATAATATCAAATTCATTTTCGATAATAACATTTACTGTCTTTGTAAGATCTTTGTTTACAAATGGGACTTTTACATCCTTAGAACATGATACTAGAAAAAGAAGAATAAAAAATATTCGCATAATTGTGGTGCCCTCGGCCGGACTTGAACCGGCACTCCCAAAAAGGGCAAGGATTTTAAGTCCTTTGTGTCTACCAATTCCACCACGAGGGCTTTAGTGTTGTAATGCTTATAATGAAATTACATGGGGTTGTTAAGTAGAAATAAATAACTTAACTACTTAATTTTCTTTTAAACTCATATAAATCTTCCAATGTAGATTTTTTTCGAGCAGGCTGTCTTAATAAAAATGCAGGATGAAAAGTAGTTAAAATATCAAAATAAGAATTAATAATTTTTATATTTTTCCACTTACCTCTTACTTCACTTAACGGACCAATGTGATTTAGGACTGCTGCTGCTGCTGTCGCTCCAAGTAATAAAATGCATTTAGGACTTATAATCTCTATGTGTTTTAACAATAATCTTTTAAATTCATTTATTTCCTCGGGTGTGGGTTTTCTATTCTTATCGGGTCTATAATTTACAACATTTGTAATATAAACCTTTGTACGATCAAGATGAATACGGTTAAGAAGCTCATCTAAAAGTTTACCTGCTCTTCCGACAAAAGGTTTTTTTAATTTATCCTCTGTTTTTCCGGGAGCCTCTCCTATTATCATTACCTGTGAATTTTTATTGCCGTCTGCAAATACCAAATTTTTTTTTGGAAAATTCTTATTAAGTTTTAATATTTTTTTTTTTAATTTGGATAATTCTTTATCTTTATCCATTAAAATTTTTCAATTTTATTAACTAAGTTTTGTAAAACTTTTTTACATTGTAAAATCCTTTTTTTTGAATAACCCCTTATGACCAAAGCGACACCAATCTTGCCTGCTTGAAAGAATGGATAACTGCCGAGACTTAAATCTTTAAATTTTTTTTGCAACTTTCCAAATTGCTCACCAATTTTACTCTCGGGCATTTTTCCAGTAACAGTTTCACTAAAAACTTTTTGCCCCCCTTTAATTAACTGTTCTATTGAATGCATCATCGATTGCAAAATCACCGGAACTCCTGGTAATACAAAAACATTTTTTAGATAAAAACCTGGTGCTGAACTGGAAGGATTATAAATTAATCCTGCCCCCCTTGGCATTTTTGCCATTTTTTTTCTTGCATCATTCAAATAGGAATTTTTGTAATGAGTTTCTAAAATTTTAAGCGCCTCTTTATTGTACTCATATCTTTTTTTAAAAACTTTTGAGATTGCTAAGGCAGTAATATCGTCGTGTGTAGGTCCAATTCCACCTGTGGTAAAAACATAATCATATTTTTTTCTTAATATATTGACGTTATTTATTATAGTTCTTAATTGATCTGGAATAATTCTGACCTCTTTTAATTGTATACCTCTTTCATTTAACCATTTTGCTAAAAAGGATGTATTAGCGTCTTGAGTTCTGCCAGATAAGATTTCATCTCCTATAATTAAAATTGCAGCAAAAAATCTTCTTTTTTCATTACGCATAGACATCTAAATGATAATAATACTTTAAAATGAAATTTGACACCTCTTTAATTAAAACAAAATTCATAAAGAGATACAAAAGATTTTTTGTTGATGTGAGTTTAAATAATCAGATTCTAACCGCACATTGTCCTAATTCTGGATCTATGCTGGGACTATTGAACGAAGGTGAAGTGGCCTGGATTTCCCAATCAAAAAATAAAGAAAGAAAATTGAAATACACATTAGAGATATTAGAACATAACAATCAAATGATTGGCATTAATACTCATTTAACAAATAAAATAGTAGAGGAAGCCTTAATAGATAAAAAAATAAAAGAACTTGAAAAATTTAATGAAATTAAAAGAGAAGTAAAATTTAATGATGCTACTAGATTTGATTTTTTTATTTCAAATAAAAAAGATCAAGCATTTGTAGAGGTCAAAAACGTCACTTTAAAAAGAAACAAAGATTTTGCTGAGTTTCCAGATGCTCCAACCGCAAGAGGGCAAAAACATCTGCTAGAGCTAATCAGTGCTAAAAAAAAAGGGTATCAGGCTTTTTTGATTTTTCTAATACAAAGAGAAGACTGTAATTCTTTTAAGATATCTAAAGACATTGATAAAAAATACTATGAAAATTTTATAGAAGCCAAAAAAAAAGGTGTTAATTTTTTATGTTATTCAAGTAAAGTATCGAACAAAGAAATAAACCTTAAAAAAAAAATTGAGATAAAATTTGAATGAAAACTAAAACAGAAGAAACTTCATCTATCAAAATATATAGCGAGGATGATTTTAAGGGTTTAAAAAAAGCAGGTAGCCTTGCTGCAAGGACATTAGAATATATTGAAAAACTCATTAAACCTGGAGTAAAAACTAATTTTATAGATGAGGTTGCAAATAAATTTCTAAACGACCATGGAGCTTTCTCTGCTCCTTTGTTTTATAGAGGTTATACAAAATCTATTTGCACCTCTATTAATCACGTTGTTTGCCATGGAATTCCAAGTGACCAAACTTTAAAAGAAGGAGATATTATTAATATTGATATTACATCAATTTTAAATGGCTACTATGGCGATACTAGTAAAACATTTTCTGTTGGAAATGTTTCTATAGAGGCTAAAAAATTAATACAACTAACCTACGAAAGTATGATGGAGGGTATTAAAATTTTAAAACCAGGCATTACTTTAGGTGACATTGGTTTTGCGATTCAATCCTTTGCCGAATCTAACAATTGCTCTGTTGTAAGAGATTTTTGCGGACATGGAGTTGGCAAAACTTTTCATGAAGAACCCAATATTTTACATTATGGAAAAAAAGGAGAAGGATTAACAATAAAAAAAGGTATGGTTTTTACAATCGAACCTATGATCAATTTAGGGGAATATCATACAAAAGTTTTATCTGATGGGTGGACAGCAGTTACAAAAGATAAATCTTTATCAGCACAATTTGAACACACAGTTGGTATAATTGATAATGGATACGAAATTTTTACTTTATAATATAATAGTGCTAATCAATTATAACGTATCTAAATGATCCAGAGATATTCTCGCGAACAAATTACTAAAATCTGGCAACCTGAAAATAAATATAAAATTTGGTTAGACATTGAAATATATGCGGCTGAAGCAATGGAAAAATTTAAAATTATTCCAAAAGGCATTGCAAAAGAAATAAGAAAAAAAGCTAAAATTAATCCTGATAGAATTGATCAAATAGAAAAAAGAGTAAAACACGATGTTATTGCTTTTCTCACTTCGATTACAGAAAAAGTAGGACAAAAAGCAAAATTTCTACATCAGGGCATGACTTCCTCTGATGTACTAGATACTTGTTTTAATATTCAACTCCATCAATCTGGAAAAATTATTTTAAAAGACTTGGAGGATCTTTTAAAAATTTTAAAAACTAAATCTATAAAATATAAAAAAACAGTTTGTGTTGGTAGGAGTCATGGAATTCATGCTGAGCCTGTTACTTTTGGATTAAAACTGCTTACATATTATGCTGAGTTTAAAAGAAACAAAAAAAGAATGGAACAGGCTATCAATGAAATTTCAACATGCGCAATTTCTGGAGCTGTTGGAACTTTTGCTCACATCAATCCAGGAATTGAACAGTATGTTGCAAAAAAATTAAAATTTAAAATTGAACCCATTTCAACTCAAGTTATTCCAAGAGATCGCCATGCTTATTTTTTTAGCGTTCTTGCAATAATAGCATCTTCGGCTGAAAGATTAGCCACTGAAATAAGACACCTTCAAAGAACTGAAGTTTTAGAAGTTGAGGAGTTTTTTTCAGCTGGACAGAAGGGCTCATCAGCTATGCCACATAAAAGAAATCCAGTTTTATCTGAAAATATTACAGGACTTGCAAGGCTAATTAGAAGTTACGCTTATCCTGCATTGGAAAATGTAGTTTTGTGGCATGAGAGAGATATTAGCCATTCAAGTGTTGAAAGAAACATAGGGCCTGACGCAACAGTTACATTAGATTTTGTTTTAACAAGACTGAGTAGAATAATTAAAAATTTAATTGTTTACCCAAAAAATATGCAAAAAAATTTAGAAAAATTTAATGGACTTATTTTTTCTCAGAGTGTTTTGCTAAAACTAACCCAAAAAGGAATGACTAGAGAACTTGCTTATAAAGTTGTTCAAAAAAATGCTATGAAAACATGGTCGGCAAATGAAAGTTTCTTTGATAATTTAAATAATGATAAACAAATTAAATCTAAATTATCCACAGAAGATCTTAAAAAACTATTCAACATGAATTCCCATTTAAGATACATTAATACTATCTACGGAAGAGTATTTAAAAGCTGATGGCTAAAGGAAAACAAATTTACGAGGGAAAAGCTAAAATATTGTACGAAGGTCCTGAAAAAGGAACTTTGATTCAATATTTCAAAGACGATGCCACAGCCTTTAATAATAAAAAGAAAGCGATTATTGATGGCAAAGGTGTTTTAAATAATAGAATTTCAGAATTTTTATTATCCCAATTAAATCAAATAGGAATTAAAACGCATTTTATTAAAAGATTAAATATGCGCGAACAGCTCATTAAATCTTTAGAAATCATTCCTATTGAAGTTGTTATTAGAAATATAGCAGCTGGAACTTTTTCAAATAGACTTGGAATTAGTGAAGGAACAGATCTTAGTAAACCTATTTTAGAATTTTATTATAAAAATGATGAGCTTGGAGATCCATTAGTTAATGAGGAGCACATTCTTGCATTAAATTGGGCAACTCAAAGTGAATTAATGCACATCTCTGAACAGGCCTTAAGAATAAATGATTTTCTAGTGGGTTTATTTAGAGGAATTGGAATTAAGCTTGTTGATTTCAAATTAGAATTTGGAAGACAATGGAATGGTGATGAAGTTGAAATTTTTTTAGCTGATGAGATTAGTCCAGACACATGCAGATTATGGGATGTAAAAGATGAAAGAAAATTAGATAAAGATAGATTCAGAAGAGATCTTGGCGGGTTAGTCGAAGCTTATCAAGAAGTTGCCCGTAGACTTGGAATCATGCCAGAAGGTTCAAATATTAAAGAAATTAAAACAGGTGTCTCAAAAAATTTAACCGCATTAAAAAAAAAATAAAAGTTTGAAACTACAGGTTATTGTCACATTAAAAAAGGATGTTTTAGATCCTCAAGGTTCTGCAATAAAAAGTTCATTATCAAATATGGGCTTTAAAAATATTGAAAGTTTAAGGCAAGGAAAAACTTTTGAAATAATTGTAAAAGAAAAAGATGAAAAAGTTGCTCTTTCTAAAGCTAAAGAAATGTGTGAAAAACTTTTAGCAAATCTGACGATTGAGGACTATTCAGTAAGAACTATTAAAGAATGAAAGCCAGTGTAATTGTTTTTCCTGGTTCTAATTGCGATCGTGATATAAAAATTTCTCTTGAAAAATTTGGTATAAAAACTTCAATGATATGGCATGCAGATGCCAAACTCCCAAAATCTGATCTTGTTGTCCTTCCAGGTGGTTTTTCATATGGAGATTATTTGAGATGTGGAAGTATCGCATCTAAATCAAGAATTATGAAAGAAGTTATAACTCACTCCAAAAAAGGTGGTTTGGTAATGGGTATCTGCAATGGTTTCCAAGTTCTTGTTGAATCTCAACTTTTGCCTGGTGTTTTAATAAGAAATATTAATCTTAAATTTATATGTAAAAATATAACTGTAAAAGTAACTAATAATAAAACAAGTTTTACATCTAAAACCAATAGAAATACTGTTCTTGAAATTCCTATCGCTCATAACGAAGGAAATTATTTTGCAAATAAAGATTTGATTAATGAACTAGAGGATAATAATCAAATTGTACTTCAGTATTGTGACAGCGCAGGGAACATTACAGAACAATGCAATCCTAATGGTTCAATAAAAAATATCGCAGGAATTATAAATAAAAAAGGAAATGTATTTGGTCTTATGCCTCATCCAGAAAGAGCATCTGATAAATTATTAGGTGGTATGGATGGTTCGATCATTTTCAAATCTTTAAAATAATTATGCAAAAAGTTGATCAAGAACTCGCTATAAAACATGGTCTAACTGCCGAAGAATATAATAAAATTATTAAATTAATAGGAAGAAATCCAAATTTAGTAGAGCTTGGAATTTTTTCAGCCATGTGGAATGAGCACTGTTCTTATAAATCCTCAAGAATTTGGCTACAAACTTTGCCAACAAAAAACAAATATGTAATTCAAGGACCTGGAGAAAATGCAGGAGTTGTTGATTTTGGTGATGGTGATGTTGTAATTTTTAAAATTGAAAGTCACAACCACCCTTCTTATATCGAGCCTTATCAAGGGGCAGCAACTGGAGTTGGTGGAATATTAAGAGATGTTTTTACAATGGGCGCAAGACCTGTTGCTAATTTAAATTCTATAAGATTTGGCTCACCTAATCATGAAAAAACAAAATATTTATTAAACGGAGTAGTTTCTGGTATTGGCGGATATGGAAATTGTATTGGTGTTCCAACTGTGGGGGGTGAGACTGAATTTGATGAATGTTACAACGGTAATATATTAGTTAATGCTATGAACATTGGCATTGCTAAAAAAAATAAAGTTTTTTATTCAATTGCAAGCGGTATTGGTAATCCTGTTGTTTATGTAGGATCAAAAACAGGTAGAGATGGAATCCATGGTGCAACAATGGCATCTGCAGAATTTGATGAAGACTCAGAGTCAAAAAAACCAACTGTACAAGTTGGAGACCCATTTACTGAAAAATTGCTTTTAGAAGCTTGTTTAGAGTTAATGCAAAAAAAATCTATAGTTTCCATACAAGATATGGGTGCGGCAGGCCTTACTTCTTCTTCTATAGAAATGGCATCAAAGGGTGACCTTGGAATTAAAATTAATTTAAATTTAATCCCTTGTAGAGAAAATAATATGACGCCCTATGAAATTATGCTTTCTGAAAGTCAGGAAAGAATGTTAATGGTTTTAAAAAAAGGAAAAGAAAAAGAAGCTCAAAAAATATTTGAAAAATGGGGATTAGATTTTGCAATTATAGGAAAATTAACAAATTCAAAAAAACTTGAACTTGAATTTAATAAAAAGAATGTATGTAGTATTCCAATACATTCATTAGGAGACAATGCGCCTAAATATAAAAGAGATTACATAACTTACAATTATCCAAAAATAATTAATCATGACTCAGATATTGAGAAATTGGATATTAAAGATTCATTAATTAAAATTTTATCCCATCACAATTACTCAAAAAAATCATGGGTATGGGAACAGTACGATCATATGGTAATGGCAGATACAATCCAAAAACCAGGTGGTGACTCTGCTGTAGTTAGATATCATGGAAAAAATAAGGGTATAGCTGCTACAGTTGATTGTATTCCAAGATATTGTAAAGCCCATCCAAAATCTGGAGCTATGCAGGCTGTATGTGAAACTTGGAGAAATTTAATTTCGGTTGGCGCTCAGCCCATTGCTATTACTAATTGTTTAAATTTTGGAAATCCTGAAAAAAAAGAAATTATGGGTCAGTTTGTAGATAGTATCAATGGAATGAAAGAGGCCTGTGAAGCTTTAAATTATCCAGTGATATCTGGGAATGTGTCTTTATATAATGAAACAAATGGTATTGCTATTTACCCAACTCCAACAATTGGCGGAGTTGGTCTTTTAAAAAATATAAATAATATGATGACTTTTAATTTTAAAAACACTGACAATATTATTGCAGTTATAGGCGAAACGTCAGGTCACTTAAGCCAAAGCGCATTAATTTATGATGTTATTGGAGATAAAAAAGGCCCTCCTCCTCAAATTAATTTAAAAGAAGAGAAGAAGAATGGTTTTTTTGTTAGTAACTTAATCAAAAGCAAATTAGTAACTTCAGTTCATGATATTTCTCACGGTGGAATTATCGTCACATTAGCTGAAATGTGTATGGCCTCTAATATTGGTGCAAAGATTAAAGTTTCAGGATCTAATAATGAAAAGATTAAATATTTATTTTCAGAAGATCAGGCTAGGTATTTAATAGAGATTAATAGAAAAAACTTTGAAAAAGTAAAAAAAATTGCAAAAAATAAAAGTATTAAAATAGATATTATTGGCGAAACCCAAAGTGAAATATTTGAAATAGAAAATAATTTCAAAATTAGTGTTAAAGAGTTAAAGACAAAAAATGAAAGTTGGTTTAAAAATTATAATAAAAATTAATTATGGCTATTAAACAAGAAGAAATTCATAAATTATTAAAAGAAGGTTTTCCAGATGCTGATATTGAAATCAATGATCTAGCTGGTGATGATAATCATTATGCTGCTAAAATTAGATCTTCACAATTTAAAGGAAAGACTAGAGTTCAGCAGCATCAAATGGTATATGCATCTTTAAAAGGTAAAATGGGTAATGAATTACATGCATTGGCTTTAACAACAGAAGAAAAATAATATGACAAACGTAAATGAAAAAATAAAAGATATTATAAATAATAATAATGTAGTTTTATTCATGAAAGGTACACCTGAGATGCCACAATGTGGATTTTCAATGACCGTTAGTAATATTTTAAAAAAACTTAATGTAAAATTTAGCGGTATTGACGTTTTAGCTGACCCTGAAATAAGACAAGGAATTAAAGATTTTAGTAATTGGCCGACTGTTCCTCAACTATACATTAAAGGAGAATTTATTGGTGGCTGCGATATTGCAAAAGAAATGTACGAAAAAGGTGAATTACAAAAAATTCTAAAATTAAGTATTATCTAGAATAGTATTCCACAACTAGTTTAGGTTCCATTTGTACAGGATAAGGGATCTGATCATATTTTGGAACTTTATTAAATTTTGCAGTCATTTTTTTGTGATCAGCAATAATATATTCTGGAACTTCTCTTTCTTTACTTTGTGTTGCTCCTATAATTGGAATCGATTGTTTGAATGAGTCTTTAATTTCTATTTCATCATTTTCAGAAACTAAGTAACTTGAAATATTAACTTTCTTTCCATTCACTTTTACTTTTCCATGATTAATCATTTGTCTTGCTGCAAAAACAGTGATTGCAAATTTCGCTCTGTAGATAACAGCATCTAGTCTTCTTTCTAATAGACCAACTAAATTTTCTCCTGTGTCACCTTTTTTCTTATAAGCTTTTCTAAAAAGATTTCTAAACTGTCGTTCACTCATATTGCCATAATAACTTTTTAATTTTTGCTTAGCTTGTAATTGAACATTGTAATCCGAAGGTTTGCCTTTACTTCTCTGCCCATGTTGTCCTGGACGATAGGCTCTAGTATTAAAGGGACTTTTTGGTCTGCCCCAAAGATTTACCCCTAGGCGTCTGTCCACTTTATGAGTAGAATTTATTCTTTTTGTCATATTTTAAAGTGCCCTCTTATAATAACCCTCATTCTTTTAGTCAATGTTACTCTCATCCCTTATATTTAATTAAAGAACTGATAACTCCTGATAAAGTTCTAATTTCCTGTGTGGAAAGAGAGCTTCGATGAAAAATATTTTTAACACTTCTAATCATTTGTTGTTTTTTTTCAACTGGCTTCAAAAAACCCACCTTATCTAAATGGGATATCATAAAATCTAAAAAAGCATTAACTTCATTCTTTTTTGCATCTTCACTTCTATATAAATTCTTAACAATAGGTTCAAATTTTTTTTGAGAAATAAATAATTCAAAAGCAAAAATAGTCACTGCATGTGATAAATTTAATGATTTAAATTTATTGCTTGTTGGAATGTTAACTAAATAATTAGCATTAATAAGATCGTCATTACTTAATCCTGACGCTTCTGGCCCAAAAAAAATTCCAGTTTTTTTATTGGATATACTTAGTTTTTTTATAATCTTTACAGCTTTAGATAAATCTACAATCTTTTTATTAACTGATCTACTTCTTGAAGTTGTTGCAAAAACACAATCTAAATCTGCAATTGCCTGATCAGTATTTAAAAAAACTTTTGCTTTATGAATAATATCTTTTGCTTCTACTGCAGTATATATTGCGCTTTTATTTGGCCAACTATCACGTGGTGAAATTAATCTTAAATTTTCAAAATTAAAATTTTTTAATGATCTTGCGGCAGCTCCTATGTTTTCTCCAAGTTGAGGTCTAACTAAAATAAAGTGAATATTTTTAAATAACATTAAAAGTTTGCTGGGGCCTTATCTTTATACAACTTGTAATCAATACTATCTATCAGCGCTCTAAAAGATGCTTCAATTATATTTGGCGATACTCCAATGGTAAACCATACATCTCCAGTATTATCTGTGCTCTCAATAGAAACACGGGTAATTGCATTGGTTCCTGTATTTAAAATTCTGACTTTATAATCTACTAACCGCAAATCTTTTAAATACTCGCTATATTTTCTAATTTTATTTACGTTAGATCTAATCGCATTATCAATTGCGTTAACTGGTCCATTACCTGATCCTTCACAAGTAATCTCTTTTTTATCAACTTCTAATACAACTGTTGCATAAGAGTTTATAAGATCATTATCAGTACTTTTGCTAACTTTTACTTCGTATTTTTTAATATTTAAATAATTGGGAATATCCCCTAATAATCTTCGAGTTAATAATTCAAATGAGGCATCGGCACCATCATAAGCATAACCAATAAATTCTCTATCTTTGACTTGTTCTAATAATTTTTGAACTTTAGGATCATCTTTATTAATTTTAATATTTAACTTTTCTAATCTCGACAAAATATTAGATCTTCCTGACTGATCAGAAACAACAATATTTCTTTTATTACCAACAGAATCTGGAATAATATGTTCGTATGTTTTTGGATTTTTTTCTACAGCAGAAACATGAAGCCCCCCTTTATGAGCAAAAGCCGAAGCCCCAACATAAGCAGCATGATTATTAGGTTTTCTATTTAAAATTTCATCTAATAATCTAGAACATTCGGTTAAATATTTAACTTTTGTTTCTTCTACTGAAATATCAAATTTATCCCTAAAATATTTCTTAAATAACAATGTTGGAATAATCGATACAATATTTGCGTTACCACATCTTTCTCCTAAGCCATTTAAAGTTCCTTGAACCTGTCTTGCGCCTGATCTGATAGCAGCAAGAGTGTTTGCTACAGCG
Source organism: Candidatus Fonsibacter ubiquis (assembly GCF_002688585.1). NCBI lineage: Bacteria > Pseudomonadati > Pseudomonadota > Alphaproteobacteria > Candidatus Pelagibacterales > Candidatus Pelagibacteraceae > Candidatus Allofontibacter > Candidatus Allofontibacter communis. Next base: position 361,367 of record NZ_CP024034.1, on the reverse strand, counting down.
TTTTCAGTATCATTATGGGTGTGTATACCTAAATTTTTTCCAGGAATAACTTTTGCAACATCATGTACTATTTCTTCAATCTCAAATGGCAAAGTTCCTCCATTTGTATCACATAAAACAATCCATCTTGCTCCATTATCATAAGCTGAGCGGACACATTCTAATGCATACTTTTGATTATTTTTGTACCCATCAAAAAAATGTTCAGCATCAAACATATATTCTCTATTATTTTTTACAAAATGCTTCGTTGTGTCGACAATATTTTCTAAATTTTCTTCTTTTGAAATTCCTAAGGCTACATCTACGTGAAAATCCCATGTTTTTCCAACGATACAAACGGACTTGGTATTTGAATTTATAATAGCAGATAAACCAGGATCATTTTCAGCACTCCTACCGGATTTTTTGGTCATTCCAAATGCAACTAAGGTTGAATTGGATAATTTTGGAGGTTTATTAAAAAAATTTGTATCTAATGGATTTGCCCCAGGCCATCCGGCCTCAATGTAGTCAACTCCTAATTTAGATAATGCGTTTGCAATTCTATTTTTTTCATTCATTGAGAAATTCACACCTTGTGTTTGTGCTCCATCTCTCAAAGTAGTATCAAATATGTAAATTTTTTCTTTACTCATTACTTATATTTCCAATGCGTTTTATCATTAAGATCCTCTATTAAAATTCCATTATTTTCAAGATCTAGTCTAATTTTATCGGCTTTTTTAAAATCTTTATTTTTTCTCGCAAGATTTCTAAGGTCTATAAGATTTTCAATTTGACCTACATCAAGATTTGATTTTTTTCTTAAACTATTAAATTGTTCTTCACTTTGATTAAATAAACCAATAAACTTTAGTGCAGAATTTAAATCTTTTTTAGCTGTGTTATCGCCAGTTTTAGCTTTGTTATAAAGACTGTGAATGTTTGTTATAAATTTTGGTGTATTTAGATCATCCAATAAAATATTTAGTAATTCATCATTAATTTCCTCATTTTCAGAAGAATAAAAAGTATACCAATTTTCTAATATTTTTTTGTTTGTTTCTAAAATTTTTAGATTCCAATCCAATGGTTGTCTGTAGTGAGTGCCCAAAACAGATAATCTAACAATCTGCCCATTAAAATTATTTTTTAAATTATTAATAGTGACAAAATTTCCCTCAGATTTTGACATTTTTTTTCCATTAACAGTTAAATAACCATTGTGCATCCAATATTTTGCAAGAATATTAGAGTCATTTGCACAAATTGATTGGGCTATCTCATTTTCATGATGAGGAAAAATAAGATCTAATCCACCGCAGTGTAAATCAAATTCTTTACCTAAATACTTTTGTGCCATTGCAGAACACTCTATATGCCAACCTGGTCTACCTTTTCCCCAAGGTGAATCCCAAGAAGGTTCTTTATCTTTTGAAGGTTTCCACAAGACAAAATCTAAAGGATTATTTTTTAATTCCGAGATTTCAACTCTTGATCCAGAAATTAATTCTTTTGGATTTTTATTTGATAATTTTCCATAATCTTTAAATTTATTTACATTAAAATAAACATTACCATTTTTTACGTATGCAATTTGTTTAGTAATTAAATTTTCAGTCATTTTAATCATGGCTGATATATTTTCAGTTGCTTTAGGTTGGTAATTAGGAACTAGACAATTCAAATATTTACAATCATCAAAAAAAATATCAGTTATATTTTTTGTTAGTTCATTAATATCAATTTTTAACTCACTTGCTCTTTGAATAATCTTGTCATCAATGTCAGTAATGTTTCTAACATAATTAACTTTATCTTTTCCAAAGTTCTTAATTAAGATTCTATATACAAGATCAAAAATAATTAATGGTCGAGCATTGCCAATATGAGGCTCATCATAAACGGTTGGGCCACAGACATACATTCCAACTGATTCTTTGCTTAGGGGAATAAAATCTTCTTTTTCTCTTTTTAAAGTATTGTAAATTTTTAAACTATTCATCTTTTTTAAATTTACAAATTGGAATTTGATTGATTTTATGAAGATTTCTTTTTCTAATTTTCAAATATTTTTCGTAATTTTTATCTTCTGGATTAAGCATAGCTTTTTCTAAATCTTCATAGGACATTCCTAATTGACGTTCATCTGTTCTTCCATCTGCCCACAAACCATCCGTTGGTGGAGCTTTAATAATACTCTCCAATATCTTTAACTCTTTTCCCATCTCCCACACTTGTGTTTTGAGACAATCTGCTATTGGGGAAATATCAACTCCACCATCGCCATATTTTGTATAAAAACCTACTCCAAAATCTTCAACTTTATTTCCGGTGCCAACAACAATTCCATTATTTGCTCCTGCTACTTGGTATAAAGTTGTCATTCGTAATCTTGCGCGTGAATTTGCAAAAGCATGTTCATCATTAAAATCTTTTAAAGACTTTTCAAAATTATTGAAAACTTCATCTAAATTAATAATAACCTCATCTACATTAGAAAATTTACTCTTTAACCATTTTAAATGCGCCCTACTTAAATCATCTTGAAATTTTAGTTGTCTTATCGGCATTGATAGTGCCTTAACTCTCATTTCCGTCATTGCTGAAATGGTACTTACAACTGCTGAGTCAATCCCACCAGAAACCCCTACAACTAAACAATCAGGTTTCTTCTCCATCGAATTGCAATAGTTTTTAATCCAGTTTTTAATAAATTGAATTCTATCTGCTGCTGTCATCATAATATTTTTACTTTTTTTTTAGTTTGAAGCAAAAAAATTATTAAAAAATAATTTTTAAGAAGCTTTTCTAATGGAGTTTATTGAATATTTAGAATTTTTCTTAATTTCCTCTGAAATAAGAAATGCTAACTCAATCGCTTGATTTGCATTCAATCTAGGGTCGCAGTGTGTATGGTATCTACTAGATAAATCTTTATCTGTAATATTCTGCGCACCTCCAATACATTCGGTGACGTTTTTTCCAGTCATTTCAATGTGCAATCCGCCGGCATAGGTTCCTTCCCCTTGATGAATATCAAAAAAACTCTTAACTTCTGAAATTATATCTTTAAATGGTCTAGTCTTAAATCCAGTGGTAGATTTAATTGTATTGCCATGCATCGGGTCACAAGACCAAATTACTTTCTTATTTGATTTTTTTACGGCTTGAATAAGTTTTGGTAAAAATTTTTCAACTTTATCGTGACCGAATCTAGCTATTAAAGTTATTCTTCCAGCTTCATCCTCTGGATTTAAAACCTCAATTAACTTAATTAATTCTTTTGCGTCTAAACTTGGACCACATTTAATTCCTATTGGATTTTTAATTCCTCTACAAAACTCTACATGCGCTCCATCTATCTGCCTAGTACGATCTCCAATCCATAAAAAATGTGCTGAGGTATCATGGTATTCGCCTGTAGTTGAATCCACTCTTGTCATCGCTTCCTCATAAGGAAGATGCAAAGCCTCGTGACTCGTATAAAAATTTACAGTTCTTAATCTTCTATTTTGCTCAATGGTAATACCACAGGCATGCATGAAGTTTAAAGCATCCATAACTTTATTTTGAATTTCTTTAAATTTTTTATCAGCGCTCTTGTTAACAAAGTCCATATTCCATAGATGTACTTTGCTCAAATCAGCAAACCCTCCTTGAGAAAATGCTCGTAATAAATTTAATGTTGCAGCAGATTGTGAGTAAGATTTTAATAATCTTATAGGATCAGGCTTTCGAGACTGCTCATCGAATTTCATTCCATTAATATTGTCACCTAAATAACTTGGAAGCTCTTTTCCATTTATAATCTCTGTTGAAGAGCTTCTTGGTTTAGAAAATTGACCCGCAACCCTACCTATTTTTACTATTGGTAAGTGAGATGAAACTGTAAGTATTAAAGAAACCTGCAAAATAACCTTAAATAAATCCCTAATATTATCTGGATGAAATTCCTCAAAACTCTCAGCGCAATCTCCTCCTTGAAATAAAAAAGCTTTTCCTTCACTCACATCTCCGAGTATTTGTTTAAGTGTTCGAGACTCGCCAGCGAAAACAAGTGGAGGGAATTTAGAAATTTCTTTCAAAACCTCGTTTAATTTGGCTTCGTTTTCATAAACGGGTAAATGTTTTCCAGTTTTTGTTCTCCAGGAATTAGGTTTCCAATTTTTCATATTCAACCTACAGTATATATATAGAGTGTTCTAAGCCTACAAGAATAAATTATTCTACCGTAACAGATTTAGCTAAATTTCTTGGCTTATCTATGTCGTTACCTTTTTTTAAGGCAACATAATATGCAAGTAGTTGCAAAGGGATAGTACTTAAAAAAGGAGAAAGAAATTTATGAATTTGTGGAAGTCTAATTTCTGACCAAACATTTTCGCTTGTTGTAATTTCCTCTGCATGATCTGAAATTAATAAAATTTTTCCACCCCTTGCAATAACTTCCTGCATATTAGAAATTGTTTTATCATAAAATCTGTCTTTTGGAGCAATAACTATAACTGGCATCCCATTTTCAACTAGCGCTAAAGGTCCGTGCTTCATCTCACCGGCTGGATAACCTTCAGCATGTAAATATGTTAACTCTTTGAATTTAAGAGCACCCTCTAATGCAATTGGATAGGAAAGTCCTCTCCCTAAAAACATTGAACCTTTTATATTTATAAAATCCTCAGCAAGTTCTTCTATCGATTTTTTATTATTTAAAATTAATGTCACATGGGAATGAACATTTTCTAAATCTTTAATAATATTTGAGTATTCATCAGCTTTGATCTCATTTCTAATTTTTGCAATTTTTAAAATAAATAATAAAAGAACCAAAATCTGACCCGTGAAAGCTTTTGTCGAAGCCACACCGATTTCTGCGCCAACATGAATAGGTAAAACTAAATCTGATAATCTTGACAATGAACTTTCGGTAACATTAACAATTGCACACGTTTTTGCTCCCTCTTTTTTACAAAATTCTAATGCTGCAATTGTATCTGCGGTTTCACCAGATTGCGAGACAAAGATATACAGCTCATTTTCTTTTATTTTATTATTTCTATACCTAAATTCTGAAGCAACATCTACGTTCACATCTATATTGGTAAATTCTTCAAACCAATACTTTCCAACTATACAAGCATGATAAGCTGTCCCACAGGCTATTAAATTAACTTTTGAAATCTTTTTAGGATCAATAGGAAAATTAACAATATTAATTTCTTTTCTAATTTTATCTAAATATTCATTAATACATTTTTTAATAACTTCTGGTTGCTCAGAAATTTCCTTGGACATAAAATCTTTAAAATTTCCTTTACTATAACTTTCTTTTTCTTGAGTTAATTTATGGACTTTTTTTTCAATCTTTTTCTTATTTTTATCAAAAAAATCAATTTTATCTTTGGTTAGTACGCATATGTCCCCGTCATCGAGATAGGAAACTTCTTTAGTCATGGAATTTAACGCATAAGAATCTGAACCTAAATATTTTTCTTTGTCTGCATAACCAACGGCAAGTGGACTTCCTCTTCTTGCTCCAACAATTAAATTATTAAATTTTTTAAAAATAATTCCTAATGCAAAACTTCCTTCTAATTTCTTTAGAGTTTCAAATACGGAATCTAAATAATTCATTTTTTTTAAATTTTCAGTAATGAGATGTGTAATAACCTCAGTATCTGTCTGAGATTTAAAAACATGCCCTTTTTCTACAAGTTCTTTTTTAATAATTGATGAATTTTCAATAATGCCGTTATGAACAACAGATACCTCATCTGAGGAATGTGGATGGGCATTTATTTGATTTGGAGCTCCATGAGTTGCCCAACGAACATGACCAATTCCAATATTGCCTGATAATGATGTTTTCTTAATTAATTTTTCCAAGTCCGAAACTTTACCAGCGCACTTATTCTCTACTATTTCTCCATTATTTATTGTTGAAATGCCTGCAGAGTCATAACCTCGATATTCGAGTTTTTTTAAAGAAGCTAAAATTTCTTTTGAAATATCTTTAAAACTGGCAATACCAATAATACCGCACATAAACTTTTTCTATTTTTTTTTCTTTTTTAATTCTCTTTGAGAAGTTCTGCTTAAGGCAAGCGTATTATCTTTTACATTTTTTGTAATCGTAGAACCTGCACCAATCAAAGTATTCTTTCCAATCTTTACCGGCGCAACTAAAGATGTGTTAGATCCTATAAAAGCATTATCTAAAATTTTAGTTTTATATTTATTTTTTCCATCATAATTGCAAGTAATTGTTCCTGCACCAATATTAACATTTTTTCCTAAAACTGAGTCGCCAATATAGCTTAAATGGTTAACTTTAGAATTTTTTCCAATTTTAGATTTTTTAATTTCAACAAAATTGCCAATTCTTGAATTATTTTCTAAAATTGTATCTGGTCTTAATCTTGCAAACGGTCCAACGGTTACATTATCTCCAATTTTAGCTTTCTCTATATAAGAAAAACTCAAAATTTTTACATTATTTCCAATTTTTACACCTTCGCCAATTACAACGTAAGGTTCTATTAAAACATTTTTTCCAAATTTCGTATCCGAAGATAAATAAATTGATTCAGGAGAAATTAATTTAACTCCCTTTTTAATTGCTAATTCTTTAATTTTATTTTGTAATAATTTTTTAGACTCAATCATAATGAAATTATAAATAACTTTAATTCAGCTTTATGATTTATTGCTATTTGAGCAATGTTACTATAGTAATGATTTTAATAATTTAACTCACAAATTATTTCTTTTAACTACTAATTTTTTTCAACTAATTTATGAGCAAAGCAATAGTGTTTGATCTAGATGGAACGCTTGTAGATTCTGCGCCAGATTTAATGGATGCTCATAATTATGTAATGAAAAAATTTGGTTATGATCAAAAACCGCTAACAGATATTCGTCGTCTAGCTGGAAGAGGTGCAGCTAATATGATTTTAAGTTCTTTAAAAAAAGAAGAAAAAATGTTCGATCAAAATATACATAAAAAAATGACTGAGGATTTTATTAATTATTATCGAGAGAATATCTCAAAAAAATCACAAATTATCAAAGGAGTTAATGATTTTCTTGTTTGGGGAAAATCACAAAAAATTAATTTTGCAATTTGTACAAATAAAATGGAGTCTTTAGCAAAAAAACTTCTTAAAGAAATTAATCTTATTGAGTTTTTTGATTATATTGCAGGTGTTGATACCTTTGAATATAGAAAACCGGATCCAAGACATTTAACAAATATATTAGAAATTTTAGATATAAAAAAAGAAGATAGTATTATGGTTGGAGATAGCGAAACAGATGCTGAAACAGCAAGAATAGCAAAGGTGAAATTCATTCTTGTAAAGGACGGTTATACCGAAAAGGATCACACAAGTATTTATCATGATTATTTTATTAATGACTTTACTGAAATGAATGGAATATTATCTAAAATGAAATTTTTAAATTAATTATGTATTTTGTTAAAAAAACACCTTTGGAAAAAAGATTAGACTTACAAAAAAAATTAAAAACAGGAAAACTTATTCGCTTTCCTGGAGCATATAATCCCTTAGTTGCAAAATTAATTGAAGAGATTGGTTATGACGGGATTTATATATCAGGAGCAGTGATGGCCAATGATTTAGGGCTGCCTGATATCGGACTGACAACTTTGACAGAGGTTTCTTATAGAGCTGAACAAATTGCAAGGGTTACTAATTTACCTTCAATTGTAGATGCTGATACTGGGTTTGGAGAACCTATGAACTGCGCACGTACAATTGAAACATTTGAAAATTATGGAATTTCAGGTTGCCACATTGAAGATCAAATTAATCCAAAAAGATGCGGACACTTAGATAATAAAGATGTTGTTAGCGTAAGTGAAATGGTGAAAAAAATTAAATCTGCAACAAAAGCTAGAAAAGATAAAAATTTTTTAATTATAGCAAGAACAGATGCCAATGCTGTTGAGGGCTTAGATAAAACAATCTCAAGGATAAAAGCTTACGTAGATGCTGGGGCAGATATGATTTTTCCTGAAGCTTTAAGAGATGAAAAAGAATTTGAAAAAATTAGAAAAGCCACAAAAGCTTATTTGCTTGCTAATATGACTGAATTTGGAAAGTCCAAATTACTTTCTGTCAAAGAACTTAATAACCTTGGATATAATTTAGTCATTTATCCAGTAACAACACAAAGATTGGCGCTAAAAAATGTTGAGGATGGTTTAAGACAAATATTTAAAGATGGCCACCAAAATAATGTAATTGATAAAATGCAAACCAGAAAGAGATTATACGAACTAGTTGATTATGAAAAATATAGTGAATTTGACAGCTCTATATTTAAATTTTCCAAAAAAGGACATGAATAATCATGGCTGAAATTGAGATTAAGAAAGGACTAGTCGGCGTTATTGCTGATGAAACTAAAGTCTCAGAAGTAATGCCGGATATCAATTCTTTAACCTATAGAGGCTATGCAGTTCAAGATCTTGCAGATGTGTGTGCATTTGAAGAAGTTGCTTACTTATTGTTAAAAGGCGAACTTCCGAATAAATCTCAATTAAGTAAATTTCAAGAAGATGAGAGAAACAATAGAAAGATTAGCGAAAATTTAAAAAAAGTTATCCAAAACTATCCAAAAAAAGCTCATCCTATGGATACAACACGAACTTCAGTTAGTCATTTAGGCTTGGAAGATAGCGAAACCTCCACAAATACTATTGAAGCTAATTATAATAAATTTATAAAAATTTTTGCAAAAACCCCAACAGCAATTGCAGCAAATTTTAGAACTAGAAAAGGATTGGATATTATAGATCCAAAAATAGATTTAAGTTTTAGTGAAAATTTTTTTCATATGTGCTTTGGCAAGGTTCCAAGCAAAGATGTTGTTAAAGCATTTGATGTTTCTCTAATTTTATACGCTGAACATAGTTTTAATGCTTCAACTTTTGCATCGCGGGTCGTAACAAGTACCCTTGCTGATATCCATAGTGCAATCGTTGCAGGAATTAGTGCCTTAAAGGGTCCTTTACATGGTGGGGCAAATGAGGCTGTTATGGAAATGTTTTTAGATATTAAAGAACCGGAAAATACTGAAAAATATATTTTAAATAAAATTAAAAGTAAGGATTTGATTATTGGATTTGGTCATCGTGTTTATAAAAAAGGAGATTCTAGAGTTCCTACAATGACTAAATATTATTATAAAACTGCAGAATTTTATAAAAACGATAAGTTTCCAAAAATTTCTAAAATATTAGAACAAACAATGATTAAAGAAAAAAATATATTTCCAAATCTAGATTTTCCATCAGGTCCTACTTATTATTTAATGGGATTTGATATTGATTTTTTTACGCCAATTTTTGTAATGTCTAGAATTACAGGTTGGGCAGCACACATAAATGAACAATTAAAAGACAATAAACTAATTAGACCCCTTTCAAAATATACAGGGTCGGCTCATCGAAAAGTCCAATCAATAGATAAAAGATAACTCTGAATTATTTTGTAAACTCAAAGGCCTCAACCCAGGAACCCTTTGTAGATGCTTTAGAATATTCTGTTGCTCTACCCTCAAAAAAGTTCATGTGTTCAACACCATTTAACATGTCATCTAACCAGGTTAATGGGTTTTCTTTAACTTCATAAATCTCCTTTAAACGAAGTTGAGATAATCTACGATTTGCAATCCATCTGATATAAGTTTTTACTTGTTCAGCAGTTAAGCCTTCGATATTTCCCATTTCAAATGCTAAATCAATAAAAGCATCCTCGTGGTGAACGATTGTTCTGCAGGCATCATAAATTTCTTTTTTTAAACTCTCATCTAATAATCCAGGATTTTCATCACAAAAAGTGTTAAAAATTTTAATCATTGAATTACAATGAAGAGTTTCATCTCTTACAGACCAAGTAACTATTTGACCCATACCTTTCATTTTATTGAATCTTGGAAAATTTAATAAAATTGCAAAACTTGCAAACAATTGTAGTCCTTCTGTAAATGCACTAAATACTGCTACTGTTTTAGCAATCTCACGTTTGTTGCTTGTGTTAAAGTTTTGCATGTAGTCATACTTATCTTTCATTTCTTTATATTTTAGAAATGCGGAATACTCTGAATCTGGCATTCCAATTGTGTCTAACAAATGAGAGTAAGCAGCAATATGAACAGTTTCCATTGATGAAAAAGCTGTCATCATCATTAAAACTTCGGTAGGTTTAAAAACACTAGTGTAATGTCTTAAATAACAATTATTAACCTCAACATCTGCTTGAGTAAAAAATCTAAAGATTTGTGTTAATAAATTTTTTTCACTCTGCGTTAATTTTTTTTGCCAATCTCTAATATCTTCAGATAAAGGAACTTCTTCAGGTAACCAATGAATTCTTTGTTGAGTTAACCATGCATCGTAGCACCATGGATAACGAAAAGGTTTATATACAGGATTGTCTTTTAACAAACCTTGTGTGTCACAATAATTCTTATCGATAATTTTTTCTGGTACTTTAATTGCTGCTACTGACATGATAAACATTCCTCATAATTAGTTGTTTGGTTAGTTTCTTTTTTTTCTGCTGAACTTTCAACAAAACTTTTACTCACAACTTCTGCTCTCTGTATAGATTTCGACCTACAGTAGTAAAGACTCTTAAGTCCTTTTTTCCATGCTTGAAAGTGAATTTGATGAAGATCTCTTTTGTGAACATCTGCTGGAATAAATACATTCAAAGATTGTGCTTGGGATATATAAGGAGTTCTATCTGCTGAAAGATCAATCAACCATCTTTGATCAAGCTCGAATGCAGTTTTAAAAACATCTTTTTCTTCCTGTGTTAAAAAATTTAAATGCTGAATAGATCCTTGATTTGTTGTGATAGAAGACCAAACATCACTATTATTTTTTCCATATTTTTCTAAAAGCTCTTCTAAAAATTTATTTCTGACATTAAATGAACCTGATAATGTCTTATGAGTGTAGCTATTTGCGGCTATCGGCTCAATTCCTGGAGAAGACCCACCACAAATAATAGAAATAGAAGCGGTTGGAGCTATTGCTGTTTTATTCGAAAATCTTTCCATAATTCCATATTCTGCAGCATCAGGACATGCACCTCTTTCTTCTGCTAATTTTTTTGAAGCTTTGTTAACTTCTTGATCGATATATTTAAAAATTTTCGTATTCCAAACTTTAGCCATAACAGATTCAAAAGGGATCATATTTTTTTGTAAAAAAGAATGAAATCCCATTACTCCAAGTCCAACACTTCTTTCACGATGTGCTGAATATTTTGCATCTTTGAAAGAATCTGGAGCTTTTTCAATGAATTCACTTAAAATATTATCTAAAAATCTCATCACATCCTCTAAGAAATTTTTATCATCTTTCCATTCATCATATGTTTCTAAATTTAACGATGACAAACAACAAACAGCTGTTCTATCTTTGCCATTTTTGTCGATTCCTGTTGGCAAAGTAATTTCTGAACAAAGATTTGAAGTTTTAACTGTTAAACCTGCTAGCTTATGATGCTGTGGTATCATTCTGTTTACTGTGTCTATAAAAATAATATAAGGCTCACCCGTCTCAACTCTTGCTGTTAACAGTCTAATCCATAAATTTCTTGCTGAGATGGTTGCTTGAACTACACCATCATAAGGACTTTTTAATGCCCATTGCTCATCAAGCTCGACCGCTCTCATGAAAGCATCTGTAACTAAAACTCCGTGATGTAAATTTAGAGCTTTTCTATTTGGATCTCCTCCTGTTGGTCTTCTCATTTCTATAAACTCTTCAATTTCAGGGTGATCAATTTGTAAATAACATGCAGCCGATCCCCTTCTTAATGATCCTTGACTGATTGCTAAAGTTAATGAGTCCATAACTTTGATGAATGGAATAATTCCAGAAGTTTTTCCAACTCTGCCTATTTTTTCTCCAATTGATCTTAAATTACCCCAGTAGCTTCCAATTCCACCACCTCTTGCTGCAAGCCAAACGTTTTCAGACCAAAGATCTAAAATACCATCTAGACTATCTGTGGCTTCATTTAAAAAACAAGATATTGGCAAACCTCTATCTGTTCCTGCGTTTGACAAAACAGGTGTTGCTGGCATGAACCAAAGGTTGCTTATGTAATTATAAATTCTTTGTGCGTGTAAATTGTTATCAGCATAATTGGCTGCAACACGAGCAAATAAATCCTGGTAAGATTCTCCGTCAGCTAAATATCTGTCGTCTAATGTTGCTCTTCCAAAATTTGTTAATTTTGAGTCTTTGGATCGATCAATTTTAATTGTAATCCCTTTTTCGTTTTGAAATAATTCTGTTTCTTTAGTTAGAGAAAAAAGATCTGGTTTTTTTAGTTCCTGAACATTAGATTTTGGAGCTGATGTTGGAATATCGATTCCTTTATCCAAAACGAGATTCTTGATGGCTAAAGCCAAATTATCTTGCATAACTCTATATTTTATTAGATTTTTATGGTAAAACAACTACATGTTGTGTTACAAAATCATGAATATACTATTAATAAGTATACTACAATAGAACATTAATAGAACATAGCAAAAAAGTCAAATAAAAAAATTTAATTTTGATAAACCATTAAAAAATAACATTTAATTTTTTTAATGAATTTTAAAAATATTAACATAAATAAAAACGGTTTTAGAGAATACGACGCGAGATGGTTGTATCCAAAGGACATAAACTTAGAAGGCATTAAAAGTTTAGGAATAGGCCTTGGAACACAAATCACAAATAGAACTAAAAAAAATCCAAGAGTAATTGTTGGACATGATTATAGGTCTTACAGTGAAGAAATAAAAAGATCACTAACAAATGGACTAATAGAAGCTGGATGCAAAGTTGAGGATGTGGGTCTATCACTCTCTCCAATGGTATATTTTGCTCAATTTGAATTAAATGCCGATGCAGTAGCCATGGTTACAGCTAGTCATAATGAAAATGGCTGGACTGGAGTTAAAATGGGAATCGAAAAAGGATTAACTCATGCTCCTGAAGAAATGAACGAACTAAAAGATATTGTTCTTAATCAAAAATTTAACTTTGACAAAGGTTCTTATAAAGAAATTAAAGGATTTAAAGAGATATATATCAATAATTTAATATCAAAAAATAAAATAAAAAAAAAAATTAAAGCTGTTGTTGCATGCGGAAATGGAACTGCTGGAGTATTTGCGCCTCAAATCCTAAAGGGAATTGGTTGTGAGGTTGTAGAACTAGATTGTAATTTAGATTTTACTTTTCCTAAATATAACCCCAATCCTGAAGACTTAGAAATGTTACATGCTATCGCAAAAGCTGTAAGAGAAAATAATGCAGACGTTGGTTTTGGATTTGATGGAGATGGAGATAGAGTTGGAGTAATTGATAATAAGGGAGAAGAAATTTTTTCAGATAAAATCGGACTTTTAATAGCTCGAAACCTTGCTCCAAAATATAAAGGATCAAAGTTTATTGTAGATGTTAAATCAACTGGCTTATTTGCAAAAGATAAAATTTTAAAAGAAAATAACTGTGAAACTATATATTGGAAAACAGGACATTCTCATATTAAAAGAAAAGTAAATCAAACTAAAGCGCTTGCTGGATTTGAGAAAAGTGGTCACTTTTTTTTCAATAACCCTTTAGGGTATGGTTATGATGATGGAATAAATTCTGCCCTTCAGGTCTGCCATTTACTAAATGATCAAAATAAAAAAATGAATGAAATAATTAATGATCTACCCAAGACTTATCAAACTCCAACTATGGCGCCATTTTGTAAAGATGAGGAAAAATATTTAGTAGTTGAAGATTTAATTAAACAAGTAGAGTTATTAAAAATTAAAAATACTAAAATAGATAATCAAGCTATTACAGATATATTAACAGTTAATGGGGTTCGTTTTTCATTGGATGATGGATCATGGGGATTAATAAGAGCATCATCTAATAAACCTTCATTAGTTGTGGTAACTGAAAGCCCAACATCTAATGAACGTAAGAAAAAAATATTTGATTTTATTGATAATTTGCTTCAAAAAACTGGAAAAATTGGCGAATACGACCAGAAAATCTAATTTCCTTTAGTCCAATATCCGTAAACACACCGTGTACCATTTCTAGAACAATCAAAGATATCGTTGAGAACACCATCAATGACAACTGTTAAATGCTTTGAGCAAGATACAATGAGTGTACCCATGGGAAGTTCTTCTTTCTTTAAATGAACTTTGCAACCTTGTCCTACAAACATAGTCGGGGTCCACTTCCATCCTAGTTTTTCTAAATATTTATTTAATACTACTCTGTGAGTACCAGATCTTGGACTATCATTTCTCTGCTTTAAACTTCTAGCTAGTTTAGTTCTTGATGTATTTCTAAATTCTTGATTAGCTTTAAATAAATCATCGTAAACTTTTTGGTACGGCATGCCAGTTGCAATAGCGATGGATCTAACTACACAGTCTCCTGCTTGACCTTTAAAACCAGCAGCTGCTCTACCACCATCATTAATTTTTAATTCTAAATTACTTCTTGAAAATAATCTTTTAAAAAACATCAAGAAATATATTATTTACTTAGAAAGGTAATCGATAGCAGACATAAGGCCACCAGATTTATATGGAATTTTATTTTTTTTAAGACCCATTTCTACTCCAGCTAAAACTCCAGCTAACATTAAATCATTAAAATCTCCCAAATGACCAATTCTAAAAACTTTTCCTTTTATTTTATTTAAGCCCATACCTAATGACATGTTAAAATCATCTAATATCATTTTTCTTAAATTATCTGCATCATAGCCATCGGGCAAAAGTACAGCTGTAATTGTATTAGAATACTCCTCTGGATTTTTTGCTAAAATCTCTAAGCCCCAAGCTTTTACTGCAATTCTTGTCGCTTCTGCTAATCTTGCATGCCGTTTAAAAATATTTTCCAACCCTTCCTCCATAAGAATATTTAATGCCTCATCCAAACCGAAAATTAAATTTGTTGAAGGTGTATATGGAAAAAAACCATTTTTATTATTTTCTAACATTGGCTTCCAGTCCCAATATGCTTTTTGCATAGTCGATTTTGAATAAGCATCTAAAGCTTTTTGACTGATAGCATTAAAAGAAAGTCCTGGCGGTAACAAAAGTCCTTTTTGAGATCCGGCAATAGTGACGTCTACTTTCCATTCATCGTGGCGATAATCAATGGAAGCTAATGATGATATTGTATCGACTAATAAAAGAGCAGGATGTTTAGCACTATCCATTGCTTTTCTTATTTTCCCTATATTACTTACAATACCCGTGGCTGTTTCATTATGAAGAACAAGTAATGCTTTAATTTTATGTCCTTTGTCTTCACTTAATTTTTGTTCAACTATTTTAGGATCTGCCCCATGTCGCCAATCTCCTGGAACAAAATCAACTACTAATGAAAATTTTTTTGCTTGTTCTGCCCACAAATAAGAGAATTGGCCTGTTTCAAACATTAAAATTTTATCACCCGGATTAAGAGTATTAACAATTGCTGCTTCCCATGCTCCAGTTCCAGATGCTGGATACATAACAACCGGTTGTGTTGTTTTAAAAATTCTTTTTATTCTATCTAAAACTCTTTTAGCAATTTCAGCAAAATCTGGACCACGATGATCAATCGTAGGGTAACTCATTGCACGCAAAACTCTATCAGGAATATTAGTTGGTCCAGGAATTTGTAAAAAATGCTTGCCAGGTTTGAAAGAGTTCGATTTTGACATGAAGCTATATATAATTAATTTTTAAAAACTGATTAAATATGAAATTAAATCAAAGTTCAATTTCAAAAATAGGAAGAGAACTTCAATCTCTAGTTAAAGGGGAAGTTTTGTTTGATGAGTTTTCAAGGGGAAGATACAGCACTGATGCTTCAATTTATCAAATAACTCCCATTGCCATTATAATTCCAAAGGATACAGACGATGTATTAAGAGTTCTTGAATATTGTAAATTAAATGAACTTCCGATTTTACCAAGGGGTGCTGGCAGTTCACAATGTGGTCAAAGTATTGGTGAGTGTGTTGTTCTTGATTATTCAAAATTTCAAAATCAAATCTTAGATATAAATTTAGATGAAAAAACAGCTTGGGTACAACCTGGATTAGTACTTGATCAATTAAATGCACATTTAAAAAAATACGATTTATGCTTTCCAGTTGACGTCTCGACTAGTAGTCGAGCGACTATTGGAGGAATGACAGGCAACAATAGTTGTGGTTCAAGATCGCTTTATTATGGCAACATGGTTCATAATGTAGAAGCCGTTGAAGCTATTTTAGATGATGGCTCTCTTTATATATTTGAAAATATAAAAAAAGATTATCTCATCACTAAAAATAATAAGAATAGACAGTATAAAATTATAGAAGAACTCATAAAAATTTATCTAAATAATAAACAAGAAATAAATGAAAATTTTCCTAAAACCCAAAGACGTGTAGGTGGATACAATCTAGATCTTATTAATCCAAATGGTTTTAATACCTCAAATATTTTAGTAGGTTCAGAGGGAACGCTGTCTTTATTTAATAAAGTAAAAATAAAACTTTCTCCTATTCCAAAACAAAAAATGCTGGGACTTTGTGCATTTCAAAACTTCAGACAGGCCATGGAAATTACCAAAGAAATTGTAAAACTAAAACCCACTGCTGTTGAGTTAATGGATGACAATCTTTTAAATCTTGCAAAATTGATTCCAATGTTCCAAGGATCAATAAAAAAATACTTCAAAGGCAATCCTGAGGCAGTATTAATGGTTGAATTTATTGATGATAATTTAAATGAAGTAAAACATAAGATTAAAAACTTAGAGTCTTTAATTCTCTCTCAAAATAAAAATAATTTCTTTTCGTTTTATGAAAATTTAACAGATCAAAAAGAAATATTTGAGATGAGAAAAGCTGGCCTTAATATTTTAATGTCACTTAAAGGTGATAAAAAACCTGTTGCTTTTATTGAAGATTGTGCTGTTTCACTTGATCATCTTGCAGATTACACAACTAGATTAAATGAAGTGTTTAAAAAATATAATACAAGCGGTATGTTTTATGCGCACGCTTCTGTTGGCACATTACATGTACGACCTATTATTAATATGAAATCAGAACAAGATATTAAAAATATGCGAAGTATTACAGAAGAAGCATTTCAGATGGTAAAAGAATATAAAGGTGCTCACTCAGGAGAGCATGGGGATGGTATTTTGCGTTCAGAATTTCATGAAATGATGTTTGGTAAAAAATTGGTCAACGCTTTTGAAAGCGTGAAAGATTTATTTGATCATAAAAGTATCTTTAACCCTCATAAAATAGTCAGATCTTACAAACAAAATGACAGATCATTAATGCGTTACAAGGCAGATTATAAAGCTGAAAAAATTAATACTCATTATGATTGGTCAAATTGGGGAGAATTTTCTGATGCAGTGGAAATGTGCAATAACAATGGTGCCTGCAGAAAATTAGATTCAGGCGTAATGTGCCCTTCCTATAGAGTTACCAAAGATGAAAAAGACTTAGTAAGAGGTAGAGCAAACACATTACGTTTAGCACTTTCTAATCAATTACCAAAAGACGCTTTTGTTTCAAAAGAAATGTTTGAAACTATGGAATTGTGTGTAGGCTGCAAAGCTTGTCAAAGAGAATGCCCTATGAGTGTAGATATTTCAAAAATGAAAAGTGAATTTTTATTTCATTACTACAAAAAATTCTCAATGAAGTTAAAAGACAAAATCATTTCAAATATGCCGCAAAACATATGGTTGATTAAATTAATGGCACCTATTTTTAACAATATTAAAAATATTCCTATATTAAATAAAGTTATCGAATGGCTATTTAATTTTTCAACAAAACGAACTATGCCAGAGGTACAAAATATTAACCCACTTAAAGATATTTATTATTCTCAGAAAAACTTTAATAATAAAGTAATTTTGCTTGCAGATACATTTAATATTAATTTTGAAATTCACAATTTAATTTATGCAATCAAAGTTTTAAATAAATTTGATTATAAAGCCATTATTCCAAATTTTGACGATGATTCTTTAGAAAGACCTTTGTGCTGTGGAAGAACTTACATTTCGTACGGTCAACTGGATAAGGCACGAGCTGAAATGCAACGTTTTACAAATTATATCATTAATAATAACTACACTTCAACGCCTGTTGTGGGTATTGAGCCTTCTTGTTTGTTAACTTTTAATGATGAATATAACTCGTTAAAAAATATTGAAAATAAAGAAAAAATTAAAAATAAATTTTATTTAATTGAAGAATTTATATTAGAAAAAATTAAAGATGGTAAAAAAGTATCAACCAATAAATTTTCAAATAACGTATTAGTGCATGGACATTGTCATCAAAAATCGCAAGATAGATTAAAAGGATTATTAGAATTATTAACAACTTTGAATATAAAACATAAACCAATTGAAACGAGTTGTTGTGGGATGGCTGGATCTTTCGGGTATGATGCAAAAAATTATGATATTTCAAAAAAAATGGCACACCTAACTTTGATTCCAACAATTAAAAAGGAATTTAAATACGATGATATAATTGTAGCAAACGGAACTAGTTGCAGAAGTCAGATCTTTGATTTTTCAGATCAAAAACCTCAACATGTATCTCAATTATTATTTAAAATTTTTGAAACAATAAATTAGTTAATTTTTTTCAATTATATTTATTGAATTATGTTTTACTATGTCTAGCATGTAATTTACTTTGCTAACATCGGCATCTCTTACAAGCATATTATCACTTAAATATCTTTTCCAAAAATTAGCTCCATTAATTCCATGAAATAATCCAACCGTATGCCGCATTACTTGGTTAACTCTTGTTCCTTTTTTAACTTCAGTTAGACAATATTCTACAATTTTTTTTACAATTTCTTCCCTTGAAGGAACGTTATTGTTGTTAAATATCTCTCTTTCAATATCTGCTAAAAAATAAGGCGAATGATAAATGGATCTACCAATCATCACTCCATCGACATTGTTTAAATGTTCTTTGATTTGTTCTGTAGTCGTAATTCCACCGTTAATGATTATTTCTAAACTAGGATTGTTATCCTTTATTTGTTTTACAATTTTGTAATTTAATTTTGGTATTCTTAAATTATCTCTTGGGCTTAATCCCTTTAAAATAGCTTTTCTTGCATGCAAAATAATCGTTTTAACGCCTGTGCTAGCTATTTTTTTTATAAATTTATCTAAATATTCAAAATTCTCTACATCATCAAAACCTATTCTAGTTTTAACTGTCACTGGAAGTTTTGTTGAGTTCACCATTCCTAAAAGACACTCTGCAACTAATTCAGGCTCTTTGATTAAACAAGCTCCAAACTTATTCTTTTGAACTTTTTTACTAGGGCAACCTAAATTTAAATTTATCTCATCATAATTATAATCCTCAGCAATCTTTGATACCTCGGATAACTCTTTTACTGAAGAACCGCCCACCTGAAGAGCCACTGGCTTTTCGAATTCACTGAATTCTAGAACGTTTTTTTGCTTACCTTTTAGTATAGCTCCAGTAGCTATCATCTCAGAATATAGCATTACATTTTTACTGATTAATCTTAAAAAATAGCGATCATGCCTGTCTGTGCAGTCCATCATCGGAGCAACGCAAACTTTTCTATTAACTTTTGACATGCTCTTTTAAATTATTCATTATTGAAATTTTACCCTTATTAACAAAATCTTCATGATTTTTAACTATTTTTTCAAGCTCGTAATAGTAATTAACCATTATCCCAAAAGATTCTTTGTATCCATTGGAGGATAAATCAGCATTTATCACAATATCATAAATCGATGCGCCATTATTTAAATGAAAGTTTGCAACTCCGTTTAAAGGTCGATCATTAAATTTTTCTTCTGTTAAGTAATAATAAGTAATTTTTTTTAATGCTTCTTTATTATCTTCAAGTTTTTTATGATTGAAAGAATCAATATTTTCATCTTTTAGAAAATATAATTGACTAGAATTATAATTTTTTAAAATATTTTTTATTTTTACTTCCGGTTGTTTTAAAAACCACGTAGCAAGTCCAGGTATTGGAGATAAAGTATAAAATTGTTTTACCTTTGGAAATTCTTGCTGAATTTCAAAAACAACCCTTTTGATTAGAAAATTTCCAAGTGTTATTTGCTGAAGACCCTTATTTGAATTACTTATTGAGTAAAAAGTAACAGAGTCATAATCATCAACATTACTTAAGTCTCCTTCAGTAATAGCTTGTATAGAATTTCCAACTCCTTTTGTAAAAGCAACTTGAACAAAAATTAAAGGTTCTTTATCTAAAATTGGATGAAAATAGGCATAAAACAATCTATCGTTTTCTAATCTTCTATAAAGGGCCTCTATATTTTTTATTTCATGAACTCTCTCATTCTTAATAATTTTTTGAAGTATATCTGGATCAGTATCTTTCTTTATGCGTGTTAGCTTTAAAAAACCCGGATTGAACCAAGATCTAAATAAATGTCTAAAATCTTTATCTAAACTTTTAAGTTCAGGATGTTTATTTAAAAAATAAATTAAATCCTCTCTCATTTTAACTAAATATTGAGTACCATTAGGAGCAAGATTTAATCGTCTTATTAATTCCTGTCTTTTTCCCTCTGTTGCTTCATTTAATATTTCTAAATTAGTTTCATTATTTTTATCTATGAAAACTTTACAAGCTTTAACAATTATTGAATAATTTGGTTTATATTTCTTATCTATCTGTAAGAAAAAAACTTCTTTTTCTTCTAAACTTAACTTTTCATACAACTGCCAAATTTCTCGAGCAATAGTAATGCCAGAGACCACTCCATCTTCAGATATTAATTGATCGCATAAATCAGTTAGATGTGAAGTTGAGTCTTTTTTTTTTGTAAATAGATTTAAAAAAAGACCTTTACTTCTATCTGCAATAAAATTTAAGAATTTTTTTAAACCCAACATGGGTTTATTATTTCATTACAGTGCTTGGAAGCCAAGTTGCAATTTCAGGAAAAATGCAAAGCAAAACTATTTGTAAAATCATCAATAAAACAAATGGAAATGAACCTTTTAAAATTTTATTAATTGAAATATCTGGTGCAATGCCCTTAATAACAAACAAATTAAGTCCAACTGGGGGCGTGATAAGCCCTATTTCCATATTAATTGTCATAATAACTCCAAACCAGATGGGATCAAATCCTGCTGCTGTAATAATTGGATAGAGAATAGGTGCAGTCATTAATATAATTGCAACTGGTGGTAAGAAACATCCAGCGATTAGTAAAAATATATTTATATAAAGCAATAAAATCCACTTATTAGCTGCAATCTCAACCATTTCTTTTGCTAAAGTTTGAGTAATATAAAGATTAGAAAGAATAAAACTAAAAAGAAATGAGGCGGCTATAATTAGCATAAGCATTACGCTTTCCTTCATTGATTCTTCAAGGATTGCCCAGATATCCTTAAACTTATACATTTTATAAATCACAGCAACCAAGATCACACTAATTAATGCCCCAACCGCTGAAGCTTCATTGGGAGTTGCTA
Source organism: Candidatus Fonsibacter ubiquis (assembly GCF_002688585.1). Classification (NCBI taxonomy): domain Bacteria; kingdom Pseudomonadati; phylum Pseudomonadota; class Alphaproteobacteria; order Candidatus Pelagibacterales; family Candidatus Pelagibacteraceae; genus Candidatus Allofontibacter; species Candidatus Allofontibacter communis. The sequence continues at coordinate 339,774 of NZ_CP024034.1, read as the reverse complement.
TGCCGCCATACAATACATAAAGAACACCAACAACTAATAAAAAAAACGGAATAATTTTTGGTAAAATTTCAAATCGTTGTTTCCAAGAATATTGAATTACCTCAACTTTTTCTGAACCCTCTCTATTAATTCTAGCATAAAATATTGCCCAAATCATAAACAACGCTGTAAGCATAATTCCTGGAATAATTCCTGCTATAAATAGTTTACCAATTGAGGTTCCGGTGGAGATTCCATAAATAATCATAGTGATGCTTGGCGGAATCAAAATTCCAAGTGTACCACCAGCACAAATCGTTCCTGTTGCAAGCTCTGGAGAATATCCACGTTTTCTCATTTCGGGAATTCCCATTTTACCAATTGCAGCACAAGTAGCTGGAGAAGATCCACATAAAGCTGCAAAAATAGAACAGGCGCCTAAATTTGATACAATTAAACCACCTGGAACTTTATTTAACCATCGATCAAGAGCCGAATATAAATCTTTTCCAGCAGGCGAAGCAGCAACTGCAATACCCATAAGTAAAAACATTGGAATAGTAACAATACCAAAGTCTTGCAGACCATTCCAAAACTGCTCAGCTAAAAGCGGAACCCTTCCAAATCCCTCGATGGCTAAAAAAAAAACTGAAGAAACTAATGCTAAACCAAATGCTATTGGTATACCTGTTGCAAGTACTGCTAAAGTTGCAACTACAATCCATAAAGCAAGTGTTAATGGTTCCATTCTTATTTTTTTTCTTGAGTTTCGAATTTATAAATTACTGAAAAAATATCAGCTAAGTATTGTAAAATTAAAATACCCATCCCAAGAGGCAAAAATATATACACTTTCCACATAGGCAAAGCCCATATTGTTGGTGTTTTAATATTTTTTGCCCAAGAATGAGAAAATAATTGAAGGCTTGAATAAAATAAAAAAACTAAAAAAATTAATGATAGGATCGCTGCAATTACCGCTAGGATATTTTTACCTTTTTCACTTAAATAATAAGGAATAAGATCAACATTTACATGACCTTTTTTAAGCAAAACATAAGGTGCACCGATAAATGTAGCAGCTGCTAGAGAAAAAATTACGTATTCAGTTTGCCAAACAGTATTCATTTTAAAAAAATATCTTACAACTACCATTTGAGTTGTCACTAAAACTGCAGACCCAATGAGAATTGTAGAAATTATTCCACAAATTTTTGATAATGAATGAATAAATTTTATAAAGGCGAACATTAAAATATGATTTACTGGCAGATCTTTTGATCTGCCAGTAAATTTAAATTTACTTAACTGCTAATGCTTTTGCGATTAATTGATCGCCACCTTTAACTTTTTCAGCAAACTTCTTATAAGAAGTCTTTTTAGCTAGTGCAATCCAAGCATTAAAGTCGGCTTCAGTCATTTGATGGATCTGAACTCCTTTTTCTTTAAATACTTTTTCCATTTCACTGTCTAATTTTGCTGACTCTTTTGTTATATATTGCTCAGCTTTTTTCCCAGCAGCTAAAATTGCTTCTTTTTGTTTTGGATTTAATTTATCAAATGATTTTTTTGACATTAGAACCGGTTGATACATAAACCAAAGCGCATATTTTCCTGGAGGTGTAATACATTTAACTTGTTCAAATAATTTAAATGATACAAAGCTTTGTGAACTTGTGTTCACAGCGTTTAATACTCCTGTTTGTAAACCTTGATAAACTTCAGAACTAGCCATTGAAGAAATTGAAGCGCCAGCTCCGACTAGCATTTCTTCAAACATAGGGCCAGCTGCTCTAGTTACTTGACCTTTCATTGAGTCAGGATTTGTTACGCATGTTTTTTTTGATGCAAACCCGCCAGCAAACCAAGCATCAGCTAAAACTATTGCGCCCTGATCATTAATCATTTTTTTAATATCCTTCATAAATGGAGAAGCATTAATTCTTTGTGCGTGCTCATGATTTTTTACTAATCCCGGCATTAAAGTAATACTAAACTCTGGAACAAAACCAGCAGCGTAATCTAATGGTAAAGAAACGAGATCCAGTTGACCTTCAACTAAAGGCTTGTATTGCTCCATTGCTTTATAAAGTGACTGACCAGGATAAACTTGAATCTTTACTCCAACATTTGCTTTTTCAACTTCTTTTGCAAGCAGGTTCATCATTTCATCTCGCGCATCACCTTTTCCGCCTGGAAATTGATGAGAAGCTTTTAAAGTAATTTGTGCAAATGAATTGCTAGCTGTAAGTATAAAAAAAATACTAAACAGCGTTGTAAATATACTCTTAATTTTCACGTGTCCCCCCTTATTAATTAATTTTTAATACCTTCTATTGTGATTTGAAAATTGGCTAAGGTCAATATAAGATAAAATTAATGAAGAATAACTCGGGACCATTAAAAGGCATTATTGTTCTTGATTTAACAAGGGTTTTAGTCGGTCCCTACTGTACCATGGTTCTATCCGACCTTGGTGCTCGAATAATAAAAGTAGAAGCTCCCGAAACTGGAGATGATAGTAGAAGTTTTGGTCCATTTATTAAAGATTACTCAGCTTATTTTATGTCTCTCAACAGAGGTAAGGAAAGTATTGCTCTAAATTTAAAAAATAAAGAAGATAAAAAAATATTTGAAAAGATTTTAGCTAAAGCAGATGTATTAGTTGAAAATTTTAGACCCGGCACATTAGATAAATGGGGATACTCCTGGGATATTTTAAAAAAAAAATATCCAAGGTTAATTTATGCTTCAGCTTCAGGATTTGGACAAACAGGACCTTTAAAAAATTTACCTGCTTACGATATGGTTGTTCAAGGAATGGGTGGACTTATGAGTGTAACAGGACAACCTGATGGAAAACCAACAAGAGTTGGAACATCTATAGGTGATATTACAGCAGGACTTTTTACAACAATTGGAATTAATGCAGCTTTATTTGATAGAGAAAAAACAGGCAAAGGTACAAAAATTGATGTGTCAATGCTTGATTGTCAAATTGCAATTTTAGAAAACGCAATTGCAAGATATTTTAGTAGTGGTGAAATTCCAAAACCAATGGGTTCACGCCATCCCTCTATAACTCCCTTTGAAGCTTATAAAACAAAAGACAGCTTTATTATTATAGCAGCAGGAAATGATAAATTATTTGAAAATCTTTGTAATGCTCTAGATTGTAAAGAGTATGTAAAAGATAAAAGATTTATAAATAATAAACTAAGAAATGCAAACGCTGAGGATTTAAAAGTAATTTTAGAAAAATATTTAATTAATGAAGTAACTGATCACTGGATTAAATTATTCACTAAAATGAGTATTCCTTGTGGCCCTATTTATAATATTAAACAAGCAGTAGAAAATCCACAAATTGCATTTAGAAATATGATTGTAAGTTCAGATCATAAAAAAGTTGGAAAATTTAAAATGGCTGGTAATCCAATCAAAATGTCTAATTATAAAGATCCAAAAACGCGCGGTGAAATTCCTGAGCTTGATCAGCACAGAAAAAAAATTTTGAAAGATTTTAAAATTAAGATTTAATTAAGCTTTATCTTCTGTGGCTTCTTTTTCAGGGGTTGCATCTAAAGCTATGTCATCATCAAGATCATCGTCATCTGCTTCAATGGCTTCATTTTCTGATCCAGCTTTAGGTTCTGGAATTTTTCTAGATCTTTTAGATGGAAGTATTGCTTGCCCTGACTTTGAAACTTCGCCTTGATATAAATCTTCAAAAGAATCTCCGTCTGGACTGTCAAAATCCTCTTGTTCAACGGCATCATCGGGATGATCTCTCATTCGATCAATTGTTGACTCTTCTAGTTCTTTTACTGAAACTTTTTTTTCAGCGATTTCTCTTAAAGCTAAAACTGTTCGTTTATCATTATCTACTGGGACCTGTGGAGCATCGCCCACTCCTAATTGCAAAGTTCTCTCTTTTGCTAAAATAACCAAATCGTATTGATTATCAACTTGCTGTAAACAGTCCTCAACAGTTACTCTGGCCATAATTTGAATTGACCCTTTTAATCTTAAAGCTTAAATAAATCAAGTTTTATAAAGATTTAAGAGCGTTATATTAAGTGATCAATTTAACAAACGATTAATAGGAGCGTAAATGGCTAAAGTTACTTTTTTAGGTCTTGGTGTAATGGGTTATCCAATGGCACGTCACATAGCAAAGGCAGGTCATGATGTTACAGTTTATAACCGAACAACTGCAAAAGCTGAAAAATGGGTTAAAGAATTTGGCGGAAAATTTGCAAAAACTCCAAAGGATGCAAGTAAAGATTCTGATTTTATATTTTGCTGTGTTGGAAATGACAATGATTTAAAAGAAGTGACCTTAGGTTATGAAGGAGCATTTCATTCGGTAAAAAAAGGTGCTGTGTTTATTGATAACACAACTGCATCTGCAAAAATTGCGCGAGAATTATTTAAGGCTGCAAAAGAAAAAAGTTTTGGATTTTTAGATGCGCCAGTTTCTGGCGGGCAAGCCGGTGCAGAAAACGGCCAATTAACTGTTATGATTGGTGGAGAAAATAAAGATTTTGAAAAAGCTCAAGATGTTATCAAATGTTATAGTAAAAAAATGAAAGTATTAGGTCCAGCTGGAAGTGGTCAGCTTGCTAAGATGGTTAATCAAATATGTATTGTTGGACTAGTTCAGGGTTTATCTGAAGGAATCCGGTTTGGTCAAAACGCAGGATTAAATATGGAAGATGTAATTGAGGTTATATCCAAAGGTGCTGCCCAATCTTGGCAAATGGAAAATAGATATAAAACTATGATTCAAGATAAGTTTGATTTTGGCTTTGCAGTTGATTGGATGAGAAAAGATTTGGGAATTGCCATGGAAGAAGCAAAAAATAATGGTTCTGACCTTCCAATAACTAAAATCATCGATGGTTATTACGCTGATGTACAGAAAAATGGTGGCAATCGATTTGATACATCAAGCTTGATTACTCGACTTAAAAAAAAATAAATTAGTAAGAGTGATAAAGGATATTCCTGATTATTATAATAATATTAATTTAATATTAGATGAAATCTGGACTCTCTTACAAAGAGGTGTAGTCGATAGAAATGAAGATTTTAGATTACCCGTTGTCATTGCTAACTCTGATGAAGGTGCAGATGGTAGAATTGTTGTGTTACGGGGAGCTTTTAAAGATAAAAATATCTTAAGATTTCATACAGATTATCGATCACCAAAAATTGAATATCTAAAAAAAAATAAAAAAATTTATTTTGTATTTTATAGTAAAAAAAGAAAAATACAGGTTCGTGCTGAAGGAACTGCCACCATTCATAAAGATAATGAAATTGCAAAGCAAGCATGGACTAAAACGCAAATGATGAGCAGAAAATGTTATCTATCGCCACAGGCTCCTGGAGATTTAATTAGTGAGTCTGCCTCTGATTTATCAAAAGATATGGGTGGCAATGTTCCAACCTTAGAACAAAGCGAAATTGGGTATAAAAATTTTTGTGTAGTTGAGAGTAAAATTAAAAGTTTTGAATGGCTATATTTAGCCTCTCAAGGTCATCGCCGAGCTAAATTTTTAATTGATGAAAATAAAAATACTTGGCTAGTTCCTTAAATTTTTTTTAAATCTTTTACGTATCTCTTCCAATTGTCTATATAATGCTGAGCATTTTCAGTAATCGCTTTTTTTTCTTCCTCTGTGACTTGTCTAATTACTTTTCCGGGACTACCCATAACTAAAGAATTATCCGGAATTTTTTTTCCTTCAGTAATTAAGCTATTAGCGCCGATAATACAGTTATTCCCAATGACACTATTATTTAAAATTGTTGAACCAATACCAATCAAACTATTATCCATAATAGTACAGCCATGTAGCATCACCAAGTGACCAACTGTTACCATCTTGCCAATTTTTAAAGGGAAACCTTTATCAGTATGCAGAACACAATTGTCTTGAATATTACTGCCCTCACCTACAGTGATATTTTCAATGTCTCCCCTGAGAACTGCGTTAAACCAAACACTTGAGTCATTTTTTAAAGTTACATCACCAATTATATTTGCAGTTGGAGAAACCCAATATTTTCCATCACCTTTTAATCTTTTATTACCCAGTTCAAAAATCATGTTATATTCATAACAAATATTCCAAATAGTAAAATAAAATTATGTCTCTAACAGAAACGCCGGTATGTAATTTTGGAGAAAAAATAAAAGATTTTAAATTAATATCGACTGAAGATACATTTATTTCACTTAAAGATATCAAAGGTCAAAATGGGACCTTAATTATGTTTATTTGTAACCACTGTCCTTATGTAAAAGCGATAATAAGAGAATTAGTCGACATAACTAATAAACTAGCAAAAATTGACATTAATTCAGTGGCAATAATGTCGAATGATGTAAATAATTATCCTGAGGATAGTTTTGAGAATATGAAAAAATTTGCAAAAATAAATAATTTTAAATTTCCATATTTATATGATGAAACTCAAAACATTGCTCAAAATTTTGGAGCGGTATGTACTCCAGATTTTTTTGGATATAATAAAAATAATGAACTGCAATATCGCGGTAGATTTACAGAAATGAAAAATCTCAAACCAGTATTAGATAAAAAAAATGATCTTTTAAATGCAATGGAATTAATTGCTGAAACTTCAAATGGTCCTAAGCAACAGTTTCCTAGTATGGGCTGCAATATAAAATGGAAAAGATAATTAAATGATTGTTATAACAACAAGAAGTTATCCCCCAAAACTTGGCGGCATGCAAAGTTTAATGGGAGGTCTTGCGATACATTTAAACAATCTTCATCCAATTAAAGTTTTAGCAGACTCATTCTCTGGCGATCAAGACTATGACATAAAAAATAATTTTGAAACTAATAGAATGGGGGGTCTTAAAATATTAAAAAAATATAGAAAATTTAATCTTTTAAAGGAAATTATTAAAAATAATCCAGTTAAAGCTATAATTGCTGATCATTGGAAGAGTATTGAATTAATTACTGAGGATATATCACATAAAATTCCAATTTTATGTCTTATCCACGGCAAGGAAATTAATCATCCAACTAACTCATCTATAAACAGAAGGTCCATAAATGCCCTAGCAAAAACAAAACATATTATTGCAAATTCAGAATTTACAAAAAGTTTAGCAACTGAAAAAGGTTCTGATGGAAGTAAAATCCACGTGATAAATCCTGGGATTAATGAACCACAAACCATTAGCTCAGAAGCAAATCAACAAGCTGAGACAATATTTAAAAATTGCGATATTAAAATCATCACTGTCTCTAGATTTGATAAAAGAAAAGGAATTGATTTTTCCTTATTAGCTCTAAAAAATATTCAATCAATCTATCCAAATTTTAAATATGTAATCGTTGGTAGTGGAGATGAGGAGGAAAATTTAAAGAAAACCACTGAAAATTTAAATTTAGAAAACAACGTCACATTTCTTAAAAATATAAGTTCAGAATTAAAGAATGCTCTAATTAAAAATTCTAATATTTTTTTAATGCCTGCAAGAATTGAGGGAACCTCGGTTGAAGGTTTTGGAATTAGTTATATTGAAGCTGCAAGTTATGGAATTCCATCCATTGCTGGAAAAGATGGTGGAGCCCCCGATGCAGTCAAACATAATCAAACTGGTTTATTATGTAATGGATATGATCACTCTGAAATTTATGATGCTTTAAAAAATATAATTCAAAATAAAAAATATTTAGAATTAGGAAAAAATGCAAAAGAATTTGCTAAGCAATTTTACTGGAAAGAAATAATTAAAAAATACGCAGATCTTCTTAATTTGTAATAGAACTTTTAATTAAAGCATAAACTCTATCAGCAAAAAGTGATTTTAAATCCATGGTCTGAAGCGCAATAAACTTTTCTCTCTCAATTGAAACTTTTTCAGGGGTTGTGTGAGGACCAAACAATGCAAAGCCTCTAGCACCAAGATGAGCTGTCATATGAGCTGGTCCTGTATCATTTGCAATAACAAGATGTGATTTTTTTATTAATGAGGCAAGTTCAAAAAAATTTAACGCTGAATTATTATTCAAAGCTATTTTAATATTAAAACTTTTAGCTTCAACTATTTCATCTGGTCCAGGCGCAACAACCAATTCAAATTCTGAGTGATTTTTTTTTATTAAATTTATTAGCTCAGAAAAATACGGCCATCGTTTATGAATTAAATCTTTAGAACAGAAGGGAAAAAATAAAATATATTTTTTATCAGTATCAAGATTATAATTATTAGCCTTCTCCGCTGCCCAGCTAAAATCTGGCTTTAAAGTATAACGAGTTTGAATATTTGATTTTCTTAACTGTTCATCAAACCTTTGTAAAACTGAACTATTATATTTGCTTTCTGGAATGTCTTTAGAAGAAGACCAATCACCAATATTAAAAATAAATTTTCTATAAAAATTTGTCCTATTTGAATTTTGTAAATCGTAAACTTTTGTAAAATTTAGAGAGTTTATAAGTTTTCTTAATTTTAAAAGATAAAATATATTATATCTAGGAAGTCTTTCATCTTCCAAACAAGAATCAACATAGGGACAATTTTTAAATAAATTTAAATATTTAGAAGTGGTTAAAATTGTAATTTTTTCATTCTTATGATGCTCTCTTATGTCTTTTAGAGCTCCAGAAATTTGAACAACGTCTCCAAGAGAACCAAGTTTTATAATTAAAATATTTGACATATATTATAAAAGAACATTATTGATTAATTATGAAAATTACAAAAAAAATTTACTCTGAAATATCCGCTGGTGAGTTATTCGATAAAATCTCAATTCTTGAGATAAAAAAAAATAAAATCAAAGACAAAAACAAAAGGAATATTATCTTAAAAGAACTTAGTTCGTTACAAGAAACTGCATCTAAAAATATTAAAAAATCAAAATCAATTATAAAATTATATAAAAAACTTAAATCTATTAACCTTAAATTGTGGAAAATTGAGGACGATATTAGAGATTGTGAAAGAAAAAATAATTTTGATAGTAAATTTATAAAACTTGCAAGAGCAGTATATTTTACTAACGATGAAAGATCACGCGTCAAAAATAAGATTAATAGCCTAACAAAATCTAATATTTCTGAAGTAAAAAGCTACAAGAAATATTAATTTGATTTTAGACTTGGTATTTTAGCTCTTAATTTATTTGGAAGATTTTCATCTATTCTTGCAATAATAAAACCTTCTCCTTTTTCTTTTTCTTTTAATATTTCACCATCTGGAGAAATAATTAAAGAATGACCATAAGTTAATCTATCGTTGTAATGTTTTCCTGTTTGCGCTGCTGCAAAAACATAGGAAAAATTTTCAATAGCTCTAGCTTTTAATAAAGTATGCCAATGTTTTTCGCCTGTTGTTTTTGTAAAAGCTGAAGGAACCGTTATAAAAATTGCACCTTTTTTTGCAAGGTCTCTATATAAATTTGGAAAGCGAACATCATAACAAATACTAAAACCTAACAAACCCCAAGGTAATTTAGCTAATACTTTTTTTTTGCCAGCTAAAAATTTTTTTGACTCCTCATATTTTTCTTTATTTGAAAGTTTAACATCAAACATATGAATTTTATCATAGTAATTTGCAATTTTTCCATTTGAATTAAAAAGTACAGATCTGTTGGCTAGTAATTTTTTAGATAACTTTATTGGCAACGATCCAATCAAAATCCATTTTTTATAACTTTTTGAAATTCTACTTATAGATTCTAAAAAAAAATTATTGTTCATCTGTTCTGCCTTTTCTAAAAGCTCACTGTGATCTAATGTAAATAATGAAGTATTTTCTGGAGTAATAATTAAATCAGCTTTCTTCTTAATAGAATTTATTATTAAATCTGTTGTTTTTTCTAAATTAGAAAAAACGTTATTATCTGATGTGAGTTGAATACATGAAACGTTAAACATAAATTTACTATTTGGTAGCGGGAAGTGGGATCGAACCACCGACCTCAGGCTTATGAGTCCTGCGCTCTAACCAACTGAGCTACCCCGCCATAACTGGTTTCTACCAATAAACATTTCATCCAGCAAGTTTACAATCTACTTTTCTCCAATAATATGCAAAAAAACTTTTCTTATCTGCTGTTCAATTCTGTGTTCAAATAAATATATCCCCTGCCAAGTTCCAAGGACTAATTTATTATTATTTATACTCAAAGTTAAATTACTATTAGTCAATGAAGACTTGATATGTGCGGGCATATCATCTTTTCCTTCTGTATTGTGGATATATAAATCTTCATCCATTGGCACTAATTTTTCATAAAAATTTAAAATATCTTTTTGGACATCTTCATCAGCATTTTCTTGAATAATTAATGAAGCACTTGTATGTAAAATTGATATATTTAAAATTCCATTTGCGATCTTAGATCGATTTATAAAATTTAATATTTTTTCTGTAATTTTAATTAATTTAATACCATTTGTTTTAATACTTAATTCCTCAAAGGATTGAGTAAACATTTGATGTTTATTAGAATTTAGGATTATTTTATTAACGCTAAAGCTAATCCAACAACAAGACAAAAAATTAAAGCTACAATAATTCTATTGTGAATTTTTTTATCGTATTTATCTCTTGAATTTTTTTCAAGAACCAAAGTTCTAATATCTGCTTTATTCTTTTTATCAAAATCAGATCGGTAAAAAACTTCTGAATTATCTTTAAAAATCCCCATGACCGCTGTTAAATCATAACTGTTAAAAAAATCAAATTTTATCTAAAAACGCTCTTGTCTTTGCTTTTGGTTTTGGTAATTAATTTGGATACAAACTTTAAATAAAAACATGGGATACCCAAAAAAACATAGAGGCCGAAGAAAAGTTGGCTCAAAAATAAGAAGAAATAGAAGAAGAAATAAAAAGAAATAGTTTCTTTTACTCTGTAGCTCTTATCCAGCCACCTCCAAGAACTCTTACGCCTAATTGGTTGGGTTTATAAAAAACACATGCCTGACCTGGAGATACTCCATACTCACTCTTTTCAAAAGAGACCATGCCAGTATTAACATCAAGCTTTGACTCTATAAGTTTTCCAGTGGATCTAACTTTAACAAATATTTTTTCATTAAAATCACTATTCTTATCTGAGAGATAATTAATATCTTCAACTTTTAATCTTTTTATTTCTAATTCTTCTTTCTTTCCAATTATCACTTCTTTTGTTTTTGGATTAATTTTAATTACATAGTAAGGAATTTCTCCAGAAATTTTTATTCCTTTTCTTTGTCCTATAGTAAAATTAATAATTCCCTCATGTTTTCCTAAAATATTTCCCTTGGTGTCAATAATATTTCCAGATTCATGCGCCTCTGGTCTTAAACGTTCGATAACAGAGACATAATTACCATTAGGCACAAAGCAAATGTCTTGGCTATCAGGTTTATCAGCAACTTCTAAATTTAGTTTTTTTGCAATATTCCGTGTCTCTTCTTTTGGCAGATCGCCAAGGGGAAAATGTAAGTAATTAAGTTGCTCTTGCGTTGTTGCGAATAAGAAATAGGTTTGATCGCGGTTTAAATCCTTTGGTCTGTACATTTTAGATATTTTATTATCTATAATTTTTTTTACATAATGACCGGTAATTAATGCATCAGCTTTCAAATTCTTAGCTGATTCAAATAAATCTCTAAACTTAACGGTTTGATTACAATTTACACAAGGAATAGGCGTTTCGCCTCTCAAATAAGAATCTGCAAATTTTTCAATAACTTCGTTTTTAAATTTACTTTCGTAATTTAAAACATAATGATCAATATCTAATTTTTCTGAAACTCTTTTTGCATCGTAAATATCTTGACCAGCGCAACAAGTTCCTGGCTTTTTATTAATTTGCGCATAATCATAAAGTTGCAAAGTCATACCAATTACCTGATAACCATTCATTTTCATCAAGCCTGCAACAACGGATGAGTCAACACCACCAGACATAGCAACAACAACTTTTGTCTCATTTGGTGGTTTGTCCAATCCTAATAAATTATTATTAGATTTTGTTTTAAGTAAAGTTGTCATAGTAATATTTTGAAACTATTACATTATAGAAATAAATAAGTATAAATAAAAAATGATTTTTGATTATGAACCAGGAGACTATGTTATCAATCCTAAAAATAAAGAATGGGGAACTGGTCAAATCCAATCTATTATTAAAAACGTTGTCACAGTAAACTTCGAAAACGCTGGAAAAAAAACAATTATTGCAGACAAAGTTTTGTTAGAAAAAATAAATGTTAAGAATTAATTTAAAAAAAATAACAGAAGATCTAATTCCAAGTTTTTATTTAGCTGGAAAAGAAAGCATTAAACTTTCAGGAAAAAATCTAAAAATTACAATAAAAAAAGACAATACCCCTGTTACAAATGGTGACTTAGCAGTAGATAAAATATTACAAGATAAAATATCTAAACTAACCCCAAATATTCAAATAGTTTCTGAGGAAAATGTTAATGAAATTAAGAAATTTGATAATAACAATTTTTGGCTGATTGACCCAATTGATGGAACTCGTGAATATATTAAAAATAAAAATGAATATACTTTAAATGCTGCATTAATTTTAAATAAAAAACCTGTAATTGGAATAATTTATGCGCCAAAACTTAAAAGATTATTTTATTCATATGGAAAAAATTATGCTTTTGAAATTAATAAAGATTTAAAAAAAAAGTTAAATTGTAAAAAATTATCTAAAAAAAATGAAATTTTGGCTTTATCTAATAGTCTAACGCCCTCTGATATTATTTTAAATATTCACCAAAAATATGATGTTACAAAATTTGTAAAATGCTCAAGTTCATTAAAATTTTGTCTTATAGCAGCTGGCGAGTTTGATATTTACGCAGCAAGAGCTAGAGCAAAAGAGTGGGATATAGCTGCAGGACATGCAATTGCTGAACATGCCGGGGCTATACTGACTACCTTTTCTGGAAAAAAAATTATTTATGGAAAAAAAGATTTTGCAAATCCAGCTTTGATATTAAGAAGGTCAGAAAATTTGCTAGTTTGATATTATTTAATATATTAAGATTTAAATTTAATGAAATTTATATATATAATTTTTTTATTATTTTTATACTCTTGTGGTCAACTAATTAGTGCAAATACTATAGCCACAACATTAATTGATTATAGAATTCAACAACAAACAGGAAAGAAAATTTCAGAACATGCTCTATCATTTGCTACTGGCCAGGATTGCAAAATAGATTTAAATATTCAGGAAATTTGCAAAGATGAAAATTTCTTAAAAAATAATATTAAAAATTTAATACTAGAAAAATTAAAAAATCAAAGTTATTAAGAGTCTAATAAAATAAAAACTTTAGTTATAAAGAAATTTTTTAATGAACAATATTTTTACAAATAGTTTTTTTTTGAGAAATTAGATGTTGTAAAAATAATATTGATCTAAATATCATTACATTCTTCTTAAAAAGTTTAATAATCTTATTAAATATATATTCCCTTTTAAAGCGAATTTGCATAAATTAATATTTTAATATGAAAAACTTTTTTCTAATAATTTTACTTTTGCTATTGAATTCATGTGGAAGTTTGATTTCTGCAAGTTTAACTGAAACATTATTTAATCCAACTTCAATTGCTTCAAGTCTTATTGATTATGGAATAAAAAAACATACTGGAAAGAAAATGTCTGAACATGCACTCTCAAAAATAACTGACAAAGATTGCGAATTTTACATTGAAAATTTAAGTAACCCTAAATCATTCTGCAAAGATAAAGAGGTTGTGGAAAATAATAATGTTTTAACAAAATCTAAATTTGCCTCACTAAGACAAAGCAATAAATCCTCTTTAATTTCAATTGCCCCAAAATTAAAAACTATACCTGTTGAAAAAACTTTAAAATCAAATGAAGTCTATTTACTAACTTTAAATCAAGTATTAAATAAAGACTTTAATTCTTTAGGACTTAGAAGAATTAATTAATTAAATTTTAAATGAAAACTGATGTAGCGCTAATAATTATTAGTTTTACATCTTTATTTGGAGTTATTATCTTTTTTCTTGTTTCGAATATTCTTAAAAAAAAGATTGATGAATTAGTTTTAAGTGAAAAATTAAAAAAAAAATCTAAATCTTCTTCTCGAAAATCTTAAGTTCCTTTTTATCTAAACCTAAGACATTCTTGGAAGTGGCATAACTAAATCCGGCTCTGGCAAGAACACCTGTATCTTTAGTATAAAAAATCTCCCTATTTGCATCTGGCCGATAAGGTCCTATTCTTCTTCTTCGACAAACTCTTATTGCTGCGTAAAAATCAGGATCGACATTGTCTTTTTGAATATCATTCATTGTTTTCTTCAATAAATCTCCATCAATCCCCTTTTGAGCTAAATTCATTCTAATTTTGTTTAATGAATAGCCTTTTTTCAAATAATTCTTTGATTTAATCTCAGAATAAATTGTATCATTTATGACGCCCATACTTTCAAGATTGGCGATGACCATATCAATTTCCTGAAGAATACTTTCTTTGTCTTTATTTAAATAATCTGTATCTAGGACTTTTCTATACAAATAAAATCTAAGATCTTTTTTTGAAGGCTGGTATTTATCAAGATATTTTAACGACAACTCTTTAATATCTTCTCTATTGTTTATTGATTGTTTTGCAGATTTATTAAATCTCATATAATAATCGTTACTAACACATGCTTAACACTTTAAAAGATTTTTTTACCCTTGAAATGATTTATCATTTCACAAATATTGGTGTCATTCCAATGTGGATTCTTTTAGCATTTTTGCCAGGTTGGAACGGAACCAAAATTTTAATAAATAGTATATTAGTTCCATTAATACTGGGCCTTACTTATTTTTATGTTTTGTATATTTATATAAATACATCGGAAGGAATTTTTTCTAATATTCTTGATAAAGGGAAAATATTTGAACTTTATATGGGAATTGATCAGCTTAAAAAAATATTTAGTGATAAAAACGTTTTGTTACTATTTTGGATCCATTTCTTAACTGCAAATCTTATACTGGGCGCTTGGATTGCAACGGATGCTGCTAAGAATAAAGCCCTACAATTCATAGTCTTGGTCCCACTAGTCCTTACTTATTTTGCAGGACCCCTTGGCCTTGGAGTTTATTTAATTTTAAGACTTCTAGCTGCGCAAAAATTTAAATTATTTGATTAAGTCTTTATAGCTTATAATTTATTTCAGAGTTATAAATACTCATGAAAAAAATAGATTTCTATTTTGATTTTGGAAGTCCTTATTCATATCTAGCTCACACCCAAATAAAAAAATTTGAAAAAGAAACTGGCGAAAAAGTAAATTATATACCTGTTTTGGTCGGAGGTCTTCATAAATTAGCCGGGATTACAGCTCCAGCATTTATTCCACTCAAAGCTAAATACTTAATCAAAGACTGCAAACTTTGGGCTGACAAATATAAAGTTAAGTATCAATTCAACAGATACTTTCCTATAAAATCTCTTAATCTAATGAGAGCAGCGCTGGTTGCTCAGAAAGATAATTTTTTTAGATCCTTTATAGACAAAGCATTTAATGCAATTTGGGTGGACTCAATGAATATGAATGATGAGGAGGTTTTTTTAAAATTTATTAAAAGCCAAGACATAAATTCTGATTTGTTTTCTTTAAAGTATAATGACCCTGTAATAAAGAATGATCTTGTTAAAAGAACCAATGACTCTTTTGAACTAGGTGTATTTGGAGTTCCTAGTTTTATAGTAAATGGAAAAATGTTTTGGGGACAAGACCGATTAGAGTTTGCACTTAATGAAGCAAAAAAATAATTATTTTTTCTTAACTTCTACAATTTTAAAATTAGATTTCTTTAATGCCTCAAACCCGCCCTTAACATGGGCAACATTCGTAAAACCCATATCTTTTAAAGTTTTAGTAGCAAGAGCTGATCTCATTCCCTGAGCACAAAACAATATCTTTCTTTTCTCAATAGAAAATTCTTCTTTATAATAATGACTACTTGGATCAAGCCAAAATTCTAACATTCCTCTTGGTATATGTTTGGAGTTCTCAATGGTTCCTTCTCTCCACAATTCTCTTATATCTCTAATATCTATCAAAATAATATTGTCATCTAATTTTAATTTAACGTCCTCAGGAGTTAAATTTTCAATTTCCAAACTCGCCTCTTCTACTAATTGCTTATGTGATTTAATCTTCATTTAAAATATTTTATAAAGTATTTTTCATTTTTTTAATATAATATTAGCAATGGATAAAAAATCAGCTCCTGACTTTAAAATTCCTTCATCTAACAATAGTGAATTTCAACTCAAAAAGAGTAAAAATCAATTTATAGTTATTTATTTTTATCCAAAAGATAATACGCCAGGCTGCACTAATGAAGCTAAAGATTTTACAAAATTATATAAACAATTTAAAAAATCAAACTGTGAGATTGTAGGAATTTCAAAGGACAGTATTGAAAGTCATAAAAAATTTATCAATAAATTTAAAATTCCATTTCAACTGTTATCAGATGAAAAAATGATAGCTCTTAAGAAATATGGAGCTTGGGGAGAAAAAAGTATGTATGGAAAAAAATTTATGGGAATTAAAAGAACAACTGTTTTAATTAACCCTAAGGGAAAAATTATAAAAATATGGAATAACGTTAAAGTCAAAGATCACGCTAAAGAAGTATTAAACTTTTTAAAAGAAGTTATTTAGAAAATTCTTTTTCAGTAAAACCCAAATAAAATAAAATTGTTTTTAGATCAGTAAATTGGATATTGTTATCGACTGTTTTTTTTACAATTGAATGCGGATAATAACCTATACCAAGACCAGAATTTTGTAACATACCAAGATCATTTGCTCCATCGCCCACACAAATAGTATCTTTGAATTTATTTAATTTTTTTTGCTTACAAATCTCATTTAAATAAACCAATTTTGAATTCTGCTTGCCGGTAATTGGAATATATTTACCTGTAAATTTATTATTTTTTATTACAAATCTATTACTAATCACTTTTTTAAATCCTAAAAATTTTCCAACATAAGTGGAGATTGGCTGAAACCCACCAGTGACTAAACTCGTATGATAACCATTTTTATTAAGAGTTTTTAATAAAACCTTCGACCCTTCATTAAATCTAATTTTATTAATTACTTGTTTGATAAGATTTGCACTTTTACCTTTTAAATAACTAACTCTAAATTTTAATGTATCTCTTAGACTAATTTTTCCATCCATTGCAAGTTTACTTAATTTATCAATATCTACTTTTATTCCAGCAAATTTTACAAGATTATCTAAAGTTTCATCTTTGATCATTGTGGCATCCATGTCTGCTAGAAATATTTTCTTCTTTCTCCATTTTGCTAGCTGAATGCAAATATCAATTTTATTTTTAAAACAAAAATTTCTAAGTCTATCTCTTTTTTTTTTACCTATATCATCACAATAAAGATCGAGAGCTTTATTGGAAAGTATTTTGTAATCATTAGTATTTTGAATTTTTGAGAAAAAATTTATTATTCTTTTATGATTTAATTTATTCTTGGCTACGAAAGTACAGACTAGCTCAGAAGAACTATTCATTCTCTTTGTCTTTAAATTGAATATATTTTGCCTGTATTACTAATGGAATTTTTTTTATACTTTCAACAACTGAATTTTCAATCTTATTATCTGTTGAAATAATAGCAATCGCCTCCCCGCCACTGCTTAATCTACCTAAATGAAAAGTAGCTATATTAATTTTATTATCAGCTAAAATTTTTGATAAGTCTTTAATAAAACCAGGTTTATCTTGATTTGAGACATATAAGTTATGCTCTGATAGATCTGCCTCTATTTTAATTCCTTTAACTTCAACAATTCTTGCTTTACCACCAAAAATAGTTCCGGACACAGAGCGAGTTTGTTTATCTGTTGTGACAGTTAATTTAATCAACGATTGATAATCATTTTCTTTTTGATGTTTAACTTCTGAAATTGAAATCGATTTACTTTTTGCAACTAAAACAGAGTTAATAACATTAACACTTTCTGTTGTTGGTTTTAATAAACTGTAAATAATAGTTTGTGTAATCGGGGTGCTATTTACATTTGTTGCTGTTCCTTCAAATTCTATTTGAACAGATCTAATAGCGTTTTCAGTTAATTGACCAGCAAAGCCTCCTAACAAACTTGATAACTTTAAGAATGGTTTAACAGATTGATATTCTTTTGCTGTTAAAGAAAAAGTGTTAACTGCATTGGTGATTGCGCCTGTTTTTAAATAATCTGATATTTGCTCTGCAATTTGTACAGCAACTTTTTCTTGAGCTTCTGTTGTGGATGCTCCTAAATGTGGCGTTAAAATTAAGTTTTTAGTTCCTAATAAAGGACTTCCTTTTGGTGGTTCTTCCACAAATACATCTAGAGCAGCGCTTGCAACATGTCCGCTTTCTAAATTTTCTTTTAAAGCAGCTTCATCAATAAGTCCTCCGCGTGCACAATTAACAATACGAACTCCCTTTTTCATTTTTTTAAAGGAGTCTTTGCTTACGATATTTTTTGTTTTTTCATTAAGGGGTGTATGAAGTGTTATAAAATCTGATCTTTTGAACAAATCATCTAATGTTACTTTTTCTACTCCAAGCTCTAAAGCTCTTTTATCTTGAAGGAATGGATCAAACACAATTACTTTAAACTGCAAACCTAATGCACGTTGAGCAACAATTGTTCCAATATTACCGCAGCCAATAATTCCTAAAATTTTACCAGTAACCTCAACCCCTTTAATAGTAGATTTTTCCCATTTACCTTCATGGGTGGTTTTGTCTGCATAAGGAATTTGTCTTGCAGTAGATAAAAGCAATGTAATTGCATGCTCAGCTGTTGTAATTGAATTTCCAAATGGAGTATTCATTACAACTTTGCCATTACTTGTTGCAGCATCAAGATCTACATTATCAACTCCAATTCCTGCTCTACCGATGACTTTAAGTTTCTTGCATGACTCTATTACTTCTTTAGTTGCTTTTGTTGCAGATCTTACAACTAAAGCATCACAATCTTGTAATTCTTTTATTAATGATTTTGCATCAAGATCAGTTTTAGTAATAGCTTCAATTCCATTTTCTTTAAAAATGGCTAACGCCTCATTACTAAGTTTGTCTGCTATTAAAACTTTATACATTTAAATTTGTCAAATAAGCCCACTTGATCCAAGGAAGTAATTTTTCAATGTCAGTAGACTCAACCGTTGCACCACCCCAGATTCTAAAGCCTGCAGGTGCAGTTCTATAAGAATTTATATCATAAGCAATATTTTCTTTCTCTAATATTTGATTAATAGTCTTTAATTTTGCAGCCTGTTCATCTTTGCTTAATTTTTTAAATTTTGGATCAGTAATCTTTAAACAAATACTGGTTGATGAAATTGTATTTTCTTTCTCTGCTAAAAAATCAATCCAATCTTTATTTTCTTTAACAAAAAACTTAACTTCTTCTAAATTTTTCTTCGATCTTTTTATTGCTCCTTCAGATCCACCGATAGACTCAATCCATAATAATGCATCTATACAGTCTTCAACGCAAAGCATTGATGGAGTATTGATTGTCTCGCCTTCAAAAACTCCCTCTAATATTTTTTTATCCTCAGCAAGTCTAAATATTTTAGGAATTGGCCAACTAGGTTGATAGGTTTTTAATCTCTCTAAAGCTTTAGGGGATAATGCAATCATTCCATGGGCAGCCTCGCCTCCTAACACCTTCTGCCATGACCAGGTAATTACGTCTAATTTTGTCCAATCCATTGGCATTGCAAAAACGGATGATGTTGCATCACATAGTGTAAGGCCCTTTCGGTCTTCTTTTATCCAATTTGCATCAGGTAGACACACTCCAGAACTTGTTCCATTCCATGTAAATATAACATCATTATTAAAATCGACTTTTGTTAAATCAGGTAGCTTTCCATAATCTGCTTTATGCACATTTAAATTTTTTATTTTTAGTTGGCTGACTGCATCTTTAACCCAATCATTACCAAAATTTTCCCATCCTAAAACATCAACTCCCGTTGCTCCAAGCAAACTCCACATTGCCATTTCAATCGCACCCGTATCTGAACCGGCAACTATTCCAACTTTATAATCGCTTGGAAGTTTTAATAATGATTTTGATGAAGTAATTAATTCTTTTAATTTCTCTTTTGCAATTTTTGATCGATGCGATCTACCTAATGTAAATGTTGGGATATTAGAAATTGACCAACCAGGTCTTTTTGCGCAAGGACCTGATGAAAAAAAAGCTCTATCGGGTTTTGAATTGGGTCTTTCGACTGTCATAATTAATATTTTAAACTAAATGCAAAAATATCCTGTGGCTTAATTTGCCACAGGATATTTAAAAAAAACTTAATTAGGCCGCTGCTTGAACGTTTAGATTATGTTTTTGAGCTACGCCTGAAAGAAAATTCCAGAGATATTTTGCAGTTGAAAGAGCTGCTTTCTCAGCTTTTGCTTGATCTTCTTTAGAAAGATTATCAAGTAACACTTCGCACTCTTGTCTATGATAAACATCAGCTTTTTTATGAGTTTCAAAAAATGCAAGTCCAGATTCTGAATTTACACCGTAAAATTTTTTAAGACCTTCAATCTTAACATCGGCGATCTCAGGAATTTGCCTTTCATAAGTGTATAAAGAAGCAAGTCCTTCAGCATATGTTGATCTTCCTTGTTTAAAGAAATTATCAATCATCTCAGATGTGAATTTTTCTAATTTTACTTTTTCGATTTCATTTTCATCAGCTCCTAAAGCTACCGCAAATTGTTTCCATAGTTTAGGGTGATCGTTATTTTTATCTTCCTCATCATTTAAATTTTCTAATAGAATTTTTCTATCAGCAATGTTTTCGCAAATTGAGTGAGTTGCACTAATGTAGCGAGGAAATGCTTTTACGTGATGATAATATTGCTCAGCGTAATCTTTAATAATTTCTCTTGATAATTTACCTTCATTCCATGCTTGATAGAATGGATGTTTTAGAAGATGAAATTCATCTAATTTTGCATTTAGTTCTTTAGAAAACATGTTTTTCTCCAAATTGTTTATTTAAGTTATAAATTAATTAAATTTATATACAAACAAGTTAAGGTTGAAAAAAAATTTAAAAAAAAGACTAAATTAATTGAAAAATATAAGGAGAATTTAATTTAATAACTCAGCCGGTGATGGCTGAGTTATTAAAAACAGAATTACTTATTGAACATCTCCTTTAAAGCTTTTGCTGGCAAAAACTTAACTTTTTGAGAAGCTGCGATTTGGATACTTTCTCCTGTTCTTGGATTTCTTCCAGTTCTAGCTTTTCTTTTTGCAACTTTATACGTACCAAAACCTGCGATTTTTACAGTTTCATCATTCTTCAGTGAGTCAAGAATGATATCTTGTATTTTATCAAAGGTTTTTTCGGCATCACTTTTGCCCATATTGCAAGCAGTAGCTATTTTAGCCACTAATTGTTTTTTGTTCATTTTTAACCCTTTTGATTCGTTAATATTTAAATAATGTTTAAAAAACCTAGGAAATCAACATAAATGTAGTATTTGCTTATTTTTCGAACACTACATGTTGATATGATTTTTAAGGCTTTTGGGTTAAAACGCTGTTTTATATGACTTTTTAAAAAAGACCCAGACCTTTAAGGTCATTATAAGTGGAAAAAAACATTAAAGTTAAAAGTACAAATAAACCGAATTTAAAGAAGTAAGTTTGCATTTTTTCACTTAAGGGTTTGCCTCTAACAAACTCATAAAAGTAAAATAATAAATGACCTCCATCTAATAATGGAATTGGAAATAGATTAATTAACCCCAAGCTGATGGAAATGTAAGCCATGATGGATAAGAAAGGAATAATTCCAAGTTCAGCAACTTGTCCGGAGATTTGTGCAATTTTAATTGGTCCACCAAGTTGGTCAGCTTTTTCAGTACCAACAATCATTTTACCGATATAGCTCATGGTTGTTGAGATAGTAAACCAAATTTCTTTCAAAGAGTGGTAAATAGCCTTTGAAGGTCCTAATCTTTGTCTATTGATTTCATTATTTAATGGAACAATTTGAATACCAATCATTTTACGATTGATATTATTTCCTAAATTATCTTTTCCTTCTTGAACAATTGCTTGAATTTGAAAATCGAATTCTTTTTTATCTCGCAAGACTGTAATTTTAATTAAATTAGTATCAGATAAAGAAATTGATTGGGAAACTTCTGTAATACTATTAATAGTCTTATCATTAATAGAGGTAATTTGGTCGCCTTTTTTTAAACCAGCTTTATAAGCAGGGCTGTCTACTTTTACATCTTGAATTACTGGAACGGAAAAATCTTTACCAAAAAACATATATACACATGCAAAAATTACTAACGCTAAAATGAAATTGGCAATTGGTCCTGCAGATACAATGATTGCTCGTTGATATAATTTTTTAGTTGAAAGTAAGTAAGTTTTTTCTTCATCGGAAAACTTAGATAATTGGTCAGGCTGACTAGCTGGATTAACGTCTCCAAAAAATTTTACATAACCACCTAGGGGAATTAAACATAATTTCCAACGTGTTCCATGTTTGTCTGTCCAACCAAATAATTCTTTTCCAAAACCAATTGAAAAATCTGTTACTTTAACACCATATTTTCTAGCATAATAATAATGGCCATACTCATGGACGAATACCACGATAGAAATTAAAATGATAAAAGGGATAATAATATTTAAAAAACCCATAAATTAATTATTACCAAGGGTTGATAAAATTACAAGTACACCAAAACCCAAGATTACAAATCCTGAAATAATATTAGATCGTTTTATAAAAGTAGAATTTACTTTATTTTTTAAGAATCTTGCAAACTCAATTAAAATTAACCACCAAATTAACGAACCCACCAAGGCACCCAGAGAAAAATTTAAAACTAATTGTGAGTTAAAATTTCTAAATACTAAATGCATATAAGATAATAAGGCTATAAAACCAATATAAGTTAAAGGATTGCTAAGCGTGATAACAAATCCTGAAATAATATCCTGTGGCCATTTACTGTAGGAAACTTCTTTTGTTTCAATAACAACTGGACCACTAAATATCATTCGAATTGATATAAAGATTAAGCAAAGACCACCAATAATTCTCATAATCTCTTGATTTTGCAGAAAGATATTTGAAATAGTCGTTAAGCTGTAAATTGCAATGAGTGCATAAAATGCATCTGCAAAAGCTGCACCTAAGCCAACAGCAAGTCCAGATTTAAATCCAAATTGTAATGTTTTATTTATACACATCAATGCAACGACACCAACAGGCAAAGCAAGACAAAATCCTGATAAAACTCCAATAAGAAAAGTTAACATTTATTTAAATTAAAAATTTTAAAATTAAAAACGCCACTCATTTACTTTATCAAAGATAAAGTCTCTAAAACTTTTAACACGTGCTACATTTTTTAATGATTGAGGATAGACGAAATGTGCTTCATATTTTGGGCCATCCACATTTGGTAAAACTTTTATAAGTGTACTTTTCTCTTGAACCATATAATCAGGCAGCGCTGCTAAACCTACTCCGCTTTCAACAGCAAGCAATAAAGAATAAATATTATTCACTCGCATTACAGGTTTTCTTTTTGATGAATCTTTTTTACCAACTTTTAAAATCCAATCCGTCTGTGATAACGGAGATGGAGTTCCTTTACCGTAAACAATAAATTTATGTTTATCTAAATCTTTAACATTATTTGGATAACCATTTTCTTCCAAATATTTTGGCGATCCGTAAATGTGATAATTTATATCGATTAATTTTTTTTGAATGTAGCTTAACTGAGTGGGTTGTCTCATCCAAACCGCAACATCAGCCTCACGTGTGCTTAAATCTAATTCTTTATCTGTTACAATCACTTCAACTTCCATTTCAGGATACTTATCCATAAACTCTTTAATTCTAGGTGTTAACCAGATACTTCCAAAGCCAACAACGGTTGTAACGATTAACTTTCCTGATGGTTTATTTTTTTTCTCCATTAAAGACGTCTCAACATCTTTTAAATGCACGATGACTTCATTTGCTGTTTTAAATAAAGTTTCACCATCTTCAGTTAAAGAAAGACCTCTTGCATGTCTTTCAAATAATGATGTTTTTAACGTTTGCTCTAAAGATTGAATTTGACGACTTATGGCAGATTGACTTAAATTTAAAGTTCCTGATGCTTCAGTAAAACTTCCGGCCTGGGCAACTACATGAAAAATTTTAAGTTTATCCCAATCCATAATTATTGATTTACATCGATGACTACTCGACCTGCAACTTCTCCTTTTAATATTTTATCATATGAATCAATCAACTTTGATAAACTCCAGATTTGAGTAATTTCATCTAACTTTTTCATATCTATTAAATTTGCAGCTTGCGACCACACAAATTCTCTTCTTTTCATTGGAGTATCCACTGAATTAATTCCCCATAATTTAACGCCTCGAATAATAAAAGGCATAACAGTTGTCTCTAATTTAAAACTATTGGTAAGTCCGCAGGCAGCAACAATTCCTGTGGGCTTAGTATGCGTTAAAGCTTTAGCTAAAACTTTTCCACCAACCGTATCCACAACACAGTCAAAAAGGCCTTTATCTAATGGCCTTGTTTCCCCTTCTAATTCCGATCGATCTAAAACAGCGCTAGCGCCAAGTTTTTTTAAAAAATCAGTTTTATCTTTTTTTCCTGTAAGGGCATGAACTTTGTAACCCATCTTAGATAAAATCATCACCGCCACACTTCCAACTCCACCTGTTGCACCAGTTACAAGGACATCATTTACTTTTTCACCCAAAAGAATTGTCTCCCTTGCTTGAACGGCAAAGGAACATAATAAAGCGGTAAAACCTGCGGTACCAATTGCCATTGCATGTTTTGTTGAAATTTCTTTTGGAGCTTTGACTAAAAAATTTGCATCAACTTTTGCATACTGAGAGTAACCCCCATAATAAATTTCACCAACTCGCCAGCCGGTTAATATAACTTTATCGCCGGTTTTAAATTTATCGCTTTTACTTTCTTCAACGGTGCCTGCAAAATCTATTCCTGGAATGTGGGGATAATCTTTAACTAAACTTCCGCCATTTTTTAAAATCATTCCATCTTTATAATTAAAGTCTGAATAATCTACTTTAACTAAAACATCACCGTGTATTAAAAAACTTTTATCAACACTTTTTACTTCACGTGTAAATTGTTCACCTGTTTTATTAAGAACGATTGCTTTAAAATTACTCATGATTATTTTTTTTCTTTAAAAATTTTTTTCCACAATACCCACAAACAACTTCAGATTTTTCTCCAAAATTATAATATACGGTCGGGTGGCCCACATCATCATCGCCACCATTACAAGAAACAGATTCTATATCAGCATCAACAACGACTTGATCTAACATTTATTTCTGACCAATATAATGAAGGAAACGATTTTGAAGATTATGACTTTCTTTAAAGATTCCAGTGAAATAATTAGTAACTGTAGTCGCCTCATGCTTTTTAATTCCGCGAGAAGTCATACAGTGATGAACAGCATCAATACTCACAGCAGCCCCGTGGGCTTTTAAACCCTTAAATATTGTATTTGCAATTTCCATAGTTAATCGCTCTTGGGTTTGTAATCTTCTCGAGTACGCCTCAACTACCCTTGCAAGTTTACTAAGTCCTACAACTTTTTCATGGGGAAGATAAGCAACATGAGCCACACCTACGATAGGTGCCATATGATGTTCACAGTGACTATAAATTGAAATATTTTTTTGGATCACCATGTCATCATATCCTTCAACATCACCAAAGGTTTTTTCTAAATCTTTATAGGGGTCGATTAAATAGCCTGAAAAATATTCTTCAAATGCTTTGATCACCCGCTTTGGAGTATCTAGTAAACCCTCTCTTTTTGGATTCTCCCCTGCCCAAGCAAGTAAAACTTTAATAGCAGCTTCCGCTTGTTCTCTAGTGACAGTTTTTTCTAACTTCTTTTTTATTAATTCAGTAACGTTCATTAAAAGTGATTATATTTTTTGTTAAGTTATAATATATACTAAATGCTTAGAACAAATTAATTTTCTCATAAATGTTTAAAAAAAGAACCTCAATTAAGCAAGTGGAAGAAGGCAAGTATTTAAGCCCTAAATTCAACAAAGATGGCTTAATTCCAGTGATCACTACAGATTACAAAACTAAAGAAGTTCTTATGCACGGATTTATGAACAAACTTGCATTAAAGAAGACAATTGAAACTGGCGAAGCTTTTTACTGGAGCAGATCAAGAAAAGCTTTATGGCACAAAGGAGCCACCAGTGGCTTTGTGCAAAAAGTAAAAGATATTAGGATTGATGATGATCAAGATGCAGTATGGATCTCAGTTGATATTGGCCAAGGCGCAAGCTGTCATGTGGGTTATAGGTCTTGTTTTTATAGATCGATACCTTCAAAAACTAAAAAGAATATTAAATTAAAATTTAAAGAAAAAAGAAAAAAATTTAATCCAAATATAGTCTATAAAGGACAACCTAATCCTACAAAATTATAATGACTAATAATGTAAATGTCTTGGCTCCCTTTGGTCCAAGAATTGCAAAATTAAAAATTCCAAAAAATCTTATAAATAAAATAAATAAAGAAATCGATAAAATTGTTGATAATCAAAATCTTTCAAAAAGATTTGATTATAGCAAAGAGTTAGTTGGACAAGTTAGTCAAGAATTACAACTTCCAAAAGTATTTATTAATAAATATTTAAAAAATTTTTTACACAAAGCAACGAAAAGTTATGTTGAAAAATCTACAAATAAAAAAATAACTAAATTTAACATTAAAAATGTTTGGGTCGTTCGCCAATTTGAAAATGAATACAATCCTATTCATTATCACGATGGTCATATATCTGGGGTTGGTTATCTTAAAGTTCCAAAATCTCTAAATGAAGATAAAAGAACTCATAAACACAATTTAAAAACCCATGGCACAATTGATTTTATTCATGGATCAAGAAATTTTTTAAATAAAAGTATTTATAATCATATGCCAAAAGTTGGTGATATGATCTTATTTCCAAACTACTTAATGCACACTGCTTACCCTTTTCAATCGGGTGATGAACGAAGATCATTCTCATTTAATGCAACCATTGATGAAAAAATAGCAAACGTTTTTAAACATGAATAAAATTCCAAAACAAAAAAACGTACTAGGTGAAGATATTGAGCCTTGTTCTATGAATCCAGTAACCGGTTGGTTTAGAGATGGTTCGTGCAACACAGACAAAACAGATGTTGGAATGCATTGTGTATGTGCAAAAGTAACGGATGATTTTTTAATTTGGTGTAAGGAAAATGGTAATGATTTAATTACTCCTCATCCTGAATTTGGATTTGAGGGATTAAAAGATGGAGATAATTGGTGCGTTTGTGCAATTTGGGTAAAACGCGCAATCGATGCTGGCCATGGATGCAAAATTTATCTCAGAAGAACTCATTTAAAGACCTTGGAAGTCATACCCATGGACACTTTAAAGAAGTTTGCTGTGGATATCTCATAATTCAAAGTTCAGATGTTCTCGTTTTGATTCCCTTTTGATTCCATTTTGAATCAAATTTTCAACTTTTAAGGGTGTATGTGGATATTTATTTAAATTTACTTAATGACTCTTATTCCGTCTTTACTAAAAAACACTTCTAAAACCTTTTGAGAAATATGCTTGGCATTCAATCCTGCAACATCATACATTTTCTCTGGTGTATCTTGATCAATAAAAACATCTGGAAGTATCATTGATCTAAATTTTAATCCCTTATCAAAAATTCCATTCTCAGCTAATAAATTTGCAACGTGTGAGCCAAATCCACCAATGGAACCTTCTTCAATAGTGATTAATACTTCATGAGTATTTGCAGATTTTAAAATTAATTCTTTATCTAAAGGTTTTGCAAATCGTGCATCAATAATCGTTGTTGTTATTCCTTTATTTTTTAATTCACTAGCTGCAATTTTACACTCTTCTAATCTTGTGCCCAAACTTAATAAGCAAATTTGTTTTCCTTCTTGAATAATTCTTGCTTTTCCAATTTCAATGGTCTCTTTAATACTTGGCAACTCTACTCCATAACCATTTCCCCTTGGATATCTAAAGGCGCAAGGTCTATCGTTTATTGTCACTGCAGTATTAATCATTCGAACAAGCTCAGCCTCATCACTTGCAGCCATCACTATAAAATTTGGAAGAGTTGCAAGATAAGTAATATCAAATGAACCTGCATGCGTTGGCCCATCTGCGCCAACTAACCCTGCTCGATCAATTGCAAATCGAACCGGTAGATTTTGAATGGCTACATCATGAACTACTTGATCATAGGCTCTTTGTAAAAATGTAGAATAAATTGTTGCAAAGGGTTTATACCCCTCTGTTGCAAGTCCTGCTGCAAAAGTTACTGCATGTTGTTCTGCAATTCCAACATCAAAGGTTCGTTTTGGAAATTTTTTTGAAAATATATCAACGCCTGTTCCTGATGGCATTGCTCCTGTGATTGCAATAATTTTGCTATCAATTTCTGCATGCTTAGCAAGAGTATCGCCATAAACTTTAGTATAGGTTGGAGTGTTGGCTGTTGATTTTACCTGCGCACCAGTGATCACATCAAATTTATTAACACCATGATATTTATCATCTGAACTTTCTGCAGGTTTATAACCTTTTCCTTTTTGAGTAATCGCATGGACTAAGAAGGGCCCTTTGTGAGATGAGTCTCTCACATTTTTTAAAACTGGAATGAGTTGATCAAAATCGTGACCATTAATTGTTCCAACATAATAAAAACCTAATTCATCAAATAAAGTTCCCCCCACAGCAAGGCCTCTAAAATATTCTTCAAATCTTGCAGCTCTAGTTTTTATCGATCTTGGAAATAGAGATGCAATTTTCTTTAAAAATCCTCTAAATCCTATGTAAGTTTTTCCTGACAATAATTTTGCAAGATATGATCTCATGGCACCAACAGGTGGAGCGATGGACATATCATTATCATTTAAGATAACGATTAATCTTGATTTCATTGAGCCTGCATTATTCATGGCTTCATAGGCCATCCCTGCGCTCATGGCACCATCGCCTATAACGGCAATAACATTATTATTTCTATCATCTAAATCTCTTGCAACTGCCATTCCAAGTGAAGCCGATATTGAAGTTGAGCTGTGAGCTGCGCCAAATGGATCGTAAATACTTTCAGATCTTTTAGTAAATCCAGATAATCCTCCACCTTTTCTCAAAGTTCTAATTCTATCTCTTCGCTCTGTTAAAATTTTATGTGGATACGCTTGATGACCTACATCCCAAACTAACCGGTCTTTTGGAGTATCGAATAGATAATGAAGAGCGATGGTTAATTCTACCACGCCAAGACCAGCGCCAAGGTGACCGCCTGTGACTGAAACAGCATCAATTAACTCTAGTCTTAATTCGTCAGCTAAAGTTTTAAGCTCAGAAATTTGAAGTTTCTTTAAATCTTGAGGGTTTTTAATTTTATCTAATAATGGTGTATGTGGCATTAATGGTCTCTTCTAAGTAAAAAGTTTACAGAATCTACCAAGCTATTAGCCCTTGATCCATATTTATTTTCTAATTTATCAGTGATGTTATCTAATAGCTCATAACAAAATTCTATGGTTTTATTAATGCCAAGACTTTTTATAACTGTAGCCTTGCCCTTTTGTTTATCTCTTCTTGTAGGTTTGCCAGTTTTATTTTTATCTCCATATAAATCTAAAAGATCATCGGTAATTTGAAAAAGCAAACCTATATCTAGACCAATTCTTTTTAAAAGTTTTCTGTGTGAATTTTTATTAGCCATAATTGCAGCACTTTCAGTACAAAAACTAATTAGCTCTCCCGTTTTTTTATTTTGCATATCAATAATTAAATTTTTATTTACTCTCATTTTTTCAAATTTAAGATCTAAGTATTGACCGCCTGCAATACCTGAATGACCTGCTGAAGATGCTAAAGCATTTATAAGATTAATTTTAGATTTAGCATTTATATTAATATTATTTGAGCTTAATATTTCAAAAGCTAAAGTCAGTAATGAGTTACCGGCTAGTATTGCTGTGGCTTCACCAAAAACTTTATGAGTACTTTTTTTTCCTCTTCTAAAATCATCATCATCCATACTAGGAAGATCATCATGAATTAATGAATAAGAGTGCATACATTCGACTGCAGCTCCTATAGCAATTAGTTGTTTATAATTTAGATTAAAAAGTTTTCCTGAAGTAACTATTAAATAGGATCTAAATTTTTTTCCGCCAGAAAATAATCCGTACTTTAAAGCATTGAACAGTTTGGTATTTTCAGTTCTTTTTTTTAGGTAATTTTTAAGAAAAATATCAACGTGACTTGCAACTTTTACAATCTTTTTCTCAGTATCCAACATTGTTAGGAATTTTTAATAAATTCCTTTGTTGAAAATTTACCATCTTTATCAATTGTAATTTGTTCAACTTTTAAAGTAGCCTCTTTTAATTTAGTCTCGCAATGATTTTTAAGATGGACGCCACGAGTATATTCTGCAATGGACTCTTCAAGATTAATAGAACCGTCTTCTAACTTACTTACAATTTCTTCCAGTTGCTCTAGGGCTTCTTCGAAGGATAACTTGGTAATATCTGGAGAATTGTTAGATTTTTTCATATAAGTATCATTTTTAAAAAATACTCTTTTATATTAATTAATTAATGAAAAATATCTATTCAAATATTTATAAACCTACAAATAATAATTTAACCAAAGCAAAGATTATTGTTGATAACGGTGGTGTAGTAGCTGTTCCAACTGAAACCGTTTATGGACTTGCTGCAAATGCTTATAATAACAAAGCAATTCAAAAAATTTATAGTTTAAAAAGACGCCCAAGCCGTAATCCATTAATTGTTCACTTTAAAAATATTGAAAGTATAAAAAAAGAAGCGTTCATTAATAAAAATTTTTTAAAACTTGTAAAAAAGTTTTCACCTGGACCATTAACTTATATCTTAAAAAAGAAAAAAATTTCTAAAATCTCAAAACTTGCAAACAAAGGTCTTGATACCATTGCAGTAAGAATCCCAAAGGAAAAAAATATCATAAAATTATTAAGTATTTTAAAATATCCACTCGCAGCTCCTAGTGCCAATAAATCAAAATCCTTAAGCCCAACTACAGCAAAACATGTTGCCGAAGAATTTGGCAAATCTGTAAAGATGATCATTGATGGAGGAGTTTGCAAAATTGGAATAGAGTCTACGGTGATTGATTTAACTACGACGCCTAAAATTTTAAGAGAAGGAGGGCTTTCCTCTAAAATTATAGAAAAATTTTTAAAGGTAAAATTAACTGAATATAAAAGTAAAATTGTAAAATCCCCAGGGCAGATTGGTCTACATTATTCTCCGGGCATTCCCATTTATATGAATAGAGAAAAAGCTACCCAAGGTGGTGCTTTGATTGTTTTTGGCAAAAAAAATTACAATAATCATAATATATTTAATTTAAGTATTAATGGAAAATTAAAGGATGCTGCTAAGAACTTTTTTAATATTTTAAGAATAATAAAAAATAAAAAATTTGAATCGATTAGTGTAAATAAAATTCCAAATAAAGATTTAGGTAAAGCAATAAATGAAAGGTTAAAAAGAGCATCCTTTTATGAATGAAAATATTATTGAAGTTAGAAATTTATCGAAAAAATTTACCAATCATCAAGCAGTTAAAAATATTTCCTTTGATTTAAAAAGAGGAGAAATAAAAGGAATCTTGGGTGCTAACGGAGCTGGCAAAACTACAACTATTACAATGTTATTGGGTTTGTTAACTCCAACATCAGGAAGTATTAAAATATTATCTCATGACATTTCAAAGAATAGATACAAAATTTTAAATAAAATAAATTTTTCATCCCCTTATGTTGATCTTCCAAAAAAATTAACAGTTAGGCAGAATTTATTTGTTTATGGAATGCTGTATGGAGTTGCTAATATAAATAAAAAAATTAAAAGTATTGCAAAGGAATTAGGTTTTGAAAACTTACTTGATATTAAGGTAGGTGAATTATCTTCGGGTCAAAAAACTAGAGTAAGCCTTGGAAAAGCAATCATTAATGATCCTGAAATACTATTTCTCGATGAACCAACGGCCTCTTTAGATCCTGATACAGCAGATAGAATAAGAACTTTTTTTGAAAATTTTTGTAAAAAACATAACACCGCTATCATTCTTGCAAGCCACAATATGGAAGAAGTGACAAGACTTTGTGACAGCGTAATCATGATGAAGAATGGAGAGATTACGGATCAAGGATCTCCTTCTAGTCTTTTAAAAAAATATGGGAAGAAAAAATTAGAAGATGTCTTTCTTAAAATTGCAAGAGGAGAAGGAAATAGATGAAATCACTAGCTAGAATTTTTGCACTTGTAATAAGATATTTTTATTTAATCAAAACATCTTTTCCAAGAATTCTAGAGCTTATGTATTGGCCAACATTTCAAATGATATTGTGGGGACTGATTGCTAAATACCTAACTTACTCTAACGATACCGCACTACAGATTGGCGGTGTTTTGATCGCTGGAGTATTGTTATGGGATGTATTATTTAGAAGTCAATTAGGATTTTCTTTATCTTTTCTTGAAGAAATCTGGTCAAGAAATTTGGGACAATTATTTGTAAGCCCATTAAAGCCCTTAGAGATGGTCTTATCATTAATGACTATAAGTTTGATTAGAACAGTGATTGCAATTATTCCTGCAGCGCTGCTTGCAATTCCTCTTTATTCATTTTCTCTATTCCAAATGGGTTTTAGTTTAATGCTTTTCTTTTCAAGTTTACTTATTACGGGTTGGATTCTTGGTATTTTTATTATTGCAGCAATTATTCGCTTTGGTGTTTCCGCTGAAAGTTTAGCATGGGGTGCAATTTTTACATTAGCTCCATTAAGTGCAATTTATTACCCAATTGAAACTTTACCAGAATGGATAAGATGGCTTTCATTATCATTTCCACAAACTTATGTTTTTGAGGGAATGAGAGAGGTTCTTTTTAATAATAATTTTAATACAGTTTATTTTATAAAATCGTTAATACTAAATTTAGTTTACGCCTTATTAGCTATTGTTGTATTTTTAGTATCATTTGAAGGAGCTAGAAAACGAGGCGGACTGATTAATACTGGAGAATAATTTAATTAATCTAAATTTTTAATTATCTCTTCAACCATCTTTTTTGCATCAGAAAAAAGCATTAGCGTATTATCTTTATAAAAAAGCTCATTATCTACGCCAGCATATCCTGCTGCCATACCTCGTTTAACAAATAGAACTGACTTTGATTTTTCAACATCTAAAATCGGCATTCCAAAAATAGGGCTTTTGGGATCAGTTTTAGCTGCAGGATTAGTCACATCATTTGCTCCAATGACAAAAGAAACATCGGTGTTAGAAAAATCATTATTAATATTTTCAAGTTCAAAAACTTCATCATAAGGCACATTTGCCTCAGCTAATAAAACATTCATATGTCCTGGCATTCTTCCAGCAACGGGGTGAATTGCGTAAGAAACTTTTACACCTAATTTTTTTAATTTATCTGCCATCTCACGAAGAGCATGTTGGGCTTGAGCTACTGCCATTCCATAACCTGGTACAATAATAACCGATGAAGCATTTTTCATTAAAAAAGCCGCATCGTCTGCTCCTCCTTGCTTAACAGGTTTGGTATTTTTCTGAACAGTTGAAGCTGAAGTGTCGCCACCAAAGCCACCAAGAATAACATTAAACAGTGATCGATTCATTCCTTTACACATGATGTACGAAAGAATGGCCCCAGAAGAGCCTACTAATGCTCCAGTGATAATTAATGCAATATTTTCTAAAGTAAAACCAATACCAGCGGCAGCCCAACCTGAATAAGAATTTAACATGGAAACCACAACGGGCATATCTGCTCCGCCGATTGGAATAATAATTAAAAAACCTATGAGTGTTGAAATAATAATGATTGCCCAAAATAAATTTTCAGATTGTAATTTTGTAAATGAAAATATTAAAAAAATTATTAACAATCCTATAAATAAATTTATTAAATGTTGTCCTTTAAATGTAATTGGATTTCCTGACATAAGTCCCTGAAGTTTTAAAAAAGCAATACAAGAACCTGAAAAAGTTATAGCGCCAATTGCAACTCCCAACGACATTTCAACCAATGATAAGATTTTAATATTTCCAACTTGTCCTATTCCAAAGGAAGCAGGATTATAAAATGCAACAATACCAACTAACACTGCTGAAAGACCAACTAAACTATGAAAACCAGCAACAAGTTGCGGCATTGCTGTCATTGAAACTCTAAATGCAATTATTCCACCAACTAAACCTCCAATAATAATTGGAATTAAAATATAGAAAATATTTTCTTTTATTTGATTAATATCACCAAGCGATAATAACGTGACAATAACCGCAAGTCCCATTCCTAAAATTCCTAAAAAATTTCCAGTTCTTGAAGTTTCGGGAGATGAAAGACCTCTTAGGGCCATAATGAATAATATGCCGGTAACTAAATATAATGAGGCTGTAATATTAGCTGAGATCATTTCTTTTTATTTTTTTTGTACATTTTCAGCATTCTTTGTGTAACTAAAAAACCTCCAAAAATATTTATGGAAGCAAGTAGAATGCCAAGTATTCCTGGAAATTTTCCAAAAAATCCTTGAGTAATTGGAGATAAACCTACAGCAACTAAAGCTCCAACAATAATGACCGATGAAATAGCATTGGTCACTGACATTAAAGGCGTATGTAAAGCAGGAGTAACACTCCACACCACGTAATAACCTACAAAAATAGATAATATAAAAATAGCAAATCTAAATATAATTGGATCAATTTCCATTAATGAATCTCCTTATTTATATAAACTGCTTTAATAATTTCATCATTCTCATCAATTTTTATCTTCTTACCAACTTTATCGTAGATAATTTCTAAAAAGTTTAAGATATTTTTTGCGAACAAAATAGACGCACTTTCTGAAATTCTACTAGGAAAATTTTTATATCCTATAATTTTTACCCCATTTACAATTGAAATTTTTCCTGGCTCTGAAAAAGCAGAATTTCCACCCTGCTCAACGGCTAAATCGCAAATAACCGAACCACTCTTCATTGATTTGACCATTTCTTCGGTCACAATTCTTGGAGCTTTTTTACCTGGAATTAAAGCAGTACAAATCACAATGTCTTGATTTTTTATTGTAGTTTTTAATAATTCTTCTTGTTTTTTTTTATCATCTTCATCTAGCTCTTTTGCGTAGCCTCCACTAGTTTCTAAATTCTTTGTACTTTCAACAAATACAAATTTTCCCCCTAAACTTTCAACTTGCTCTTTTGAAGCGGCTCTTACATCTGTTGCAGATACAACTCCACCTAATCTTTTTGCAGTTGCAATAGCTTGTAATCCCGCAACACCTGCTCCGATAACAAAAAATTTTGCAGGAGTTATTGTGCCTGCGGCAGTCATCATCATTGGCACTGCTTTATTAAATTCATAAACTGAATCTATAACTGCTTTGTATCCTGCTAGATTTGCCTGTGAGGATAAAATATCCATTGATTGAGCTCTGGTAATTCTTGGAAGTAACTCTAAAGAAAATATTTTAATATTTTTTTTTAAGAGTTTATTTATTTTATCTTTGTTTAAATGAGGAAAAAAACTACCAATTAATATAGCGCCTTCTTTTATTAAAGAAATTTCAGTTTCATTTGGACAGTTAATTTTAATAATAATATCAGAAGTTTTATAAACTTCTTCTTTAGTTAATATTTTTGCTCCTAACTTTTGCAGTTCACTATCATTAATATTTGAGTTTTTTCCAAAATCTTTTTCTAATTGAACAGAAAATCCGTTAGAAATATATTTTTTAATTGTATCTAAAGAAATGGCTATGCGCTTTTCATTTATATCACTATCAATTACTGATCCTAATATCATTCTGGATAACTTTTGATTTATTAAAATTAATTAAAAAATTATTGAACCAGTTTATTATCAAATATAAATTTGAAATAATAGAAGAGAAAATAATACACGCAATAATTGCTATTAGTTTTTCTGGTATCTTTTAAAGAAACTTATAAATACTGTATTTGATTAATGATCAAAAACTATCAAAACTAATTATGCCTAGTGACATTGAAATAGCTCAAAAAGCTAAAATGCGAAAAATAGCTGATGTGGCAAGAGAGCGTTTGGGCATCCATGAAGATGATCTTGAAAATTATGGACGCTATAAAGCAAAAGTTTCATTCTCTTATTTAAATAAATTAAAAAATGATAAAGACGGAAAACTAATCTTGGTTACAGCCATAAGTCCAACTCCAGCAGGTGAGGGAAAAACTACAACCACAGTGGGATTAGGTGATGCTCTAAATTGTATTGGTAAAAAAACAATGATTTGTTTACGTGAACCTTCTTTAGGACCTGTCTTTGGAATTAAAGGGGGTGCTGCAGGTGGAGGGCTTGCGCAAATTGTTCCAATGGAAGATATCAATTTGCATTTTACCGGCGATTTTGCTGCGATTGCAGCAGCTCATAATTTATTAGCAGCAGTACTAGATAATCATATTTATCACGGAAATGAATTAGGAATTGATATTAAAACTATTCAATGGAAACGCACTGTAGATATGAATGACCGTGCGCTTCGTAAAATAACTTTAGGAATAAATGAAAAGAAAGAAGGGTTCCCTCATGAAGGAGGTTTTGAAATTGTAGCTGCCTCTGAAATCATGGCGATCTTTTGTTTATCAACTTCCATTGAAGATTTAAAAAAACGTATAGGACAAATTGTTGTAGCTTATAATAAAAAAAAACAACCAATTCTTGCAAAGGATTTGAAAGTGGTTGGCGCAATGACTGCGCTTTTGAAAGATGCGTTAGCACCAAATTTAGTACAAACATTAGAAAATAATCCAGCATTTGTTCATGGCGGACCATTTGCAAATATAGCTCACGGTTGTAATTCTGTAATCTCTACAAAAGCTGCATTAAAAATTGCAGACTATGTTGTTACTGAAGCTGGCTTTGGCGCTGATTTAGGTGCTGAAAAATTTATAGATATAAAGTGTAGAAAATCCAATCTTCAGCCATCAGCAACCGTATTAGTTGCAACTATTCGAGCAATAAAATATCACGGCGGCGCTGAGCTTTCTAACTTAACCAAAGAAGATGTTGTAGCTGTTGATAAAGGACTTGTTAATTTAGAGCGACATGTAGAGAACATGACTAAAGTTTTTAATTTACCATGTGTCGTAGCTATTAATAAATTTACAAGTGATACGCCTGCAGAAATTCAATTAATTTTTGATAGAATGAAAAAATTAAATGTTAAAACTGTACTTGCCTCACATTGGAGTGATGGTGGTAAAGGAGCAGTTGATCTTGCAAAAATTGTTGTTGAATTATGTGAGAATTCTAATCAAAAAATGCAATATGTCTATGAAGACAAAGACACATTAATAGAAAAAATTAATAAAATTGCAAAGAAAATTTATAGAGCAAGTGAAGTTACTATGGATGATAAAGTCAAAGAACAAATTCAAAATTTACAGAATGCAGGATATGGACATATGCCAATTTGTATTGCAAAAACTCAAAGTTCTTTTTCAACTGATCCAAAATTAAGAGGGGCGCCTTCAAATCACAGTATTGCAGTTCGTGAAATTCGATTTTCTGCTGGAGCTGAATTTATTGTTATAATTTGTGGGAATATAATGACAATGCCAGGATTATCTAAAAAACCATCTGCAGAAAATATTGATTATGTTGGTGGAAAAATTGTTGGTTTATAAACTTTATTATTTTCCCCACTTTTCCTCAAATTTTTCCGGATACTGCTTTTGACTTTGATCGCAAATTGAAAATAATTTTACATAAGGAAAATCTTTAAAAGTCTTAATATCACTCATTTTTTCTTTAAAACCTCTATTTATATATGCTTTATTTTGTTCACCCCAAATATAAATATGACCAGCATCAGCGCATCTTTCCAATGGAGATTTACGCGTTGCAAATAATATTATTATTAAAACAATAACCGTGATGACGATTGCTATAATAAAATAAATTAAGATTTTATTCTTGTTACTTTTTGTTTTAATGTTTCCCATAATTTTGCAAATCCAAGTGGTTCAAAAATCATTAAAGTTATGATTAATCCACCAAATACAATTTGCTCAATGGAACTTATGATTGTCGCATCAATCATACCGTGAAAAAGATTATTGCCAATTGCATTAAGCACTACTGGAAAAAGCAAAATAAAGGCCGCACCTATAAATGCTCCAGAAATTGTACCAAGCCCCCCAATGATTGCCATAAACATAATTTTAAAAGATAAACTAATATTGAAAGCAGCAAATGGTTCTACTGTTTTTAAATATGTGTAAGTATAAAGTGCGCCGGCTATACCGCATAAGAAAGCATTAATTGCAAAAGCTTGTAATTTAGTTTTTAAGAGTGAAACGCCCATGGACTCTGCGGCAATATCCATGTCTCTTACTGCCATCCAGTTTCTACCCGTGGAACCTCTCGCCATGTTAATTGCAAGAATAGTTATAATAACGACAATTATTGCAACTAGAAGATACATCATATATCCACTGTGAAAAGGTACTCCGTTGATGTCTATTTTCTGAAATGTCGTTGATCCAGAAACGTCATAGTTCTTAAACCAACCAAATTTATCTATTACCCAAACAATAAAAAATTGTGATGCTAAAGTTGCAACCATTAAATAAATTCCTCTAATTCGAAGACTTGGCAAACCAAATATAATTCCAAGACCAGCTGCAATTAATCCTGATAAAACTAATGCTCCTAAAAAAGGCATATCTTGTATTCGCAGCATCATGTTGTAACATGCATATGCTCCTGCACACATAAAACCTGCAGCACCCAAAGATAATTGTCCTGTATACCCCATCACAATATTTTGCCCTAAAGCTGCAATAGTCAAACAAAGCCAAGGTATTAAAATGGACGTATACCAATAATCAGATTTAATAACATTTGGTATGACCAAAAACCCTAGTACAAGCAAAACAATAAAATTTATAATATCGTTTTTTGTATATCTCATAAAAACAGGTTTCATAAATTAAACTCTCCTAATTATTTTTTCTCCAAATAAACCTTCTGGTCTATAAAGTAGAAATAATATTGATAACATATAAGGTGCCCAAGCCTCGATACCACCTTTAAAAAATGGCCCTATGTAAACTTCTAAAATTTTTTCAACTGCACCAACAAGTAAACCCCCAACAATTGCTCCTGGAATTGATGAAAATCCTCCAATAATTAAAACTGGCAAGGCTTTTAATGCCAGTTCAATTAGAGCGAACTGAACACCTGCCCTTGCTCCCCACATCATTCCAGCAACTAAAGCAACAACGCCGGCTGTGGACCAAACCAGTAGCATAATATGCTTTAGAGGAATTCCAATAGAACTTGCAGCTCCAGCATCATCCGCAACTGCTCTCAAT
The DNA here is from genome assembly GCF_002688585.1 of Candidatus Fonsibacter ubiquis. Lineage (NCBI taxonomy): Bacteria > Pseudomonadati > Pseudomonadota > Alphaproteobacteria > Candidatus Pelagibacterales > Candidatus Pelagibacteraceae > Candidatus Allofontibacter > Candidatus Allofontibacter communis. The sequence goes on along the minus strand of NZ_CP024034.1, from coordinate 300,131 downwards.
CCAAGTCCAATTTTTGTGAACTTGAATAAAAGAGTAAGAAGAACAATCATACCTAAAGCAACTACACCAGCTGTTAAATCAAGTGCACTAATAAATAATTTTAAATTATCCGCAATCCACGGAATAGGAAAATCTCCAATTCCAAGACTTAGTTTTCTAACTTCAACGCCCCATTTTGCTTGTGCAAGACCCTCTAAAACAAATCCAAGTCCAATTGTTGCCATTAAAACAGTATCTTCGCTTTGATTCATTAAAGGGCGAAGTACCAATCTTTCTGTAAGCATTCCAACTAATATCATTAAAAAAACAGTTGCGACAAAAGCTACTGCGAATGGCATTCCATATTCCATAAATCCTACGAATGAAAGGACTGCAAAGAATACCATGGCCCCCTGTGCAAAATTAAATGTAGCGGAGGCTTTGTAAATAAGAACAAAACCTAATGCAACTAGGGAATACATTGTTCCTGACAATAATCCGCCAACTAAAACTTCAAAGAAAAATAAAATCGACTCAGTCATGGGCAACTCCTAGGTATGCATCAATTACTTTTTGATCGGCTCTAACCACATCAGGAATATCATCTCCGATAACTTTTCCATAGTCTAAAACGACAACACGATCTGAAATATCCATAACTACTCCCATATCATGTTCTATTAAAACTATAGTTGTTCCAAGTTCATCATTTATTTTTAAAATAAATCTGCACATATCTCTTTTTTCTTCAACATTCATGCCCGCCATTGGTTCATCTAAAAGTAATATGGGAGCCTCAGTTGCAAGAGCACGACCAAGTTCTACTTTTTTTTGCAGTCCATAGGGAAGTTTTCCAACTTCTGTATTTTTAATATTTTCAATTTCTAAAAACTTTACAATCTCCTCAGATTTTTCTCTGTTTATTTTTTCTTCTCTAGTCGCCCTTGGGAGTTGCAAGGCTACTTCAAGAAAACTAGATTTTGTATGAAGCTTTCTTCCAACTAAAATATTATCTAAGACGGACATTCTTTTAAAAAGAGCAAGATTTTGAAATGTTCTAGAAATTCCTTTTTGTGCCATAATATTTGGTGTAATGGGTTTTACTTCTTCCCCATTAAAAAGCACTTTTCCTTCCTGAGGTTTATAAATTCCATTAATGCAATTGAGCATTGAGCTTTTACCAGCTCCATTAGGTCCGATAATCGCCCTTATTTCATGCTCTAAGACGTTAAAAGAAATGTTGGTAATAGCCTTAACTCCACCGAAGCTTAAAGAAATATTTTTTACTTCCAGTATCGGTTTGCCAATTTTAAATTTTCTTTTATCAACCATATTAAACTTTTAAATTATTCCTTTAATTTGTTTTCTTTCTTTGACTGTCTCTTATTGCATCTTTAAAATTCAAACGTTTCCCTTTGGAGATACCTAAATATAATTCTTTTACCTTTTCATTATTTAATAAACTTTTTGCAGATCCTTCTAACATCACATTTCCTGTTTCGATAATATATGCATAGTCAGCATTTTTAAGTGCAATATTAGTATTTTGTTCAGCAAGTAATATACTTACACCTTCTTTTTCATTTAAATCTTTTACAATATGAAATATTTCAGCAACTAACTGGGGTGCTAAGCCCATGGAAGGCTCATCAAGTAAAAGCATTTTTGGTTTTGCCATCATTGCTCGTGCCACCGCAATCATTTGTTGCTCACCACCTGAGGTAAATCCAGCTTGACTTTTTCTTCTCTCTTTTAATCGTTTAAAATAACTATAAATTTTTTCAACTTCAGCATTCAAGTCGCTTCTCGATAATTTTCGTGAATAAGCTCCGGAAATAATATTTTCTTCAACGGTTAAATGTCCAAAACATCTTCTACCTTCTAAAACTTGAACCATCCCAAGTCTAACCATCTCAGAAGGTGTTTGTTTTTTTATTTCAGTACCATCATAACTAATTGTGCCTTTAGTCACTTCTCCTCTTTCAGAGGCAAGCATCGTAGATATTGATTTAAGTGTGGTACTTTTTCCAGCGCCGTTTGCACCAAGTAATGCAACTATTTTTCCCTTTGGAACAATTAAAGATACATCGTGAAGTGCCAAAATAACTTTATTGTAAGCAACTTCGATGTTTTTAATTTCTAAAATATTACTAACGCTAGCCCCCACCTAATTCCCCTTAATTTTATTTACGCAAGTTATTAAATACTAAGGGGAGTGTAAACATTAATTTTTATTTACACTCCCCTAAATTGGATAAATTAATCTAAAAAAAATTAACTACATTTTTTTGGAGTAATTTTATTTTCTTGAGCGTACTTAGCTGCCGACTCTACGATTTGAGCTCTTATAGCAACTGGATCATTAGGTCCTGTCCAGTCTCTAACTTTTTTAAAAGCTTGAGCTTTTCCATCCCATTGCATTAAAGCAAATTTACCTGCGCCCTCATGCTGAGAACAAGAAAGTTGAAATGGAGCTAACATCCCTTCAATACCAAGTTCTTTCATTCTAGCGTCGGTCAAATTGATCATTTCGTATCCATCTCTAAACTCTTCACCAGTTACTGGTTGACCAATTTTGTTATATTTTTTTTGTGCATTTCTCAATGCTTCAACCCATAAAATAGAAGCTCCTAAACCTCTATTATAATAAGCAGTGCCTACACGTTTTGGATCAGCCAAATTTCCTTTTCCAGCTTTGTAGACTTTTTCCTGAATATTCTTAATCAAAGGATAATTTTTTCCAGGTAAAGCATTTGAAACAACGTAAGTTCCATTAGCAGAGTCACCAGCAGGGATCATATCCTCTTCCGCTCCACCAAAGGTTACATACATCATTTTTGTTCTTGGAAAATTAATTCTAGCAGCATTTGTCATCGCTGTTGAATTCATTCCAGAACCTGCGCCCCAAAAAGTAACCCAATCAGGTTTTTCCTGTCTAATTTGTAACCACTGAGATTGCTGTTCTAATCCTGGAGGAGCAATAGCAATTTCTACTAATGTAAATCCCCATTCCTTAGAAAGTCTTCTCATAGTTGGAAGCGGCTCACGTCCGTAAGCAGTATCAATGTGTAGATGAACTATTTTTTTACCCTTTAATTTCTCTGGGCCACCACCTTCAAGTTCTGCCATCCATCGAAGCTTAACTGCAATTTGTGACCAGTAGCTACTTGCAGCATTAAATACCCAAGGCCAAACTGTGCCATCAGCAGCATCTGTTCTTCCATACCCGTACTGAGCTAGAACAACTTTGTCTTCTGCCATTCGATTGATAACTGCGTAAGCACCTGGCGTTCCAAGTGTGTCAAATACGACCATCTTCTGACCATCTTTAGTCATAAGTCTTTGGTAGCACTCTACAGTTTTTGCAGCGTTATATTCTGTTTCGCACTCTTGCCAAGTCAACATAACTCCATTAACGCCACCTGTTGCATTAACGTAATTCATGTAATCAATTTGTGCGCCGTAATAACCAGTACCCATTGCTGAGTATGGTCCTACTCGACTGCTTGGTATCGGAAAATATTGCGTCTTGGCTTGTGCAAATAAATTCTGAGGTAGCAGTGATAAAGAAAAAATTGCAGCAAAAAAAATTGCTGATATTTTTTTTATTAAATGTTTGAACATTTAGTCTCCCCCCTTTTAATTTATAATTTGAAAAATATATGTCTAAAAAAAATTACATACAATTAATATATTTTATGTATTAATATTGATTTTGACTATCAATTTACAACCTCTAAGAGAATAGTGTTATAAATTTAGTTATTTTAAAAAAGGACTAAATAAATATCTGGAAAATATAAATTCAGTAATTATTTAACTTGAACTTGATGTTCTTTTTCTTTTTCTTTGGGTTCAAAACGATTTGAAATTTTCTTAACATCCACTGAGGAAACTTTATATTCTGCACACATTGTTTCTTCATCTTTTCCATGACCAGTTACCATATTGACCATGTGTTCTGGAAAATGAAACGTAGTAAATACAACCCCTTTTTTTACTTTATCAGTAACTTCTACTTTAAGATCAACTTTGCCTCTTCCGGAATATAATCTACCAAAGTCTCCTGTTATTAAATCTCTCTCAGCAGCATCTATTGGGTGAATTAATAGAATATCTTCATCCATAATATCGATATTGCTTGTTCTTCTCGTCATTGTTCCACAATTATAATGTTGTAATGCACGGCTTGTTGTTAATATTAATGGATATTCTTTTTGATTGGTTTCTATTTCAGTAGATTCTTTCCAATCAAAGTTTTTAAGTTGGCCTTTTCCAAGTTTGAAAGTTTCTTTATATAAAATTTTTGTATCTGTTCCATCTTCATCCACAGGCCACTGTAAACCATATGCACCCAGTCTTTCTCTTGTAACGCCTTTAAAGAACGGAACTACATCTGCAATTTCTTTTAGCACTTGATCTGCATTATAATCTGGTTGTTTAAATCCAAATCTTTGCATCATTTCAGCAACTATAACTCCATCTGGTTTAGTTCCTGGTAAAGGAGGTGCAGCTCTATTAACTCTTTGAATTCTTCTTTCTGTATTTGTAAATGTGCCGTCTTTTTCTAAGAAAGTTGTTCCTGGTAAAACTACAGTTGCAAGTTTTGCAGTTTCGCTCATGAATATTTCCTGAACAACTAAAAATTCTAACGACTCCATAGCCTCAATAACATGAGCACTATTAGGATCAGTTTGAACGATATCCTCACCAATTATCCAAACTGCTTTAAGTTCTTTATTAATTGCAGCATCAAACATTTGAGGAATTTTTAAACCAGGTTTAGTTGGGTGAGTTACTCCGTATTTTTCACTGTAGTATTGTTGAACTTTTTGATCTGCAACATTAAAGTAACCAGCTCCTTGATGTGGTTGACATCCCATATCTGCGGCACCTTGAACATTATTTTGTCCTCGAAGAGGATTTACACCAACGCCTTTTCTTCCAATATTTCCTGTGATCATTGCAAGGTCAGCAATTAGCATAACTGTTTTTGAACCTTGCTCATGCTCCGTAACTCCCAATCCATGAAATTCCATAGAATTGCCCGCAGTGGCATAGGCGATAGCTGCTTCTTTGACTAACTGTTTATCAACACCAGCAACTTTTGCTAATTGATCAACGTCTTGTCTTTCGATTTCTTTAATAAATTTTTCAAAACCTTCAGTTCGATCTCTAATAAAATCAGCGTTATATAATTTAGCTTTGACGATAAAATGTAACATCATATTTAGAACAGCAACATTCGTTCCTGGTCTTAATTTAATGTGATAATTAGCAAGATTTGCAAGTTCTGTAGTTACTGGGTCTAAAACAATTAGTTTTTTACCTTTCATTACTTGTTGTTTAATTTTAGCTCCAGTTACTGGGTGGGCAGTAGTTGGATTTGCTCCGATCACTAAGAATAAATCTGCATGATAAATATCGTCTGTAGAGTTAGTGGCGGCCCCCATACCAAAAGTTTGTTGCATACCCCAAGCTGTGGGTGAGTGACAAATTCGTGCGCAGCAATCAACACTATTAGTGCCAACAACTGCTCTAATCATTTTTTGAAATAAATAATTTTCCTCGTTAGTACACCTTGCTGAAGAAATACCAGCAATCGCATCAGGTCCGTGATTTTTTATAATTCTATTAAATTCACTTTTAATTAAATCATAAGCTTCATCCCAAGAAGCCTTTTCAAATTTTCCATTTCTTTTTATTAACGGAGTTCTTAGTCTGTCAGGGTGATCATAAAAACCAAATGCATATCTACCTTTAATACAAGTATGACCTGCATTCACTTCTGTCTCTTTAGGAGTGTCGATGGATACTACTTTATTATTTTTAATTGATGCCTCAAGGTTACATCCAACTCCACAATAAGAACAAGTCGTTCTAACTTTTTTGTCTACGTCTGCAGATTTAGATTTAAAGATATCTGAAATTGCATCTGTTGGACAAGTGTGAGCACATGCTCCACAAGAAACACATGAAGAGTCCCCAAATAACATATCGTTGTCGGTAGTAATTCTTGACTCAAAGCCTCGACCAGACATTGTTAAAACAAAAGAGCCTTGAATTTCATCACAAGCTCGCACGCATCTTCCGCAATTAATACAGTGGTCTAAATTCATTCTCATATACGGATGAGAAGTATCTTTAGGAATGCCTTTGTGTTGTTTTGGATTATTATAACGGTGATCAGAAATTCCTAAATTATTAGCAACTTTTTGAAGTTCGCAATTATTATTTACTTCGCAGGTTCCACAAGTCATTGGATGGTCAGTTAAAACAAGTTCAACAATATTTTTTCTAAGATTTTGAAGATTGTCGTTATTAGTAAATATATGCTGACCTTCAACAACTGGTGTATGACAGGAAGCAACTACTTTAGTTGGCCCATCTTTAATTAATGCAACTTCAACAGAACAAACTCGACAAGCGCCATATGGTGCTAGGTTTGGATCGTCACAGAGAGTTGGAACTTTATCATCTCCTAAATAACCTTTAACAAATTTTAGTATAGACGTGTGATGACCACCAATTTCATATGGCTTTCCATCAATATAAGCTATTTTTCTTTTTTCTGAGCTCATGGATAATTAAGAAACTGTATCACTTTTTATTTCATCCATAAAGTATTTCAGGATATTACCAACAGGAGTTGGTATCGCACCACAAAGAGTGCAAAGACAACCTTTTTGCATAGTAACTAATAAATCATTTAATAATTTTAGTGGAATTTTAGCGGTTTTTTTTAAAACCTGATCAAACATTTCTTTTCCTCTATAAGACCCAAGTCTTCCTGGAAAACATTTGCCACATGATTCTTCTGCAGAAAATTCAAATAAATGATGAATATATTCAACCATTGGAAAACTTTTAGGAATACTTACAACACTAGCATGTCCCAACATAAATCCTTTAGCACTAAATTCCTGAAAATCTAAATTTAGATTATCGATCTCACTTAAAGGCACCACACCTCCTAATGGACCTCCAATTTGAAAGGCTTTTACGGGCTCTTTATATCCTCCACCAATTTCGTTAAATATTTTTTTCATGGGTGTACCCATGTCAATCTCATACACCCCTGGTCTTTTAAAAAAGCTATCAAGACAAACTAATTTTGTACCAGCAGATTTTTTATTGCCAATAGCGGCAAACTTTTCAGCACCATTTATTAAAATTCCACTAGCCGCAGCTAAAGTTTCAACGTTATTAACCACCGTTGGCTTTTTATATAATCCTTCAGTTACTGGATAAGGAGGTCTTACATCAACCTCTGCTCTTCTACCTTCGATAGATGCGATCAACGCTGTCTCTTCTCCACAAATATAAGCACCTTGTCCAATACAAATATTTAGATCAAAAGAAAAATTAGTTCCTAAAATATTTTTTCCTAATAATTTTGCCTTTTTTAATTCATTAATAGATCCATTGAGCGCCTCGATAGATTTAGGGTACTCTCCTCTAATATATAATACTCCTTCATCACTTCCTATAACGTAACCACAAATCATCATTCCAAACAAAACTTTAAGTGGTTGATCTTCTAATAAATATCTATCTGAGAAAGCACCAGAGTCACCCTCGTCAGCATTGCAAATAACATATTTTTTATTTGATGGTACTTTGCTGCAAGCATCCCATTTCAATCCTGTAGGAAAACCAGCGCCACCTCTTCCTGACAAATTAGAATCGGATAATGATTTAATAATTAAATTTTTTTCTGTTTTAAGAAATTTATCTAGCAAATCTTTTACTTGTGAAATTGTTGACAACTTATCATCCATTAAAAAACTAGTCGTGGCATAACTTTTTGCAAAAAATTTATCCTGTGTAATTTTTTCACCCTTTATAATTTGATCAATTTTTTCAATATCTTTTCCTGCATAATTTTCACCCTCATAATGAAAAGCATTGTTTTCATAACAATGTCCTAAACAAAACATTTTACCCACTTTATCGTTGCCTAATTTTGCTTTTAAAGTCTTTTCTAATTTCTCCTGTGTGCCAGCACACATGCAAGCGCTACCATTGCATACGAATGCTTTTTTTTCACGATGTGCAGGTCTTAAGAATTCGTAAAAACTTTCTGCGCCATGAATCGTTGAAACTCCTAAATTATATTCTTTAGCAATCTCTTTAATATCCTTTGGTGAACCTTTAAGAACGTTTTCTGAGATCTTTTTAAATAAATTATCTTTTAAACCAACTCTTCCAGATAAATTGCTAATATTTCGGGACATAATTTTTTATCTTTTATATGATTATTTTTTGTTTATTTGAATAAATATTAAAACTATCTTTTTTTACAAACCCGACTAAAGTCATGTTGTATTTATTGGCTAAATCAATAGCGAGGCTTGTAGGAGCGCCTACACCGATCATAATTCCAATATTAGTCATCAAAACTTTTTGTACTAATTCAAAATTAAGTCGACCAGAACAGGCAATAAATTGTTTTTTTGGATTAAGGTTTTTCTTCTTTAAAATTCTTCCGACCAATTTATCAAGAGCGTTATGTCGACCTACATCCTCTCGAATTTCAACTAATTTACCATTATCTAAAAATAAGCCGCTTGCATGAATACCCCCTGTTTTAGAAAATTCTGACTGATTATCTCTTAAAATATCCGGCGATTGCAAAACTACTTTTTTAGATATTTTTGGTTCCGCTAATGATGGTTTCTTTGTTTTTATAATTTCCAATGCATCTAGAGAAGATTTACCACAAACGCCACAAGAAGAATTTGTTAAAAAATCTCTTTTAATTTTAGTGATATTTATATTTTTTGAATTATTTAATGTTGCTAATATTTTATTCTGAATTTTATACTGGCCAACTTTTGCTCCAAAACTTTTTATAGATTGAATGTGCTTAACATCCTGAACAATTTGCTCATTGAATAAAAAACCCCTTACCAAATCTTCATCATGGCCAGGGGTTCTCATGGTAATTGATAAGATTTGCGTAACCCAATTATCGTTATTTTTATATTTAATAGATATTTCTAGTGGTTCTTCAATTGAAACTAGATCATCAACATTTTTAAAATTATTAGATTTAAATTTTAAAACTTTGTATTTAGAATTCATTCAATTATTTTATAGGGTAATTCTTCTTTAATAAGAATTTATTTGTTAAAATTGCAAAAATTAAAATTATTAAACTACCAAAAATAATTGGATTAATTAAATATTGGTAAGAAACGTTTCCTATAATTACAATTATAGGATTCCCTCCTGCAGGTGGATGAACCACGTTAAAAAGTATCATAAAAAAAACTCCAAATCCGACGGCCAGAGCAATATTAATATAAATGGGCAATGGTATATGTTTTAAAAAAACTATTCCTGTTAAGGCTGTTAAAAAATGTCCAAAAAAAACATTCTTGGGTTGAGAAAAAGGACTCTCAGGAAACCCAAATAATAAAACCATCGAAGATCCAAAAGAGGCAATTAAAAAAACTCCTAAAGTAGTTTCGTAAGTTAACAGTGTTAAAGTTCCAATGGTCAAAATTGAAAACAAACCTGCGATGAAAGCTTTTACTAAATTAGATTTGTTTATTTTAATCATTTATATTTTTAGCGCTTTTGCAACGGTTCTTAAAGGTAGAAGCAAACATTCTTTTCTAGCTAAATTTTTTTTATTAAATATTTCTACAAATCCATTCCATTTTTTTTGAATATTTAAATTATTGTCGGTAAACATTTTTTCTGCAAACTGAAAAAAGTCTTTAAATGTATCAATACTTTGATCTTTAATTGTTCTTGAAAGTAAACTAACAGAAGCCTGGCAATATACACAAGATTTACAATTGTAAGCCATATCCTCAATGATATTTTTTTTTACAACTAAACTAATTTCCATTTCGTCTCCACAAATCGGATTTTTGTTTTTTGAGGAATGGGTAGGATTGCTAAGTTCTTTTTTATTTTCAGCGTGAGAAGCAATTTCTAAAATTTTTAAATCCATTATATATCTTTAATTGGTGTTTTAATGATTTATATTAAGAATAATGGATTATAACAGCATTTTAGGAGTTGTACTAGCAGGAGGGCAATCCAAGAGATTTGGCCAAGATAAATCTCAAGTTCAATTAGAAAGTAAAATATTAATTGATTATATTCTTCTAGAAATTTTGAATGAGTTTAATGAAATTTTAATTATTGCAAATAACGATATCAAGTTTTTTAATTCAAAAAAAATTAATAAAATTGAAGATTATAAAAAAAATTTAGGTCCATTAGGTGGTGTTTTAAGTGCTATGAAATGGATTAAAGAAAATAATAAGAAATATAAATGGATTTCAACCTTTCCTTCTGACACGCCTTTTTTTAAAAAAAAACACCTACATGATTTCCTAAATAATATTAACGAAAAACAGAGCAAACTTTTTTTTATTAAATCTAATGATAAAAGGCACAATATATTCGGGCTATGGTCGCTAGAACTATTAAATAGATTAGAGGATGATTTAGTTAACAAAGGAGAGCGAAAAGTTGAGGACTGGGCTAATAAAGTTGGGGTTAAGACGATTAACTTAGAATTTAAAAATAACGATCCTTTTTTTAATATTAATACTAAAGAAGACTTAGAAAAAGCAAAAGAGATAATAAAAAGTAATGATTAGTTATAAACGCTCTCAACAAATTTTAAAAAAAGCACCCATTAAAATTGGAGATGAAATTATTAATTGTGAAAATGCTTTAAATAGAGTTTTGTCTTTAAATATATTTTCAAATTATAATTATCCAGCTGCAAATAATGCGGCCTTTGATGGCTTTGCAGTAAACTCTAAAGACACTAAATTTTTAAATAAAAATTCGCCTCAAAAATTTAGAATTATAGGTTCAATGATTGCAGGAACAAAACCTATTACTAAAAAAATCAAAAAATTTGAAACTATTGAAATAATGACAGGTGGAATTGTTCCTAAGGGATTTGATACTATTATTCCAATTGAACAAATTGTGTTTTATCCAAATAAAGACAATCCAAAATATATAATTGTTGATAAGAGAATTAACAAAAATCAACACGTCAGATTTTTAGGATCAGATTATAAAAAAAATAATCTAATTATTAAAAAAGGAGCAATTATTCACTCTAATCATATTTTAGCTTTAAAAACCTTAGGAATTAAAAAAATTAAAGTTAAAAAAAAACCAAATATACTATTTTTTTCAACCGGTAATGAGATCTCAAATAGTGAGAATATTCCAGCATGGAAAGTTAGAAATTCAAATGGTCCCTATATTAAGTCGTTAAATGAAAACTTTTTGTTTAATTTCATTAACGGAGGAATTTTAAGAGATAATCATGCATCTATTTTTAAAAATCAGATCAATAAAATGTTAAAATCTAAGATAGATATAATTATTACATCAGGCGCAATTTCAGCTGGTAAATTTGATTTTATTCCAAGCATTGTAAAAACTTTTAAACTTTCAAATTATTTTAAAGGCGTTGAAATCAAACCTGGAAAACCAGTGTTATTTGCAAAAATTAAAGATAAGGCAATCTTTGGACTACCGGGCAATCCTATTTCAACAGCTGCTTGCTACAGATTTTTTGTAAATCCTTATTTGCTAAATATTTTAGGGGTTGAGACTGAAAGGCCAATTAAAGCAATTTTAAAAAATACTTATTTCAAAAAGAAAAATATGACTCATTTTGTCAAAGCCAAATTGAGTACTTCAAGTTCAGGCACCCTCCATCTTGAGGCTTTGAAAGGACAGGATTCATTTAGAATAAAACCTTTTGTTCAGTCTAATATTTGGGCTGCTTTTCCAGCAGGTAAACAAAGCTTTAAAAAAGGAGATATAATTGATTGTTTTTTTCCAAACTATACAAATTCAATTTAATATTACTTTTCTTTTAGGCGTGGAATAATATTAATAAAATTACAAGGTTGAAAACGAGAGTCTAATTGAAATTTTAAAATTCCCTCCCAAGCATCGGTAACTGCTCCAGAAGATCCTGGTAAGGCAAATATATATTTTCCTTTGCATATAATTCCTTGAGCGCGAGATTGAATGGTAGAAGTGCCAATTGTTTTGTAACTAAGCATTCTAAATATTTCACCAAATCCTGGAATATCTTTATCTTTAATTTCATCTAAGGCTTCAATGGTTATATCCCGACCTGTTAAACCAGTGCCACCTGTACTAATAATTATATCAACTGCTTCGTCGCACCATGCAAGAATAGTTTTTTTAATATCTGTTTTATCATCTTTTAAAATTTTTTTACTAACAACGGTATGTCCTAATTCTTTAATTTTAGTAACTAAAATATTACCCGATGTATCATTTGACTCATTTCTAGTATCTGAAATAGTTAAGACAGCAATATTAACGGGTATAAATTTTTTTGTACTATCAGTTTTCATAATTATGTATCATTAATACCTATAGATTAAAAAATATGCTATCCATAATTTTTTTTTTAGTTGCAGCTATCTACGCAAGTGTTGGTTTTGCAGGAGGAACTTCATATTTAGCATTACTTACAATTTATGACGTAGAATATTTGCTAATTCCAATTATAGCATTAACTTGCAATATTATTGTCGCAAGCGGAAATTGTTTTAACTATATAAGAGCTGGAAATTTAGATATAAAATTTTTAACTCCATATTTTTTAGGCTCAATACCTCTTGCTTATATTGGAGGAAAATTTCAAATAACAAAAGATTTTTTTCAAATTTTATTATTTTTTTGCCTAACGATAAGCAGTCTTTTACTTTTAATACAGACAAGACAATATAAATTAACAAATCAAATTATAAAAAAAATTCCATTTTTTTCTGCTGTTTTTATTGGGGCAATAATTGGCTTAGTGTCTGGAATTGTTGGAATTGGCGGAGGAATTTTACTTTCCCCTATACTATTTAATTTAAAAGCTGCTCAGCCTAATAAGATTGTTATGGCTGCGTCTTTATTTATTTTAATTAACTCTATTGCAGGATTTTTAGGACAAATTCAAAAATTTAATAATATTTCTCAACTACAACCTTATTTATATTTGCCTTTAGCTGTACTATTAGGAGGTCAACTTGGAAATTTTCTTAATATAAAAATATTAAAGTCACACATTCTTGCTTTATTAACTGCGGTTCTAGTTCTTATTGTTGCAATTCGTTTAGGTTTAAAAATATTCTTTTAATTATTTAGTTGCTTTTTCTACATAGAAAGAAACTGCATCAATTTCTTGAGGAGTTAAAATTTTATCGTTCCCAAAAGCCGGCATTATTCCAATACCATTAATAACTGCTTGTTTTACTTGTGCTTGCGTTGGCTTAAGATCATCTAAGCTTGGCCCAATATTTCCTTCAGACTTTGCATTTGTTAATTGATGACAACTTGCACAATTTCCTTTTTCATTAAATATTTTAAGACCTAAGATCATTTTATCTTGATCTGCTTTTGCGCTTACTTGAATAAAAAAAAATAGAATTAGAAAATTTAAGAAAATTTTCGAAAATTTAATTAAAAATTTATGCAACTGTAATTTTAACACTATGATCTAACCAACCATTGTGAGAATAGCCCTCATTATTCTCAAATCTTAACTTTGGTTGCGATCCTTTTTCATCAGTTGCTCTAGATGAAACTGTATAATTACCTTTTTCTAAATTTGCTTCAAACTGAAATTGTCTCCAAGCAAATTTCCCGAGATTAGGTCCAACAAATTTTGCATTCTTCCAAGTTTTTCCTTCATCAATAGACAGAGCAACACTTTTTAAAGGAGTACCATTACTAAATGCAACACCAGTAAAAACAACTTTTCCTGATTTTGCTGTGGTAAGTGGTGAAGTAATCCAACTTTTAACATTCATCTCCCAACAAGTGCCATCATTAGGTGTTGGCTTATCGCCAATCTTGTAAACTCGATAACGATTAGACATCATTTTAAAATCAGACTCTTTATCAGCAAAAACTAATTTATTAATATGTTTAACGTTATTTATTCCATAATACCCAGGCACAACTAATCTTAGTGGTCCTCCATGTGCATTTGGAATTGGAACCCCATTAATTTCCCAGGCTAACAAGCAATCTTCATAAGTAGAAATTGGCACTGATCTTTCAACAGCACCTTCTTTAGGATCAATATCTTTTGGTGCATCAGCTCCTGTTCCGGTTATGAATTTAACGCTAGGAGTAAGTCCCCCACATAATTCTGCTAAATATTTAACTGAAACTCCTGAAAAAGTAACGCAGGCTGCGCTACCAGTGTCCCACTTGGTTCCGCTTGGACCATGAGCAAAAAATTTACGACCATTTCCTGAACATTGAAGAACCATGGGAGTAATCTTTAGAGGCATTTTTTGTAGCTCTGCTAATGTAAATGTTCTAGGCTTTTGAACGCCTTGTACGTCTAACTTCCACTCAGATCTAACTCCTATTTGCTCATCAGTTAAAGATTTAACATTATTTCTAATGTACATATTTTCTATTGGAGTAATGATTCCATTTCCAATCATATCTCGGTGAGTTTCTACAGTTCCTTCTGTATGAATAATTAGCGCGTTTCTGTTTTTCCACTTAATATACTCTGGGGTAGCTTTTGGAGTTGCGCTAGAATGATCTGCCTTTGCAATATTGATGCCAAGATTTGTAAATGATGAAATAGCGGCTACTCCTGCGATAGCTGCCGAGCCAGTTAAAAAAGATCTTCTGTTAGAATTTGAAATTTTTTTCATATTTAGTGACTCAAAGCTTAATTTATTAAAATATTATATGCCCTTTAGTTTCAAGATAACTCACTTTTTGGTTGTAAAAAAATCTTTTGACTATCTTACTATTATAGATTGTAATCTCTAATTGATGGTTCATTTAAAAGATAATTTTGGAAGAACTTTTCCATATTTTAGAATTTCAATTACTGACGTGTGTAATTTTAAATGTGGCTATTGCTTACCCGATGGTTATCAAAAACCAAAAAATAAAAAAACTTTTTTAACTCTTGATGAAATTAGAAGAATTGGAATTGCCTTATCTGAACTTGGGGTTTGCAAAATTAGATTAACAGGTGGTGAGCCTACTGTGCGAAAAGATTTTTTAGACATTGTTAAAAATCTAAAATCTCTTCCAGGTATTAAAAAAGTAGTAATGACAACAAACGGTTACAACTTAAAGCAAATTGCAAGACCATTAATAGAAAATAAAATTGATGGAATTAATATTAGTATCGACAGTTTAGATAAAGAAAAATTCAAATTTATTACTGGAATGGATAAACTTGAAGATATCCTAGCAGGTCTTAAAATTTTGCAAGAAAATAATTTTAAAAAAATTAAAATTAATGCAGTTTTACTTAAGGGCGTAAACGATAGTGAGGAAGATTTTAATAATTGGCAACAATTTATAAAATCTAACTATGTAGACTTTCGTTATATTGAATTGATGCAAACAGGGGATAATTTAGATTACTTTAAAAAATATCATATCTCTGCAAATATATTTAGAGATTATTTAGTAAAGAACGACTGGATTCATCAAACTGCAGGTTTTGATTCAGGGCCAGCCAAAAGTTATATTCGTAAAGATTTTAGTGGAAAATTTGGAATTATAGCCCCGTATTCTAAAGACTTCTGTAAAAGCTGTAATCGCTTGAGAATTACTGCCCAAGGAGATTTGAGACTATGTTTATTTGGAGAAACTGGAATATCTCTTCGAGCACTATTGCAAAATGATAATCAAATTACTGAACTAAAAAATTTAATTAATAATCAACTGAATTTTAAAAAAGAATCTCATTATTTAGAGTTAGGAAATACTGGACTAACTCCTCACCTAGCTAGTATTGGAGGATAATGACAAATCTTAAAATTGTAGACACGGCTATTTTGAAAGATTGGGCAAAAGAAATTTTTACCAACAATAATTTTCACATGGTAGACGTTTCTCAAAAACAAAATACCCACCGCAAAGCATTAGCTATGGGAAAAATATATGTAGGTGAAAAAACATTTAAATTAATTCAAAACAAACAAATGCCTAAAGGTGATCCTATATCTCTAGCCGAAGTTGCTGCCCTTCTTGGCGTAAAAAAAACTAGTGAAATTATTCCACTATGCCATCCTCTAACCGTTGACTACAGTTCAACAAAAATTATTCAAAACTCCAATGACTTTTCACTGGAAACGTACTGTGTGGTTGCAGCATTTGCAAAAACAGGCGTTGAAATGGAGGCAATTATGGGAGTGAATGCGGCACTAGTTACTATTTATGATTTATGTAAAATTGTAAATCCTGATCTTAAAATTGATGGAGTTCGTTTGCTTATTAAACAAGGCGGCAAGTCAGGAACTTGGATAAATCCAAACGGACTACCTGAATTTTTACAAGATTTATTCTAAAAATTTTAGCAAGTTATGAAACTCATCTGTTATGAAAATTAAAGTAAAACTATTTGGAAATTGTAAAGATATTTTTAAAAATTCAGCATTACACTTAAATTTTAATAAAAAAATAAAAGTCAAAGATATCAGAAATAAATTAATAGAGATTATTGAAATAAAACATTCCACAAATAAATCTTATAAAGATCTAATAAAAAAATCAGCGTTTTGTTCAGAACAGGATGAAATTGTAAATGACTCTTACGTTTTAAAAAAAGATAAAATCATTTCAATTATACCTCCTATCGGAGGTGGTTAATGTTACACGTAGCGATTGTTGATACAAAAAAAATTAATATTATAAGAGCAGAAAAATTTGTAAAAAATTTTGCTGCTGGGGCAAGTATATTTTTTGTAGGAAATATTAGAAAAAACAATAACAACAAAAATGTAACAGGAATTACCTATGACTCTTTTAATAAACTTGTAATAAAAATATTTAAAAAGATTTATGGCGAGGGAATAAAGAAATTTAGATTAAAAAAAGCAAAAGTATTTATTGAACATGCTAAAGGGTATGTTCCATTAGGCAAGCCTTCAATTATAATTGCAGTATCTTGCAAACATCGATCAGAAGCTTATCAATTATCGAGATATCTTATTGAACAAATTAAAATTAGAGCCCCTATTTGGAAAAAAGAATATTATAAAAATCAAAAATCAGAGTGGCTCAAAGGAACTTCAATTAAAGTTAAATAGTATTTAATTATATAAAAAATCAAAATTAGATACTTCTCTTTAAACCTTTAAAACGTTTAAAATAAATAGTACTACTGCCATCACGGTCTTGTAGTGAAATGGATATCATCCTAGTCTTCGAAACTAGAGTTCTAGGTTCAAGTCCTAGCAAGACCACCAAAAATACTAATCATGTCTGCTAACGAATATAAATTTGAAATTACAGAAGAGAAAAATAATGCACGTTTAGACTCTACGCTTGCAGTTTTGATTCCAAATATAAGCAGAACAAGAATTAAAAATATTATTAATGAGGGTTTTGTTAAAATTAATAAAACTCAAATAACCCAAGCTTCTATTAAAGTTCACTCTTCTGACATTATAGAAGTATCAATTCCAGAATCTAAAGAAGTTAATATTTCAGCAAAGAACATTAAATTAGATATTCGCTATGAGGATAAAGATTTATTAATCGTTAATAAATCTCCTGAAATGGTTGTTCATCCGGGTGCTGGAAACTTTGATAACACTTTAGTAAACGCCCTTATGTTTCATTGTAAAAACAAACTTTCAACCATCGGTGGAGAGTTAAGACCGGGCATAGTTCATAGAATTGATAAAGGAACCAGTGGCCTGTTGGTGGTTGCAAAGAATGATCAGGCCCATATTTTTTTATCAAAACAGTTTGCAGAACATACAATCAAAAGAGTTTATGAAGTTCTTGTTTATGGAAGAATGAAACCAAGTTCTGGACAAATTTCATCTATGATTGGCAGAAGCAAATTCAATAGAAAAAAAATGAGTATAAATACTTCAAGAGGAAAGGATGCTGTTACCAATTATAAAACTCTAGAATTTTTTTCAGGAAAAAAAATTCCTGATATGAGTTTTCTTGAATGTAGACTAGAAACAGGAAGAACTCATCAAATTAGAGTGCATCTCTCCTCCAACGGTAATCCAATTATCGGTGATCAAATTTATGGAAAACAAAATAAATTTATCAGAGATATTGATCCTGAATTTAAAGAACTATTGGAGGGATTTAAAAGACAAGCTTTGCATGCAAGATCTATTGGATTTATTCACCCAACTTCAAAGAAAGAAATGGAATTTGAATGTGAAAAGCCAAAAGATTTTGAAAACTTAATAAAAATAATCAAAAAGCTTAAGTTTTAATATCTTGTCATAGAAGTTATAATGCTTACATAAGCAATATGGAAAAAATTGAAAAAAATTCTAATCTTCCAATCCTTTCGCCCGAAGGAAGTTTAAATTCTTATTTATTAAAAATTAGAAAATTTCCAATGTTAGAGCCTGAGCAAGAATATATTCTTGCAAAAAATTGGCGCGAGAAAGGCGATAGGGAGTCAGCTCACACTTTAGTTACCAGTCATTTAAGATTAGTTGCAAAAATAGCAATGGGATACCGAGGCTATGGTTTGCCTGTTGGGGAATTAATATCTGAAGGAAATATTGGCTTGATGCAGGCGGTTAAAAAATTTGATCCTGAGAGAGGATTTAGACTTGCCACCTATGCTATGTGGTGGATTAAAGCTGCAATCCAAGAATATATATTAAGATCCTGGAGCTTAGTTAAAATTGGAACAACTGCTGCTCAAAAAAAATTATTTTTTAATCTTAGAAAATTAAAAAATCAAATTTTTGCAATTGAAAGTGGCGACATGACTAATGCCCATGTTAAAGAAATAGCAAATCGGTTAGATGTAAATGAAGATGAAGTAATTTCAATGAATAGGCGTATGGCAGGACAAGAGCAATCATTGAATGCTAAAATTTCAGACGAAGAACAAGGTGGTCAGTGGCAAGATTGGATAGTAGATGAAAATGCTGATCAAGAATTGTTAATTTCTCAACGCCAGGAATTAGATCAGAAACATGCATTGTTACAAACAGCTTTGAAAGTCTTAGATCAAAGAGAAAAAGAAATTTTATATGATAGAAAACTTATTGATGAGCCAAAAACTTTAGAAGAACTTAGTCAGAAATATAAAATTAGCAGAGAAAGAGTTAGACAAATCGAAAACAGGGCTTTTGAAAAAGTTCAAAAAGCAATGCTAGAGAATATTAAAACAAAACCTTTCATTACGCATTAAAGGGATCTTCAATAAAAATCGTATCATCTCTCTCTGGACTTGTTGAAATACTTCCAATCTTAACGCCTATGAAATCTTCAATGGCTGCAATATAAACTTTGGCCTTCTCAGGTAATTCTTTATAATTTCTTATTCCCTTTGTCTCTGACTTCCAACCCTCAAAAGTTTTGTAGATAGGCTCTACTGCAAATTGATCCTCTGAAGCACTAGGAAAAAAATCAATTTCTTTACCTCGTAATTTATAACCTATACAAAATTTGATCTCTTCTAGTGTGTCTAGAACATCTAACTTGGTGAGAGCGATACCAGTAATTCCTGATATAGTTGCAGATTGTTTAACAAGAACTCCATCAAACCAACCACATCTTCTTTTTCTATTCGTTACAGTTCCAAATTCATGACCTCTTTGACCAATCAATTCTCCTGTTGCGTCTTTAAGTTCTGTTGGAAAAGGACCCTCTCCTACTCTTGTTGTATAGGCCTTGGTAATTCCAAGAACATAATCAATAGTTTTTGGTCCACATCCTGTACCAACCGAGGCTGTACCTGCGACTGTATTGGATGAGGTCACATAAGGATAGGTTCCATGATCAACATCAAGCAATATTCCCTGTGCACCTTCGAATAATATTTTTTTGTTTAATTTTTGAAATTCAGCAATCTTTTTCCATACGGGTTGAGAAAATTTTAATATTTTCGGAGCAATCTTTAACAACTCATTAATTAACTCTTCAGATTTATATATCTTTTTTTTTAAGCCTTTTCTGATTGCATTATGATGTTCTAAAATAACTTCTAGTCTTTGCTCTAAATTTGTCTTCGAACGCAAATCCATAACTCGAATTGAACGTCTACCAATCTTATCTTCGTAAGCTGGTCCTATACCTCTTCTTGTGGTTCCAATTTTAGATTTTGCAGCATCCTCCCTAATCTCATCCATTTCTTTATGAAAAGGTAAAATTAAAGTTGCTGTATCTGAAATAATTAAATTACTTTCATTAACATCAACCCCTTTTTTTTTAATTTCTTCAATTTCTTCTAATAATGCCCAAGGATCAATAACAACTCCGTTTCCAATAATTGAAATTTTATCTCCTCTAACAATTCCTGAAGGAAGTAATTTTAATTTAAAAACTTTTCCATTAATGACTAAAGTGTGGCCTGCATTATGACCGCCTTGAAATCTAATGACAACGTCGGCTTGCTCCGAAAGCCAATCCACAATCTTCCCTTTGCCCTCATCTCCCCACTGAGAGCCTACAACTACAACGTTTGTCATAAGTAAGTTTTTAAGATGTCTATAAGGATTTAAATTATTTAATTTAATAAAGCCATATGATTAATTGGCCCATGTCCTCGTCCAAATTTTGGGTTTAACAAAATTGCTTTATGTACATATTGAATAGATCGTCTGCATGATTCGTTCATATTATAATTTCTTGAAATAAAAGAGGCGATTGCACTAGATAAAGTACAACCAGTGCCATGTGTATTTTTGGTTTTTATTTTTTTATTTTTAAAAATTTTAATATTATTTTTTGAAATTAATACGTCTTCAATAATAGATTTATTAATATGCCCTCCCTTTATAAGAACAAATTTTGGTCCAAATTTTAAAATTTGTTTTCCAGCTTTAATTATATCGTCCAAAGTTTTAATTTTTTTATTTATTAAGGCTTCGGCTTCTGGAATATTTGGAGTTACTAATAATGCGTAAGGAAATAATTTTTCTCTTAAAAAATTAATAGAACTGTTGCTAATTAATCTTTGACCTCCTTTTGCAACCATCACAGGATCAATTACAATATTTTTTAACTTATGTTTTTTAATAGCTTTAATTACTTCTTTGATTACACACACATTATGCAACATCCCAATTTTTACAGAACTAGGTTTTATATCCTGAACTGAAAATGAAATTTGCTTAAAAATTTCTCTAGGCGGAATAGAAACGATTGATTTTACTCCCGTTGTATTTTGGGCAGTAATAGCTGTAATTGCTGTCATTGCATAAACGCCAAGTGCTGTTGCGGTTTTGATATCTGCTTGAATTCCAGCGCCCCCGCTGGAGTCTGACCCTGCAATAATTAATAATTTAGACTTTAGTTTCAATTTCAGGCGTAATTGAGTATTAATTTTTTAACTTCATTGACAGTATCTTTGATTAATTTTTTATCAGAACTTTCAACCATTATTCTAATCAAATTTTCTGTTCCTGACTTTCTAACCAGTAATCTACCCTCTTGTTTTAAATTTTTATTAATCTGATTAATTTTTGCACTAAGAGATTTATTTTCAATAATATTTTTATTTTTAACTTTTATATTTTCTAAAATTTGAGGAATCTTTTTAAAAACTGAAAATACCTTACTTGCTTTAACATTATTTTTTAAAGAACTTAAAACCTCTAAAGCAACTAATAAACCATCTCCAGTAGTTGCTAAATTTCCAAGAATAATATGGCCTGATTGTTCACCTCCTAAATTATACTTTAAAGTATTCATTTTTTCTTTAACATATCGATCACCAACATTAGCTCTGTAAAATTTAATATCATTACTTCTAAAATAATTTTCCAGTCCTAAATTTGTCATCAAGGTACCAACTACTCCCCCTTTTAAAATTTTTTTCTTTTTCCAATTTTTTGCAATCATTGCAATAATTTGGTCACCATCAATAATTTCCCCTTTTTCATCGCACATAATAACTCGATCAGCATCACCATCAAACGCAATGCCAATATCTGCTTTATGAGTTTTTACAGATTGCTGAATAAGTTCTGGATGTGTTGATCCACAATTTTTATTTATATTAAATCCATCTGGATTAATGCCTATTGCCACAACATCAGCTCCTAATTCTCTAAGTAAAGCAGGCGCTGATTTATATGCGGCACCATTTGCACAATCTAAAAATATTTTAATTCCAGATAAATTAAATGATTTTGGAAAAATATTTTTTAATATACTTATATAATTTTCTGTTGCATCCTCTAATCTTTTGGCTCTGCCTAATTCATTTGGTTTTACAAAGTATTTTTCAACTTTATCATCAATTAATTTTTCAATTTGCTTTTCAACCTTATCCGATAATTTCATTCCATCAGGTCCAAAAAGTTTTAGTCCATTATCAGTATGAGGATTGTGAGAAGCTGTTAACATAATTCCAAGATCTGCTTTCATAGACTTTGTTAACATGGCAAGACCATTGGTTGGTAAAGGTCCTAGTAAAAAAACATCCATACCAGATGAAATAAGTCCCGATACTAAAGCTGGCTCAAGCATGTAGCCAGATAGCCGAGTATCCTTTGCAATAATTGCCTTATGGCGTTCTTTATTTTGATTAGAAAAATATGTTCCGGCAGCAAGACCAAATCTAAAGAACATTTCTCCAGTTATATTGCCCTTATTCACTTCTCCTCTAATACCGTCAGTTCCAAAATACTTTTTCATTGTTATTGCTTTAAAAATTGAGAATAAACTTTAAGAGCTTCGTTCGTTTCTTGTATATCATGAACTCTAAATAGCTGAATACCTTGCAAATATGAATATAAAATTGAAGCAATTGTGCCTCCTAATCTTTGCGGATTATCTTTTTCACCCATAATTTTACCTATAAAACTTTTTCGTGAAGGGCCCACCATAATTGGATAGCCTAAACTATGAAATAAGGAAATTTTAGAAATGATTTCTAAATTATGTTCTAAAGTTTTTCCAAATCCAATTCCTGGATCAATAATAATTTGCTCATCCTTTATTCCATTATTTTTCAAAAATTTTATTTTATTTTCAAAATAATCAAAAATATCCAATAATACATTTTCGTACGTTGGATTATTTTGCATATTCTCAGGTATACCCTGTGAATGATTTAAAATAATTGGTTTTCCTGAATCTTTTACAACTAAATAAGATTGTGGATCAAAATCTAGTGCAGAAACATCATTTAATATATCAACTCCTATGTCTATCCCATGTTTCATCACCATAGACTTTCTCGTATCTAAGGAGATTATTTGGTTCGGAAATTTATTTTTTATTAATTGTATGGTCTCTGATATTCTTTTTATTTCATCTAGCTCACTAACAGATTTTGCACCTGGTCTTGTGGACTCTCCTCCTACATCAATAATATGAGCTCCATAATTAATCATACTTCTTACGTGATCAAGAGCTCTATACGTGGTATTATATTTTCCTCCATCTGAAAAACTGTCTGGGGTAACATTTAAAACGGCCATTAAAATAGGATTTGTAAAATCTAAATTAAAAATATTTTTTCTTTTTGAAGTTATGTTGTTTAAATCGTCTTCAATTTCATTTTTAAAATCTAATTTTTCGATCTCTAAAACACTATATTCCTCTACTGTATTTCCGTCAGACTGTCTTTTTAAGATCTCAAGAGATAAAAAACCAACATTTTCAAGTCCACAAAGACTTTTTGCACTTTTTTCTTGAATAAAATAATTCGCCTTTTGGCCAAAGACAATATTTGTTGGCCTTATATAAATACTCTTCATGAATGAAAAGTTAGATTAACTTTGTGGATTTGGCTTTAATCCAATTGCACCTAAAGCGCTACCTAGCTTCTTTTTAGTGGTACTAAATTCTTCTTTGCCGGATAATCGTTTTGGATAAATATTTTCAAATACTATTTTTTTAATTTCTTCACCAGATAAAGTCTCATAAGTTAATAACGCTTTTGCTACCTTATGAAGATCATCAACTTTATCAGCTAATATTTTTTTAGCTCTAGCATAACCGGACTCAACAATTTTTTTAACTTCAGCATCAATCTTTTTAGCAGTTTCTTCTGAAACATTTTGTGTTCTAGAAACAGATCTTCCTAAAAATACTTCTTCTTCATTTTCTTGATAAGCAATAGGGCCTAATTGATCGCTCATACCGTATCGAGTAACCATATTTTTAGCCATTTTTGTTACCATTTCGATATCCGAAGAAGCGCCTGATGTTACTTTGTCGTAACCAAAAATCATCTCCTCCGCAATTCTACCTCCCATAGCAACAGAAATATCTCCAAACATTTTTTCTCTTGTTACAGATAATTGATCTCTTTCCGGAAGTCTCATAACCATACCTAAAGCTCTTCCTCTTGGAATAATAGTTGCTTTATGAATTGGATCTGAAGTTTGTTCATACAATGCAACAACCGCATGTCCTCCCTCATGGTAAGCTGTTAAAGTTTTTTCCTCTTCATTCATCACCATAGATCTTCTTTCAGCGCCCATCATTACTTTATCTTTTGCTTCTTCAAGGTCAGACATAGTGACAATTCTCTTATTTTTTCTTGCAGCAAGTAATGCAGACTCATTCACAATATTTGCAAGATCGGCACCAGAAAAACCAGGTGTTCCTCTTGCAATAACTTTTGGATTTACATCTGGTCCCGTTGTAATTTTTTTAAGATGCACATTTAAAATTGCTTCTCTGCCAATAATGTCTGGATTTGACACAACAACTTGTCTGTCAAAACGACCTGGTCTTAATAAAGCAGGATCTAATACATCTGGTCTGTTTGTTGCTGCGATTAAAATGACACCTTCATTAGTTTCAAATCCATCCATTTCAACAAGCAACTGATTTAATGTTTGTTCTCTCTCATCATTACCGCCACCTAATCCAGCGCCTCTACTTCTTCCAACTGCATCAATCTCATCTATAAATATAATACAAGGAGCACTTTTTTTACCTTGTTCAAACATATCTCTAACTCTTGAAGCACCAACCCCAACAAACATCTCAACAAAATCTGATCCTGAAATAGTAAAGAAAGGAACATTTGCCTCCCCAGCAATTGCCCTTGCTAATAAAGTTTTTCCTGTGCCCGGAGGTCCGACAAGCAAAGCTCCTTTTGGAATTCTTCCTCCTAATTTTTGAAACTTTCTAGGGTCTTTTAAAAAATGTACTATCTCTTCTAATTCTTCTTTGGCTTCTTCAACTCCAGCAACATCTTGAAATGTCACTCGACCTTGTGCTTCATTAAGTAATTTTGCTTTTGATCTTCCAAATCCCATGGCACCACCTTTGCCACCTTGCATTTGACGCATAAAAAATATCCATACTCCAATAAGAAGTAACATAGGAAACCAAGATAATATTACGCCCCATAACGAAGGGCCCTTCTCTTCTCGAGGACCAGCAGTAATTGAAACTCCCTTTGCAGTTAATTTTTCAACTAGATTTGGGTAATTAGGAGAGTAAGTTTTAAAGCCTTTGCCATCTCTAAAAGTTCCAGAAATTTCGCTTCCTCGAATATCAACGGACGCAACATTTCCTTTATCTACTTCAGTTAAAAAAGTAGAAAATGGCATTTCAGTCTTTCCGGTAATAGAGCCTGGATTCTGAAATAGATTGTATAAACCTAAAACGAGCAGGACAATTACGCCCCACATCATTAAATTGCGCAAATTCATAGTTTAAAAGTAATCATTATTATAGATTAAACAAGTGCTATTCTCAAATAAATCTAAGATATCGCACAGCAAAACTGTCATTTTTAATATTGTATTTCTTATTCTTAAAATTGATAAAAGGGACAAACATCAGCTCTCCTTTATGGTTCCAAAATGAAGGCAAAGTCTTTTTTGCCTGAACTGGAATCTTATCTAAAGAAGAAATAAATTTATTTTTTTTCAAATAATCAATTCCTGAATTACCTAATTTTTTAACGATAAATTTTTGTTGATTATCAAAATTTTTATAAACTAAAAAACGATCATCCCAATTTTTAGTTTGTCTTATTTTATCTAATATTTCACTAGCAAGATTTCTATCCTCTCTAAAAAAAGAGATCATGTTAGAATTTTTTTCAATTAAACAACCTCCTAAAGTTGAAGATTTAAACTTCTTTGATGAAAAATTTTTAATTAAAATTTTTAAACTGTCAGATCTTGGTGGATAATATTCACCTGATACAAAATGTATCGCTTTAATAATAACCCTAAAAATTACTTCAGGAGCCTCATTTTTAAATATAATAGATTTTAAAGTTGCATAGCCTTCTTTAAAAAAATTTAAGTATTTCTTTTCAGATTTTAAAATATAAAAATCTAATGAATTTTTAGCAGTATTTAAATTTTCAATTGTTTTTAAAACTCGTTTAGGATCAAAGCCTTCTTTCTGTAACCTAGATTGCATTTTTCTAATTCGGACTCTTAAAAATTTTTCATTAAGATTTGACGGATCTTCAATCCAAGTAGAAAAGATTTTCTTGGTTAAGTTCAAAAGTTCTTCTTTTTTAAAATGAAGCAGAGGTCGTAAAAGGTAAAAATCTTTATTGAGTTCAGATACGTTTTGTAAAGAAGTTAACCCTTTGATGCCACTGCCTCTAATTAATCGAATATAAAAATTCTCAATTAAATCATCTTGATGATGAGCTAGGATAAGAAATCTTATTTTATTTTTTTTGCAATATTTTTGAAATAGATCATATCGTAAATCTCTTGCTTTCTTTTGAATATTAGATGTAAATTTTGAACCACGGTAAGTTAAAATTTCTGCTTTAATATTATTTTTTTTTAAATTTTTAAATGTTTGTTTTGCTTCATTGGCAGACTCTTTTCTTAATCCATGATCAACAATTAAAGTTGCAAAATCACTTGATTGTTCAAGTGAATATAATTTAGCAAGAATACTTAAGGCTAGACTATCGCTTCCACCAGATACAGCAATTGCAAATTTTTCTTTACCAACAACAGGTAAAATATTTTCTCTAAATCGAAAATAAATTTGATTATTTTTTTTATCTTCTAATAATTTAAAATTAAGCGCAGTTAAATCTCTTCTTTTCATAAGATGATTTTTGTAAAATTGAAGCATCGGTCTTTGGGTAAGCTTTTTTTAAATTTGTAATCATCTTACAACCCTGTTCAGTTTCACCTAATTCAGCAAGGGTTACTCCAAGTTTCAATAAGTTTTCAGGGGCTTTGGGACTATTTGGATATTTTTGATAACCATCTAGAAAAGCAACCGCCGCATCTTCGTAAAGTTGCCTAATATAAAAGGTTTCCCCATACCAAAATTGAGCACTACCAGCTAACTCATGCTTTGCATGAGCATCAACAAATTCTTTAAAAGCAATTTCAGCTTTTTCAAAATCACCACTTTTCATAATATTCATAGCAAACTTGTATCGTTCAGCGACAGAAGCTTTGGGTAAAATTTTAGCTTTAGCTTTATTAGGTTTTTCTTTTAATTTAATACTTTCAGTATTTACTGACTTGTCTTTTAAAGAATTATCTTCATCATCGCTAATTTCATCTACTTCTTCTTTATTTAAAATATTTTTATCATTCATTTTTGGAGGTGATATCTTTTTTTCTTCAATAACTTCTTTTGGTGAGCTTACTTTATCGCTTGCAAATTTATTATTCTCTAATTGTTGTAATCTTAATTGGTTATCATTGGACACTTTATTTAATTTATCGGATAATTGCTGAAGTTGATAACTGTTCTCCTCATACCTCTGTGTCATTTCTTGAATTTGTTTTTCTAATTCAGAAATTTTAGTTAGCTGTCTCGTTAAAGCTTCATTTAAAGAAATATTATCAGAAGGTAAATTTGGGTTCTTGGTATAAACTGCTTTTTCAAGGGTTTGAATATCCTTTTGAATTTTATCTAATTTATCTAACAACTCATTCATTTTATCTTGTTGTGCAAAACTAATGTTTGCAAAAAAAATAAAGATTAAAAATTGTATTAAAAATTTATTTTTAATTAACATTTTTTTATTTTATTTTATTTCAATGATAAAAAAAAGACCCTAATGAAATTCACATTAGGGTCTTTTAAAATGTATCTAGTACTAATTAGTTTTAACTGTTACAGCTCGTCTATTTTGAGACCAAGCTAAAGCATTCGATGCTGGATTTACCGGTTTTTCTTTACCGTAACTAATCACTTTAATTCTATTTGCTGCTATACCATTACTTATTAAATAGTTTTTTGCAGCTGTAGCTCTTCGTTCACCAAGTGCTAAGTTATATTCTCTTGTTCCTCTTTCATCTGCATGACCTTCAAGAACAACACTTAAAGTTGGATTTGCTTTTAAATATGTTGCTTGTTTTGCCAGAGTTGCACTTGCTGCGGTGGTTAAGTCTGATTTATTTGTAGCAAAAAATACTCTATCTGGAACGCCATCTGCTAGAAATTTTACTGTTTCTGTTCCTGTATAAGCATCATCTGATGGTCCTGTTGGAGTTGTTGCTTTTTGTTGTGTAGCGCAAGCACCTAAAAAAAGGGTCATTACTAGCGCTAAGATAATTTTATTAACTTTATTTTGTAACATTTATCGTCTTTCGTTGTTTATTTTTGAAAGTTTTAAATATTTTAAAAAAACAATTAATGCAACCTAAAGTTTTATGTTTTTACTATTTTGCTGATAATAATCCGGACCAAGAAGGGTCGGAAGCATCGGTTTCGGTTGGGATCAATCTTTCATTATACCCTGTTAGATCAATAGACCATAATTTTGCTCCACCTCCTCTACCTGCAGTGTCAGAAGCAGTTTCACGATAAAAAATTAGTACTCTTCCATTGGGCGCCCAAGAAGGAGCCTCTTGATAATAATTTTCAGTTAATAATCTCTCACCTGATCCATCTGATCTCATAACGCCGATATAGAATTTATTGCGATATAATTTAGTAAAAGCAATAAGATCGCCGCGCGGCGACCAAACTGGAGTACCATATAAACCATCACCAAAAGAAATTCTTTTTACATTAGTTCCATCACTTTTCATTGTGTAAATTTGCTGAAAACCACTCCGATCAGAATTAAAGGCAATTTGAGTTCCATCAGGAGAATAGGAAGGCGAAGTGTCTATGGAGGGATGATCAGTTAATTTTTCAACAACTCTAGTTTTAATATCCATAGTATAAATATCAGAGTTGCCTTCTTGTGCAAAACTCATAATAATTTTTTTTCCGTCCGATGAAAAACGTGGTGCAAAAGTCATACCTGGAAAATCTCCAACTAAATCTTGCAATCCAGTTTCAATATTTAATAGGTAAACTCTTGGTAAATTTTTGTAATAGGACATATATGTGACAAGTTGATTTGTTGGACTAAATCTTGGGGTTAAAACAATTTCATTTCCTAAAGTTAAATATTTAACTCCAAAACCATCTTGATCCATTACAGCTAATCTTTTTTTTCTATTTACTTTGGGACCTGTTTCAGCAACATAAATAATTCTTGTATCAAAATAACCTTTTTCACCAGTTAGTCTTTCGTAAATTTTATCAGAAATTAAATGTGCTACTCTTCTCCAGTTGTCCGGCGCTGTATAAAAAGCTAATGCAGATAATTCTGTTGCAGATACCACATCCCATAATTTAAATTCAACTTTGAGTCTTCCATCTTTTTCTAAAGAAATTTTACCAGTTACAAGAACCTGTGCCTTAATAAACGACCAATCCTCAAATCTTGGTTTATTATGAGCTACTTCTGGTTTTTGAATAAAAGATTTCTTATCTAAAGCAAAAAATAAACCTGATCGAGTAAGATTATTTTGAACTAATTCTGGTATTTTATTTTCAATATTTGTTTTTTTTAAATTGTTATCAATATTTACATCAAAATAAAAATTTGAAATTGCAACTGGTAGCGGATCTAAATTACCTCTGGTAATATCTACAGAAACAAGGGCAAATGATTTTGAGGTAATTAAAAAAAATAAAAAAACTATTTTATAAATACAATTCTTCATACTAACCTCTTAACATTTCTTTAGCATCAAAGTTGAGTTGCATCTCTTTCCATTTTTCATATTCAGTTGGCGGGACTTTTAAAGGGTTGCACAATTTAACAGCTCTTAATGCACTTTCTGCTAATATTTTATAATAAGTTTGTCCACCTGCATTCATTCTTGATTGATCTAAAATCTCACTACTTATCAACGATCCGTCTGGATTAAGCTTTATTCTCACTTTTACAGTTAAATTTTCATTATATGGAAGTCCAATAGGAATATTCCAGCACTTAAATATTTGAGCTTTGATTGCATCCTCTTGCGTTATAGTGAGTTTAGAAACAACTACATTTTTTTGCTGGCTCTGTGTGGCTTCTAAACTTGTTTTCTTTTCTATTTCAGCGTTATCTTTTTTTGATTTATCAATTAGAGCTGAAATTTTATTAGGATCAAAGATTTCTTTTTTTTCAAATTCTGAAGTCTGCTTATCAAGATTTTCTACTTTAACCGGATTTTGCCTTTTCTCTAATAACTCTTTAATTTGTTTAATATTTTCAGGCAAAGGAACAGCATCTGGTTTTTCTTTAGGCACAATTTTAGGCGGCGCTTGGTTTGTTACAACTCTATCTTTTGTTTTTTTATCCGTTTTTTCTCCGTCTAGAACTTTTGGCGCATAGGGGATGTTTGTTCTATCCCCAATTTGAACAAGATCTACCGAAATAACAAGTGGGGCTTGCACTTTCCCCATTAAAAAAGGCAAAGTTATACTACTGATAAAAAGAATAACAAAATGACCTATAAAAGAAATTTTAAGGCTTTTTTGCATTGCATTATTTTTTACTTTTTGAAATAGGAGGGCCTGATATTAAAGCAACTTTAGTAAAACCTGCCCTTGAAAGTAATCCCATTACTTCCATTACTCGTCCATAGTCGATTGCTTTATCTCCTCTTACATAAATTCTAGTATCTGTTCTATTTTTAGACATTGCCAAAATTTTTGGAACTAATTGACCCATCTCAACTTGGGTTTCTTGAATAAAAGTTTCGCCCTTAGCATTAATACTTAAAGTTAAAGGCTCCTTATCATCTGGTAATGAATTTGCTGAACTGTCTGGTAGGTTAACTGCTACCCCTGCTGTTAACATTGGTGCAGTAACCATAAAAATAATCAATAACACTAACATTACATCAACGAAAGGAGTGACATTTATCTCACTCATAGGTTCTCGTTTTCGAGATCTATTATTCTGAATTTTGAAACCCATTTATATAATCGAAATAAATGATTGGCTAAAATTTTCTAAACGCGTTGAATACTTTCTAGAGTCACTAGTAAATTTATTATAAGCAACCACTGCAGGAATTGCCGCTAATAATCCTAGTGCAGTTGCAAACAATGCCTCCGCTATACCAGGTGCCACGATAGCTAAACTTGTGTTTTTTGAAATAGCGATAGATTGAAAAGAATTCATAATACCCCACACTGTTCCAAATAAACCAATAAAAGGAGTTGTTGATCCAACGGTTGCTAAAAAAGTTAATTTTTTTTCAACAATTTCCATCTCTTTATCTATAGCGCCACTCAATGCTTGTTGAATTCTCTCTTGTACAGATGAAGCTCTAGATTTATTTTTAATCATAAATTCCATCCCAGCCTTAAATACATTAGCCATTGGATCTTCATTGTAATCCTCTAATTTCTTATAAAGACTATCGGCTGATTTTGAAGACCAAAACTGATCCTCAAAAAAATTGGAAGAACCATTAATTCTTTTAAACAATTTATATTTTTCAATAATTATCGCCCAGGAGTAAATCGATGCAGCAATTAAAATAATAATTACAAGTTTTACAACAAGATCGGCTTTGAAGAATAATGAGATAAAAGAAAAATTACTTGCAGCAAAATTCATAATTTTTTATTTTGTATGGTTTTTATATAATTCTTAACCTTGTCATTTATTTGTCTTTGCGCAAAAGATCTACTGCTTTATTATATGTAAGAGCTTAATTTTGCCTTTAATTCCTCAGGAATTATTTTTGGCTTTCCAAAATTATCAATAGTAACTAGTTCAACCATCGCTTCTGCTAAAACTTCATCGTCTCTTAAAATATTTTGAGCCATTTCAATTCTCAAGTTTGAAACATTTTTTACAAAACTCTCAACAATAATCTTATCTTCAAATAATATTGGTTTTTTATAGGTAATAGTAAATTTATGGACAACAATTTTGATTTCTAATTTATCATTTAATTCTTTATGATTATAGCCAATAGAATAAATAAGTTCAGTTCTCGCTCTTTCAAAATACTTTAAATAATTTGCGTAATAAACAATTCCTCCCGCATCTGTGTCCTCGTAATAAACTTTAGTTTCAAAAAAAAATTTCTTTATTGCACTAACCATGAAAACTATCGTTTTTATAATTATCTATAAAATATTTCCCAATTAAAATTGCATCCGCTTTATTAGAATCTTTTTTTCTAGCTATCTTGGGAGACATAGTTGGATAAATTTCTATAACTTTGGTTCTGCTAGCATCTTTTACTGAACCAATTAGATTGAAATGTTTTTTCCATTTTGCAGGTCTTACAAAATATATTGGAAAGCTTAAAGCCGCACATATTCCTTTTATAATTCCAAAGGACTGCCCAAAATTAAACATACTGGTTACGCCTTGGCCAGGCATTGCATTAACTTGTTCAACAATTACTGAAACTTTGTCACCCTCTTTTACAAAACTTTTGAATATATGAGTTACTTGCGCAGAATTAATTTGTCTTTTATTTTTTTTTCCATCAACCATTGTTGGAACATCATATATATCTAAAATATCCTTATTTTTAAAAACACAAATTGCTCCGCTCACACCAGGATCAATAGAAAAAACTAACAATTTTTTAATTCGCCCCTTCTAATAATTTTTCATCAACTTCAAAATTAGTAAAAACATTTTGAACATCATCATCATCTTCTATCTGCTCTAAAAAATTTACAATTTTAGTAAATGTTTCTTTGTCTAAATTAACTTTATTTAAAGGATTCCAAATAAGACCTGCAAAACTCAAATCTTTGATTTTTTTTTCTATTTTTTCTCTAACAAAATTAAATTCTTCTTTTTTACAATTAATTTCATGATAGAAATCAGTTGTAACGCAATCTTCTGCTCCTGCATTAATTGCCAGCTCTAAAGCGTCATTTGCATTCATCAAATCTTTCTTTATCTTGATTTGCCCTATCTGTTCAAATTGATAACTGACTGATCCTGTTTCGCCCAAGGTTCCGCCAAATTTTTGAAATATTGTTCTGATATTTGATACTGCACGATTTTTATTATCAGTTAATACTTCAATGATAACGCCTGTTCTTCCTGGTCCAAATCCCTCATATCTTGAAAATTCATAACTATTATCAATATTTCCCTGTGATTTTTTAATAGCTCTTTCGATATTATCCTTAGGCATATTTGCAGCTCTTGCAGCTTGAACAGCCGCTCGCAGCCTTGGATTCATTTCAGGATCAGGCGTTCCAAGTTTTGCTGAAACAGTTATTTCTCTTGAAAGCTTAGTAAATAGTTTAGATCGTATTTTATCTGCACGTCCTTTCCTGTGCATCATATTTTTAAAATGCGAATGACCTGCCATGCTTTTAAAATGATCTTTGATTAAAATGAGCGCCAATTGTGATGGGTTTTATATCTTTTGCAAGACCCGTTTTGTCGTCGGCCAATACTTTAATTCCAGATAAAGTTCCTTTACCTAATGCAGGAGATAAACGTTCTAAATTTGGCTGTTTTAAAAATTTTTTTAATGCTGCATCTTTATCCATTCCTATGACTGAATCATAATCTCCACACATGCCAGCATCAGTTTGATATGCAGTTCCATTATTTAAAATTCTAAAATCATAAGTAGGTACATGACTATGCGTTCCTACAACTAATGTAACTAGACCATCAAGATAATGACCCATGGCTATTTTTTCACTAGTTATTTCAGCATGAATATCAACGATAATAAAATCTACATCTTTGCTTAATTTTAAAGATTGTAATTTTAGAGAAATACAATTGAAAACATCATTTGCTTTTTTCATATAAACGTTTCCCATAATATTAATTACAGCAACTTTCTTATTATTTTTTAAAGAATAAATCTCACAACCTGATCCTGGTGTACCCTCCATAAAATTCAAGGGTCGCAACAATCTCTTTTCCGTAGATATAAAATCTGCTGTTTCTTTTTGATCCCAAATATGATTTCCAGAGGTAATTACATCAACCCCAACTGAAAATAGCTCATCGCAAATTTTTTTTGTAATTCCATAACCACCTGCAGCATTTTCTCCATTCACAATAACAAAGTCTATTTCTTCGTTAGTTTTTAACTTTGGTAATTCAGATAAAACTATATCTCTTCCGGATCTTCCAACAATATCCCCTAAAAATAAGAAATTCATTAAATTTTTAAAAATCCTTTTTCTGTAAAAACAGCATCTAAACAAAAGTCCGTTTTAAATACTTTTAATTTATCTTTTTTTTGAAATGAAAAACCAATTCCAATTGTTCTAAATTTTTTTTTATTTAAATTTAACATATTAAAATATTTGTCGTAATATCCTGAACCGTAGCCGAGCCTATTACCATATTTATCAAAAGCTAACAGTGGAACTAAAAAAATATCAGGTATTAAAGTTTTAGATTTTATAAAAGTTTGTGGTATTCCATATTTATTTAATTGCAAAACATCGTTTGAATTCCATTTTTTAAACTCCATTAATTTATTATCTTTGTGAATAAACGGTAATGTCAACGAGAGTCCTTTTTTAAATAACAACATATTTAAAATTTTTAAATCTAATTCAAAGTTTATAGAATAATAAGACCCGATGATTTTTTTTTTGGATCGTATAATCTCTGAAAATAATGGACTAAAATCTTGTTCTTTTAAATTAAAATATTTATTTTTTCTTAAGGAAAAAAAATACTTCCTTAACTTTTCTTTCATTAAATTTAATTAATTTTTTCTAAAAAATTATTTATTGAATTTGAAACTTTTTCGATAGACTCTGAATAATTTTTTTCATTATCTAAGATTTTGCCTTTAAGTTCTTGCAATTCTGATTGTAGACTTTGAATTTCTTTTTCTTTATCTTCTTTATATAGAATTGATAAATTTTTAATTTCTTTAAATTTATCTAGTAAAGTTTTGTTTTGATTTTTAAGCTTTTCTATAGACTCTTTGATGGTAAACATTTCATCAATCACTTGAATAGAGCTAATTAATAAAAGTTTACTTTCGCCTATATTTCCAAGATCACTTTTAAGCTTTTCAAATTTTTCATTTAAATGTAAGGATAATTTTTCTAATTCCTGCTCCTGCCCATCTTCGCATGAAAGAATATAATCTCGATTGTTAAATTTAACAGTAACATTTACCATTTATCAAATTCTCCTAACATGGCATCTGTCTCTTGGCTTAATTCGTCAATTTTTTTCACAAACATTTTTTTATTTTTTAATATTTGTTCCAATTGTTCTTTTGTTGACTGCAATTCAGTTTGGACAGAATTAACTTCTTCTTTTAAATTTTTGTTAATATTTTCAGTTTCCTCAATTTTATATCTTGACTCTTTTAATTCTTCTTCCATTTTAGCTAATTCATCTTTTATTGTTTGATTTTCTTTTTCTATAAGATCAATTTTATTTAATAATTCATAATTTCCTGCATCTTGATTATTTAGTTTTTCTTCAAAAACTTTTAGCTCATTGATGATATTATTTTTTTCTTGTTCTAAATTTTTTGACTTCTGATGCAATTCTTCTTTTTCTTTTTCTAACTGATGGCTTAATTTTTTTAGATAGCTGCTTTCTTCTTTTGAGGTTTTAATTAAATCTGCGATTGAATCTAGTTTGTTTAAACTTTCGAATAGCTGTGTTTCTTTATTTTTTAAATTCATTAAACTGAAAAAAAATGTTTAATTTGCATCTTAAACATAATAATAATTCCTGCAATCCAAGTCTATCTATGTTTCATGACAAAAAATAATTACTCAGATCTAGCTAATGCAATAAGATTTTTGTCAATTGACGCAGTTCAAAAAGCAAACTCTGGTCATCCTGGTATGCCCATGGGAATGGCTGATGTAACAACGATTCTTTTTAATAAATTTTTAAGATTTAATCCTCATAATCCATCTTGGTTTAATAGAGATAGATTTGTTTTGTCAGCAGGTCATGGGTCAATGTTGCTTTATTCTGCTTTATACTTATCTGGTTATAAAAGTATTACTATTGAAGATATAAAAAATTTTAGACAATTAGATTCTATTTGCGCTGGGCATCCTGAATATGAAAAAGATTCTGGAATAGAAACGACCACTGGCCCCTTAGGACAAGGCATAGCTAATGCTGTTGGTTTTGCTTTAGCCGAAGAAATTAATAGAGAAAAATTTGGTAATAAGATTTGCAATCATAAAACTTATGTAATTGCAGGTGATGGTTGTTTAATGGAAGGTATAAGTCATGAAGCAATGAGTCTAGCCGGACACTTAAAACTTAAAAACTTAATATTATTTTTTGATAACAACTCTATTTCTATAGATGGAAATACAAATCTTAGTATTTCTGACGATTATAGAAAAAGATTTTCTTCTTATAACTGGGATTTGATTGAGATTAATGGTCATAATCATAATCAAATTTCAAAAGCCATTAGTAAAGTACAAACAGCAAAAAAACCAACGGTTATATCTTGCAAAACTATTATTGGTTATGGTTCGCCAAACAAAAGTAATACTGCCTCGGTTCATGGAAGTCCTTTGGGAGGCCCAGAGATTGAATTGGTTAGAAAAAAATTAAAATGGTCATATCCTCCATTTGAGATACCTGAAAAAATTTTAAAAGAGTGGAGAAAATTAATTATTACTGGAAAAAAACATGAAGAAAATTGGAAAAAGAATTTTGATAAATTAGAAAAAAATAAAAAAGAAGAGATTTTGAGAATTAATTCTGGCAACTTACCAAAAAACTTTAATGAAAAAATTAATCAAATTAAAGATAAATTTTTTGAAAATTTAAAGCCCACTGCTACAAGAAAATCTTCAGAAGCATGTCTTGAGTCAATTACAACATTTATTCCAGAGCTTATAGGCGGCTCTGCAGATTTAACAGGTTCTAATAATACAAAATCATCATCTCAAAAAATAATAAAAGCTAGTAATTTTAATGGTACATATATTCACTACGGAATAAGAGAACATGGTATGTGCGGCGTAATGAATGGTTTGGCTTTAGATCAAAGTATCATTCCATACGGTGGAACGTTTTTAATATTTTCAGATTATTGCAAGCCATCAATTAGATTGGCCGCATTAATGAAACAAAGAGTCATATATGTATTAACACATGACTCAATTGGTCTTGGTGAAGATGGGCCGACGCATCAACCCGTGGAACAGTTATTTAGTTTAAGATCAATTCCAAATTTAAATGTATTTAGACCAGCAGACTCCATTGAAACTTTAGAGGCCTGGGAATTAGCTTTAAAATCAAAATCATCACCTAGCGTTCTTGCTCTTACAAGACAAGATTTGCCAATGGTAAGAAAAAAAGAATCTAAAGAAAATTTAACTCAATATGGAGGCTACATATTGAGTGATTCTAAAAAAGATAATTGCAATCTAACAATAATTGCAACTGGATCTGAAGTAGAGATTGCGTTGGATGTGCAAAAAAAATTAAATGATCAAAATATAGAATCAAAAGTTATTTCTATGCCTTGTTTAGAATTATTTGAGAAACAATCTCAAGAATATAAAAATAAAATTTTAGGAAAAAACTCCTTTAGAGTAACTATAGAAGCTGGAGTTACAACGGGTTGGGAAAAATATACATCTAATGGAATTTCTTTTGGTATCAATTCATTTGGAAAGAGTGCGCCTTATAAACAAATATATAAACATTTTGGTCTTACATCTGAAAATATTACCTCTGAGATCAGGAAAAATTACAAATAATCAAGCTTATACATGAATAATCTAAATACGCTTTCTAGCAATGAGGATATTAAAGGCAAAATTATTTTTTTAAGAGTTGATTTTAATATTCCAATAAAAGATGGAAAGGTAATTGACGATACGAAAATCGTTAAAATGAAAGATATCATTAATAAGTTATTATCTAAAAAAGCTAAAATTATCTTATGTTCTCATTTAGGAAGACCTCAAAAAAATGGAAAAGAAGGATTATCTCTAGATCAGGTTAAAAATAAATTAGAAAATATTTTTAAAAAAGACATAGTCTTCTTAAATAATTATTTGAATAATGAAACTAAGAACAGTATTAGACAGTCAGATAAAGAGTTGTTTCTTTTAGAAAATATTAGATTTCACAAAGAAGAAGAACAAAATGATCTTGAATTTTCTCAACAATTAGCAAATCTTGCAGATATTTATATAAATGAAGCATTTTCATGCTCTCATCGAGCACACGCGTCAGTAACCGGAATAACGAAATTTATAAAATCTTATGCGGGAGAAACAATTTTTAATGAATTAAATTCTTTAGAAAAAATTTTTAATAAATCTAATAAACCTATTACTTGTATTATTGGTGGTTCAAAAATATCTACAAAAATTGATTTAATTTCAAATTTAATTAAAAAAGTCGATTTTATGATTATTGGTGGTGCCATGGCCAATAATTTTATAAAATATAATAATTTTCAGATTGGTAAATCTTTGTTTGAGCCTAATAAAGAAGAAACCATAAAGAAAATTATTTCCATAGCTAAAGAATATAACTGCAAACTAATAATTCCAAAAGATGTTGTTGTCTCAACTAGTGAAAACACCTCTGGTAAAAATAAAAATTTATCTGAGATAGAGGCTAATGATATTATTTTTGATATTGGTATTAATACTATAAAAAGTATTAGTGAAATTATTAATTTATCAAAAACTCTACTATGGAATGGTCCGCTAGGATTTTTTGAAAAAGATCTATTTGCTAATGGCAGTAATGAAGTTGCAAAATTAATTAAAATTAATACACAAAAAAAATTATTAACATCCATAGCTGGCGGTGGTGATACTGCTGCAGCAATTAAAAAAGCAAAAGCTGAAGATGGTTTTAGTTATATCTCAACTGCAGGTGGTGCTTTTTTAGAATGGCTTGAGGGAAAAATACTTCCTGGGCTAAAAGTCCTTGAAAAATAATTTTTAAATAACTAAAAGATTAGTTCTATGAACAGTATCGAGTCTATTGCACTTGCAATGGTGCAAAAAGGCAAAGGAATTTTAGCCGCTGACGAAAGTAATAGCACAATGACTAAAAGGTTAGATTCTATAAAAATTCCCTCCACAGAAGAAAATCGATTAAATTTTCGAGAAACTCTTTTCACATCCAAAAAAATTAAAGATTTTATAAGTGGAGTAATCTTGTTTGACGAAACAATAAAACAAACTGCATCCAATGGTAGAACTATTTCAAAAATACTTAGTGACCAAGGAATTATTCCTGGAATTAAAGTTGATAGAGGGGTGAAACCACTTGCTCTTTCAAATGATGAAAAAATTACTGAAGGACTGGATGGTCTAAAAGAAAGATTAATTGAATATTATAAATTAGGAGCAAGATTTACTAAATGGAGAGCTGTCTATGAAATATCAAATATCTATCCATCGAAAACTTCAATAGTTGCAAACGCCCATGCACTTGCAAGATACGCTGCCATTGTTCAAGACACAAATATGGTTCCAATTGTTGAACCTGAAGTTTTAATGGACGGTAACCATGATATTAAAAAATGTTATGAAGTAACTTCTGCAGTATTAAATGAATGTTTTCATCAACTCGCTATTCACAAAGTAAATTTGAAAGGAATAGTGTTAAAACCTAATATGATATTAAATGGTTCTGAGTCTGGAAAAAAAAATATAACTGGAGAAGTTGCTGAGAAAACTCTTGATTGTCTTAAAAGAAATGTTCCAAAAGAAGTTCCTGGAATAGCTTTTCTTTCAGGTGGGCAAAGTGAAATTGAAGCAACTGAGAACCTTAACTCTATTAATAAAATTAATGATACAAATTTTGCTTTTACATTTTCATACGGTAGAGCGCTACAGCAAAGTGCATTAAAAACTTGGGCAAAAAATATTAATGATAGGGTTACTGTTCAAGCAGTTTTTGATGTAAGATCTGAAATGAATAGTCTTGCCTCAATCGGTAAATGGAAATTAGATTTAGAAAAAAAAGCAGCTTAATTTATTGAGTAAATTTCTTTACTTAATTTCTCCTGAAAGAATTACAAATCATAAAATATTTCTTAAAAAACTGGAACTTGTTTTTACAAGTAACATTATAAAATTTTTTCAACTTAGAGTTAAGAATCAAAAAAGAAAGCAGATTATATTTCTTGGAAAAAAAATAATAAAACTTACTAGAAAATATAAAGTTAATTTTATTATCAATGATGATCCATATATTGCAAAAATATTAAACGCTGATGGCTGCCATCTTGGTCAACAAGATATGTCTATTAATTTTGCAAAAAAAGTATTGAAAAAAAATTCAATTATTGGAATAACTTGTCACAATTCTAAAATACTTGCTTCAAAAGCTATTACTAATAAAGCTAGTTATGTGGCTTTTGGTGCTTTTTATCCTACAAAAACTAAGAAAGTAAAATATAGAGCTAAATTGAGTTTGATTAGATGGGCGAAAGAAAGTTTTAAAAAACCTATTGTTGCCATAGGAGGAATTAATCAAAAAAATTATAAAAAAATATTAAATGCTGGCGCAAATTACATAGCCTGCTCAGCCAGTATATGGAAAAGTAACATGAAAAACCCATTAACTGCTGTAAACATGTTTAAAAAATAGATATATGTTCTCAGAATAAATATGAAAATTTTAGGATCAGACATCAGGGTTGGCAACATCATTGAATATAAAAATGATCTTTGGAAATGCCTTAAAAACCAAACATCAAATCGTGGCAATCTACGATCACACAATCAAGTAGAACTTAAAAGTATTACTAAGGGTACAAAATTGAATGAAAGATTTAGAGCAGACGAAACAGTGGAAAGAGCAAGTCTTGAAGAAAAAAAATTTCAATTTTTATATTCAGCTAACGATGAGTTCTTTTTTATGGATAGTGCAAATTTTGAACAAATATCAATCAATAAATCTATTATTGAGGATTGCGAAAAATTTTTAAAAGAAAACTTAGAAGTTACTATTGAATTTTATCAAGACAAGCCTTTGAACATTATTTTACCAAGGTCCGTAGAATATGAAGTTCTTGAAACAGAATCTGTTGTAAAAGGACAAACTGCTTCTGGCTCTTTTAAACCTGCAACGATACAAAATGGGCTTAAGATAATGGTGCCAGCATTTATAAATCAAGGTGATAAAATAATTGTAGATACAGAAACGCAAGAGTATTTAAAAAAAGTAAGCTAATGCCTTTACTGTCGGCAAATCTCAATGTCATGGAGAAGGCTTGCAAAAAAGCATCCAAACTATTAATTCGCGACTTTGGTGAAATAGAAAAGTTACAAGTATCAAAAAAAGGTCCTGGAGATTTTGTTACCAATTCAGACAAGAGAACTGAAAAGATAATTATAAACGAATTGTCTCTTGCGAGACCTGATTATTCATTTTTGGCTGAAGAAAGCGGTTCGTCCGGAAAAAATATAGAGTTTCGATGGATTATTGATCCAATCGATGGAACTACAAATTTTTTACATGGCGTTCCTTACTTTGCAATCTCTATAGGTCTGGAAAAAAATAAAGAAATTATATGCGGTATGATTTTTAATCCTATAACTAATGAAATGTTTTATGCTGAAAAAGGTAAAGGCGCATACTTAAATAATTCAAGAATACGTGTTTCTTCAAGAAAAAATATAGACGAATGTGTTATTCTAACAGGCGGACCTATTCTCTCTTATAAAAATAAAGAAATTTTTTTTAAAGAGTATGAAACTGTCAGCAAAAAAGTAGCAGCAACTAGAAAATTTGGTAGTTCAGCGTTAGATCTTGCCTATCTCGCAAGCGGTAGGTGTGATGGAGTGTGGGAGAGAAACCTAAATTATTGGGATATTGCTGCTGGAGTTATAATTGTTAAAGAAGCCGGTGGCACAGTCACTGATTTTAAAGGTGGAGATAAATATATTGAAGATAAAAATCTGCTAGCTACAAATTCAAAAATCGATAAAGACCTTATTGCGTTACTTGCGTAAATTTTAAATGCTAAAAATTCTAACTTTTTTATTTATTGATGTCCTTGCATTTAGTGGAGTTTTAATTTCAACATTACCATTTCTAATTTATGAGTATGGTGGAAATATTCTCTTAATAACAATAATTTTTGGATCTTTTTCTTTTTTTCAATTTTTTACCTCTCCACTTTGGGGTAGCTTGTCTGATAGGTTCGGAAGAAAACCACTTATCATCTTAAATTGTTTTGCAGAGATTTTTGCAAATTTAATATTAGCAATTAGTGGAAGTTTATTGATGATATTTTTATCAAGAATTATTGCTGGTTTATTTAAGAATAACGTTTCCGTTGGAACAGCTTATATTGCTGACATTACCACTAAGAAAAATCGAGCTAAAGGTATGGGCTTATTTGGAGTTGCTTTTGGTTTAGGGTTTACTGTGGGGCCATTACTTGGCGGATTAGTTGCCGGATCAAATTTTACTATCATGACACTTTCAAATGTTGCTTGGATTGCCTGTTTAATTAATATTTTTAATTTATTATTTGTAACTTTTTTTTTAAAAGAATCTAAAAAAACTTTTAATAATTTTTCAATAAAAACTTCATTTACTAAAATCTACTTGCAATTTAGATTAATGAAAAAAAAAATCTTACTTCCATTTTTTTTAATTATTTTCATAGTTTATTTTGGTTTTTCTGGAATGGAGGGTATTTTTGCAATCTGGATAAAAGAAACTTTTGTATGGGGCCCAAGAGAAGTTGGGATAGTTATGTTGTATGCTGGTTTAAGCCAAATTATAGTTCAGGGATTTATTTTAAGGGCGCTACTAAAATTTTTTAACGAAATACAGTTAATAAAAAGTGGAATTTTATTTTTAATTTTTGGTTTTTTATTAATCCCAACCTCAAATATTTATTTAGTTCCAGTTGCAATATTTTTTCTTTGTTATGGAATTGGTGTTACAAACCCTTGTTTGAATAGCTTAGTATCCAAAAAATGTTCTAAAAATGAAAAAGGATTTGCTTTAGGTGCTGCTTATTCTGCTCAATCAATATCTAGATTTATTGGCCAACCTACCGCTGGTGTTTTGTTTTTATTTTTTGGAAAAGACATGCCTTTTTACGTAAACTCAACAATTCTTGTACTAACAATAATATTTTATTTATGTTTAGTTAAAAAAGTTAATAAATGATCAGTTTATTCGCTAACAAGTGTTGTCTATTTATCTAGTTTTGCTATAAAAACTTTCTTCTAAATTTATGAAAGAAAAAATACACCCAAAAACACATAAGATAAAAGTTGTAATGACTGATGGGACCCAGTTTGAAACTTTATCCACTTGGGGAAAAGAAAACGACGTGATGAAATTAGATATTGATCCGATATCTCATCCTGCTTGGACAGGCGGTTCACAAAAAATTATTGATAAAGGAAGAGTTAGTAAATTTAATAAAAAATTTGAAAATCTTACAACTAAAACCGTTAAAAAATAAATACCTATGTTAGACAAACCCTTAATGCCAAAAGCGACGGCAGTATGGCTACTTGAAAATACAAGT
Organism: Candidatus Fonsibacter ubiquis; assembly: GCF_002688585.1. NCBI lineage: Bacteria > Pseudomonadati > Pseudomonadota > Alphaproteobacteria > Candidatus Pelagibacterales > Candidatus Pelagibacteraceae > Candidatus Allofontibacter > Candidatus Allofontibacter communis. The sequence continues at coordinate 256,458 of NZ_CP024034.1, read as the reverse complement.
CTCACTTTCAAACAAATAGCAGATTTTTGTCAGCTTCATGAACTTGAAATTAAAGGTATTGCAGATGGTGACGTTGCTGTTGGAATAAAAGCATATAATCCAATACTTGCAAATCAATTAACAAGAGAAGAAATTGAAGAGTGTAGCAAAGATCCTAACAGATCATTGTCTATTAATAAAAAAGTTTTGGATTACGAAATTAAAACTGTTGTAGGGCCAAAATATACTCCTCTTTCAAAAAGACAGGATAGACCAGATGCTATTGCTTGGTTGATTAAAAATTATCCCCAATTATCAGAAGGACAGATTTCAAAACTTGTTGGTACGACTACAAGTACTGTGGATTCTGTTAAAAGTAGAAAGCATTGGAATATTGCAAATATAACACCAAAAGATCCTGTGGCCTTAAACTTATGTACTCAAAATGATCTACAAAAAGCAGTGGAAAAAGCAAATAGAAGAGTTGAGAGCCAAAAAAAAGCAAAATTAAAATTAGAAGCTAATAAGTAATTTAACTTATTTTATAACTAATATGTCTTTTAAGATAAAAAATAAATCTATTGTTTCTATAGTTATGGGAAGCAAATCAGACTGGTCAACGCTTAAAAAGTCTGCAGAGATTTTAAAAAAATTAAAAATCCAATACATTGTAAAAATTGTATCAGCACATAGAACACCTATGAGGTTAGTAGATTTTGCTAAGTCTGCAAAAAAAAATAATTTAGCAGTTATCATTGCCGGAGCTGGTGGCTCCGCGCATTTACCAGGTATGATTGCTGCAATTACAGATTTGCCTGTCATTGGGGTTCCAATGGAAACAAAATCATTAAAAGGACTAGACAGTTTATTATCAATCGTTCAGATGCCATTTGGTATTCCTGTTGGAACAGTTGCAATAGGAGAAACAGGAGCGAAAAATGCAGCTCTTTATGCTGCCTCAATCTTAAGTCTTAATAATAAAAAAATTGCAAATAATTTACGAATATGGAGAAACAAGCAAACTTTATCGGTAAAACATAGTCCCAAGAAATGAATAAAAAAACCTTTACCCTTGGGATATTTGGGGGTGGTCAGTTAGGAAAATTTTTAGTTCAATCAGCAAAAAAACTTAATATTAGAACCTTTGTTTTTACTGATAGTTTTGACTCTCCTGCAATCTATCACAGTGATGATTTTATTATCTCAAATTACAAAAATAAAAAAAAATTAGATTTTTTTATTAAGAATATTGATTTAGCGACATTTGAATTTGAAAATATACCATTTCAAACCTTGGACTATGTTGAAAAAAAAATTACAGTGTCTCCAAAACCTTCTATAATAAGAATTCTTCAAGACAGGTTAAAAGAAAAAAATTTTTTAAATTCAATAGGAATAAAAACAACTGAATTTTATTACTTAAAAAAAGTTAATAAAAGAAAAATAAATAACAGTTTTTTTCCTGCATTTGTAAAAACAACACGTTTTGGATATGATGGCAAAGGACAGATATTTTTCAAGGATAAAAAAAATTTTTTAAAATATTCTTTTAAAAATAATGAATATATAATTGAAAAATTAGTTAATTTTAAAAAAGAAATTTCTATGGTTATTTCTAGAAATAAATCAAAAACTGTAGCCTTTGATGCTTTTGAAAACCTTCATAAACATCAAATACTTGAAAAATCTAAAATTCCAGCAAACATTAGTAGGAAATTAAATAATGAGGCAAGAGAAATCTCAAAAAAAATAATAAATAAATTAAACTATATTGGAACTATGTGTGTTGAATTTTTTGTAACTAAAGAAAACAAATTATTAGTTAATGAAATTGCTCCTAGAGTTCACAATTCGGGACATTTAACATTGAATGCTTATAATGTTAGTCAGTTTGAAAACCACATAAGAGCTGTTTGTAATCTTAAATTAAAAAAACCAAAAAGAATTTATAAAGCGACTATGTATAACATACTAGGATTTGATATTGAAAAATATAGATCAAAAAACATTACAAAGAAGGAATTCTTTTATGATTATGGAAAAAAAGAAATTAAAGATAAAAGAAAAATGGGACATATAACTAAAATAATTTAAAAACCACGACCAGCTTTTTGAATAGAAAAAAAGCTAAAAAATTCTTTGACATTTTTTAAAAAATTAAACTTTATTTTAAATTGAGATAATAATTTTATATGCTCTAAAGATTTCTGGATTTCTAATTCAATATCTTTCTCGGTTAAATTATCTCTATAAAAAATTAAGATCAAAATTTTTAAATAAACAGATGATAGTATTAATCTTTTTGTATAATAATTAAAATCAACAGATCGATCGCTAGAGATCTTCCAGATAATGTCGGCAACAGAATAAATGTAATTTAATACCTTATTTGAGTTATTATTTTTTATTAAATGTATAAAAATTTTCTTAATTAAATTCTTATTTCTCGCCTCCAATTGAAATCTTTTATTTAATAAAAAAGAAATTTTATCATTAGTTTTTGTAATCTTATTTATATTAGATTTAGTTTCTTTTAAAAAATTCTTGTCTAAATCCTCAAATACTAGACTACTAACTGCAAGTAATAATTCTTCTTTTTCAAAAAAATTTAGCCCAGTATTTTTTTTAAAGAAATCATCCTTATCAATATTATCAAAATTAATATTTTGATAATTTTTATAAAGATATTTTAAGATTTTTTCTTTTTCTAATTTAGTTAGATTAAGCATGAAATTAGTAATGATAAAAAACTTTAAGCAAAGTCCTTATAACTGGATAAAAGACAAGACTTACGATGAAGTTGATTGCTAATAATAGATACTCAAAAGGAACTGGTGAAAAGTAATTTAGAATTATAACCGATACAACCTGTGTAACGAACAACGATATAGCAAAAGCAATAAATTCATTTTGAAAATTTATCTGTGTTCTTCTCTGTTTCAAATATGCAGCTAATATACTTAAAAGAATGAAGCATATAGATGTCATTCCAAAAGGCATTCCTTGTAACGAGTCAAAGATTAATCCAACGAGAAAAAGAAATGTAATTGAAAAACGTCCTTTATCAAAAAAAGAAAAATAAAAAACAAGTATATATTTAATATTTATAATTGGACCAGGCGCAATCCAGGTATTAATAAAAATACTATCATTAATACAAATTAAGATGAAAATAATATGAGCAGAATAAAATTTAATTTTTTCTAAAATAGAACTCATTATTTTTTAACTTTTAAAACTGAAACATAATTTAATTGATGCTCTTTGAAACCAAGATCGACGGAATATTTTCTTTTCTTAATATCTTTTTTATTATCAGTAACTATTTTTCCAATATACAGACCCTCTTTTATAACCCCGTCTGAACCTGAGGTGTAAATTTGATCATTATTTTCTAATACGGCATTTTGTGGAAGGAAAAGTAGTTGTGACCCTGCTAGACCATTTCCTTTTAAAATTGCATTAACGCCCCTTGACGGAATAACAACTGGAACTCTACTATTTAAATCCGTAACAACCATAGCCTTTGAACTAAATAAATTAACTTCTGAAATTTTTCCAAGATAAACATTATTAAGCACAATTGCTTGTCCTAACTGTACCCCGTCGTTAGATCCTATTGATAGAATTATATTTTTAGCAAACTCATTAGTATCTTCATGAATTATTTTTGCATAAATAGATACATAATCATCTTTATTTTTAATTCCTAAAACTCTTTTTAAATTATCATTCTCATTTTTAAAAAATTGTAATTCTCTTTTTTCAGCATTTAATTGTTCAATTTGATCTTTTAGTTTTTTATTTTCTAAAACAATATTAAAATTTAAATACTGTCGGGCAGACCTGCTTAGGTCAGAGATAAGATTAATTGGTGTATTAACAACATAAACACTATAGGTAATTCCATCATTAATTAATGCTTTTAAAAATCTTATTGCCTTAAAATCACTTTTTTCTGAAAATAAAAATAAAAAGGAAACTATAATATAAAAAGGAAGTAGAAATTTTTTGCTGATAGTTTTTTGTAGTGCGGAAACGCCTGGAGTTGAGCTTCTTGCAAGCCTATTTTGACTCATATTATATTTATATAACTTTTTAATATGAAGTTAGCATAGAAGAAAATATTCCTTCTTGCTCTAAAGCCTTGCCAGTTCCAATTGCAACACATGATAATGCATCTTCTGCAATAGTAACTGGTAATCCAGTCTCTTTTTTAATAAGTTTGTCTAAATTTTTTAAATATGCACCACCTCCTGCTAATACCATTCCAGAATCAACTAAATCTGAAGATAATTCTGGTGGAGTATTTTCTAAAGCATGTTTAACAGCATTAACAATCTGACTCACAACTCCTTCTAAAGCTTCAGCAGTATCTTTTTCTGTTAAAATAACTTCTTTAGGAGTTCCAGTTCTAATATCTCTTCCTTTCATTAAAAAAGTTTTTTCAGAGCCTGTTGGAATCGCAGATCCTATTTCTTTTTTAATTTTTTCTGCCGTTGAGTCTCCAATCAATAAATTAAATTTTTTCTTCATAAAATTAATAATTGCTGTGTCCATTGCATCACCAGCAATTCTTAAAGAATGAGAGTAAACAATTCCACCTAAAGACATGACTGCAATCTCAGTTGTTCCGCCACCTATATCAACAATCATAGATGCCTGAGGCTCTGATATTGGAAGACCCGCTCCGATAGCTGCTGCCACCGGTTCTTCTATAAGTTGTACTTTACGTGCTCCAGCTGCATAACCAGCTTCTTGAATGGCTCTTCTTTCAACTGGTGTTGATCCTGTTGGTACACAAATAATAATTCTAGGATTTGCAAAAGCATTTCTCTTATGAATTTTTCTAATAAAATGTTTGATCATTTCTTCTGTAACAATAAAATCTGCGATCACACCATCTTTCATAGGTCTAATTGCTGTAATATTTCCAGGTGTTCGTCCCAACATTTGTTTTGCCTCTTCACCAACAGCCAAAACTTCATTTCTTCCATTTCTAGAAATAACAGCAACGACAGATGGTTCATTAAGCACGATTCCTTTTCCACGAACATAAACTAATGTGTTCGCTGTTCCTAAATCAATTGCCATGTCTGTTGACCAAAATCCAAATAGTTTATCAAACATATTTTTTTCCTAATTAAGCAGAGGCACTCAAGTCTGGGCTTGGTGCAGTTCTTTTTCTCTTAATAATTAATTTATTTAGTGCGTTTATATACGCTTTTGCTGAAGCGACAAGAGTATCCGTATCTGCGGCCTGGCCCACAGAAATCTTGCCTTTTTCCTCAATTCTCACACTGACCGTTGCTTGCGCATCAGTTCCCTCTGTTACTGCCTGCACCTGATAAAGCTGAAGATTGACATTATGAGGATAGATTTTTTTTATTGCTTTAAATATTGCATCCACAGGTCCATCACCTTCAGTCTCTGTTTTTTTAATTTCATCATAAATCATAAGTTCGATTTTTGCTTTTTGAGGCCCTTTAGTACCCGCAATAACTTCCAAAGATGATAAACTAATTGCATTATTATGTTTCATTAAATCATCATCTATTAATGCAATAATATCTTCATCGAAAACATGTTTTTTTTTATCAGCTAAATCTTTAAATTTTTTAAAAGTATTATTTACTAATTCTTCATTTAAATCTGGATAACCTAATTCTGCAGCTTTATCTTTAAATGCATTTCTTCCAGAATGCTTTCCCATAACTAAAGAAGATTTTGTAACTCCAACACTTTCTGGTGTCATGATTTCATAAGTTTTTTTATTTTTTAACATTCCATCCTGATGAATTCCTGACTCATGAGCAAAAGCATTTTTTCCAACAATTGCTTTATTAAATTGAACTGGGAAACCTGTGACATTTGCTACCAATTTTGAACAGCTGCTAATTTTTTTAGTATTAATATTTGTTTTATATGGCATTAAATCACTTCGAGTTTTGATTGCCATTACAATTTCTTCTAAGGCAGCATTTCCTGCTCTTTCGCCAATACCATTAATTGTACATTCAATTTGTCGTGCACCAGCTTTTACTCCTGCTAATGAATTTGCAACAGCAAGTCCAAGATCATTATGACAATGGGTTGAAACGATCGCTTTGTCTATATTTGGAACCTTATCAAATAATAATTTAATTGTTTTGTAGTACTCATCTGGGATTGTATAACCTACAGTATCAGGAATATTAATTGTTTTCGCTCCACATTTAATTGCAAGCTCTACAGTTTTACATAAAAAATCTGGTGTAGTTCTAGTTCCATCCTCTGGTGACCACTCAACATCATCGGTGAATCTTCTGGCTAAAGAAACGCTATCTTTAATTAATTCCAAAACTTCCTTTGGTGTTTTTTTTAATTTATGCTTCATATGTAAAGGACTTGTAGAAAGAAATGTATGAATCCTAAAACGCTTTGAATGTTTTAATGCATCTTTGCATTTTTCTATATCTGCTTTGACAGCTCTAGCTAATCCACAGGGAATAGTTTTTTTTAAAATTTTTGCAATTTCAGATACGGCTTCAAAATCACCATTAGAGGCAGCTGGAAAACCAGCCTCCATAACATCAACGCCTAAATCTTCAAATGCATGAGCAATTTGTACTTTTTCTTCAAGACTCATTGAAGCGCCAGGAGATTGTTCTCCATCTCTTAATGTCGTGTCAAAAATAATGATTTGATTATTACTTTTTGCCATATTTTTTAAACTTAATTTAGCTAAAATTAAAAATCTACTGATATATATTTTTCAAGATTTCGTCGATTTTTTAACAAGTAAGTAAGCTTAATTTTATTAAATAATCTTAATTCTTGCTTTTATCAACGAGCTTATTTTTACCAATCCAAGGCATCATGGCTCTTAGTTTTTCACCAACTTTTTCTATAGGATGCTCTGATAATTCTTTTCTCATTCTTAAAAAATTTTTCTGGCCTATCTTATTTTCATCCATCCAAAGTTTAGTAAATTTTCCAGATTGAATATCTTTTAATACTTCTCTCATTCTATCTTTTGTCTTGTCATCTATAATTTTAGGTCCTGAAATATATTCTCCATATTCAGCAGTATTTGAAATTGAATAATTCATATTAGCAATTCCCCCTTCATAAATTAAATCAACAATTAATTTTACTTCATGTAAACATTCAAAATATGCCATCTCTGGCGTGTATCCAGCTTCAACTAAAGTTTCATAACCTTTTTTAATTAGTTCAACTAAACCTCCACACAAAACTGCTTGCTCTCCAAATAAATCTGTTTCGCACTCTTCTCTAAATGTTGTCTCTATGATTCCAGATTTTCCACCACCAATAGCACTTGCATAAGATAATGCGAGCTCTCTCGCTTTTCCTGATCCGTCCTGGTGAACAGCCATTAGGCATGGTACCCCACCCCCTTTTTGAAATTCACTTCTAACTAAATGACCTGGTCCTTTAGGAGCAATCATAAAAACATCTAAATCTTTTCGTGCACTAATAAGATCAAAATGAATATTTAAGCCATGGGCAAAAGCTAAAGTTGTTCCTTGTCTCATTCTTTGTTCAATATGATTTTTATAAATTTGCGATTGCAATTCATCAGGTGTCAAAATCATTGCAACATCAGCCCATTCTGCAGCATCTGACAAACTCATAACTTTTAATCCACTTGCTTCTGCTTTTTTACGACTTGGAGAATCTTCTCTTAAAGCAACAACTAATTCTTTAACTCCACTATCTTTTAAATTTAAAGCATGCGCATGTCCTTGGCTTCCAAAACCAAAAATTGCAACTTTTTTATCCTTAATTAAATTTTGATTAGCGTCTTTTTCATAAAAAATTTTCATATAACTTTTCCTTTGTTTGCCTCAGTTATTTCTGCTCCCTTTGCCATTGCTAAAGGACCAGTTCTTGCAACGCTTGCGATTCCATAAGGTTTTAATTCCTTAATGAAACGATCTATTTCTCGTCTTGTTGAATGAAATTCTACAATAAAAGAAGTATTGGTTGTATCAAGATATTGCGCTTTGTAAGAATTACAAATTTCTTTGGCTTTTTCAAGATTTTTTTTATCAGCTATAATTTTTACTAAAGCTAACTCTCTAAAAATTGACTTATCATCCACTGGGAAAGAGGCAACTTTGTAAACAGGAATAAGTTTTAGTAATTGAGCTTTTATTTGTTCTATAACAGAATTTGTTCCATTCGTTGCGATAGTAATTCTAGATATATTTTTTTCATCATCTACCTGCGCAACTGCTAATGACTCAATGTTATAACCTCGGCCAGAAAATAGCCCTGAAACTCTTGCTAATACTCCAGCTTCATTATCCACCCAAACAACCATGATATGTCTTTCAGTTTGCTCTGTTTTTATAGAGTCCGGATATGCTGATAAGGGCTTTTTCATACCAATACCTTTCCTGCTTTAGAAATTTTATTTTCTTTCTCATCTGCTGGATTTAAAATCATTTCATTATGTGCTTTTCCTGAAGGTATCATTGGAAAACAGTTTTCAACTTTATCTACAACACAATCAAAAAGAACTGGTTTATCTGATTTAATCATTTGTTTAATTTTTAAATCTAACTCTTCAGGCGTAGTTGCTCTAATCCCAATAGCCCCATAAGCTTCTGCAAGTTTGACAAAATCTGGCAAAGCCTCTGTATAGCTTTCTGCATAATTTTTTTCATGCAATAACTCTTGCCATTGTCTAACCATTCCCATGTATTGATTATTTATGATAAATATTTTAACTGGAAGTCTATACTGAACTGCAGTGGACAATTCTTGAATATTCATCAAAATTGAAGCCTCGCCAGCAATATCAACAACTAATTTTCCAGGATTTGCAAGTTGAACACCAATTGCAGCGGGAAGACCAAATCCCATAGTTCCAAGACCCCCTGAAGTCATCCATCTTTTTGGTTTTTTAAATTTATAATATTGGGCAGCCCACATTTGATGCTGGCCTACTTCGGTTGTAATAAAAGTGTCTTGATTTTTTGTTAGTTCATATAATCTTTCAATTGCATATTGTGGTTTAATAGTTTTTTTTCCTTGAACAAATGCTAAACAATTTTTTTCTCTCCATTTGTTAATTTGCTTCCACCATTGACTAATATTTTCTTTATTTGAATTTTTGAAATTAGGATATTTTTTCTTAAAAACTGTAATCAGTTTATTTAAAACATTTTCAACATCACCAACAACTGCATGATCAACTTTTATAATTTTATTAATAGATGACGGATCAATATCAATATGAATTTTTTTAGATCCTGGTGAAAATTTATCTATTTTACCTGTGATCCGATCATCAAAACGAGCGCCAATATTTATCATCAAATCACAGTCATGCATGGCATTATTTGCCTCGTACGTTCCATGCATCCCTAGCATCCCAATAAATTGTTGGTCGTCTCCTGGAAATGCTCCTAACCCTTGCAAAGTTGAAGTTATAGGAAAACCAGTCATACGAACTAAATCCTCCAGTAAGGCTGAAGCTTTATCTCCAGAATTTACAACTCCGCCACCAGAGTAAATGATTGGTTTTTTTGATTTATAAATTAAATCGATAATTTTATCTAATTCAGAAGAGTCAATCTCAGTTACAACTTTATTAATTTTTTGGATTACATCTTCTTTTTTTACATATTCTGTTTTTTGAAATTGAATATCTTTTGGAATATCAACTAAAACTGGCCCTGGTCTTCCACTAGTCGCTATATGAAAAGCTTTGTGCATAATTATTGGCAGATCTTTAATATCTTTCACTAACCAATTATGCTTTGTGCACGGCCGTGTAATGCCAGTGGTATCACACTCTTGAAATGCATCTGTTCCAATCAAATGAGTTGGAACTTGACCAGTGACACAAACTAATGGGATTGAGTCCATGTAAGCATCTGTTAACGCTGTCACCATATTTGTTGCGCCTGGACCTGAAGTAACCAAAACAACTCCGGGCTTACCTGATGATCTTGCATAACCCTCTGCTGCATGTCCCGCTCCTTGCTCGTGTCTGACAAGAATATGTTTAATTTTTTTATGATTTTTTAATTCATCATATAATGGAAGAATAGCACCACCTGGATAACCAAAAATATATTCAACGCCGTGATCGGCAAAAGCTTTGAAAACTATTTCTGCTCCAGTTATTTGTGACATATAAATTTTCCGAAAATTCAATCTAAACTAGTTAATTTAACGGTCAAGATGAAGTAACTAATTTTACAATTTTTTTTGTTAAAATATCAAAATTAGGGTGAAAAATACTAATCCAGTCTTTCATATGTCCTCTAAACCAAGTTCTTTGTCTTTTTACATATCTTCTTGTTCTTATAAAAGTTTCTTCAAATGCTTGCTCTATGGAAATTTTTTTATCCAAGTATTTCTTAATCTCTTCTATTCCTAAAATTTTATTAGCAGGTAAAGTTTTGTTTATTTTTAGTTTGTAAAACTTTTTTACTTCATCAATTGCATTTAATTCGAACATTTTTTTAAGACGCAACCTAAGTAAGTTGTGTAGATAATTATTTTCAGGATTAATATATATTTTTATAAATCTATAATTACCAAATTCGTTTTTATTATTTTTTTGCCACTCAATTAAGGATTTTTTTGTAAAAACTATAACTTCATAAGCTCTAATTAACCTATGTGTATCATTTTGTTTTATCCTATTCTCAACTAGAGGATCTAATTTTATAAGTAAGTTATAAAATTTATCATTACCTAATTTCTTATTTAATCTTCTTGCTTTTACTCTAATAGAATCTGTAATTTTTGGAATATTAGAAATACCTTCAGTCAATAATTTAAAATATAATCCTGTACCACCAACAAAAATCGGTATCTTTTTTTTATTTAAGATTTTTCTTAAATTTAATTTAACTTTCTTTAACCATTCGCCAGCTGAAAAATTATTTTTTACAGAAACATTGCCATAAAGATAATGCGTAACATTAAGAATTTTTTCTGGTCTTGCTGATAAAGTTTTAATTTCTTTATAAACTTGCATGCTATCAGCATTAATAATTTCACCATCTACTTCTTTAGCAAGTCTTAATGCAATTTCTGATTTACCAGAACCTGTTGGTCCTGCGATAAGAATAATTTTTTGCATTGGTAAAAAATTATTTAATTTTTACACCAATAAATTTACTTTGGTTGTTGCTATCAAAAATTGTCAATAAAATAGAATTTGTATTTTTTTTAATTTCTTTTTTAAATTGATCTTCAAAATTTTTTATATCGAAAACAGGATTATTGCCAACTGCAGTAATCACTTCACCCTCTTGAATAGGAAGTAATGCAAGCGGACCATCTCCTCTTATTTCTATAATCAAGACACCTTTTTTATCTTTCAAGGCAGGTCTTTTTTCAACGTCTTCGTTAGTAATATTTCTAATTTTAACTCCAAGTTCTTTAATGGATACTGAGGTTGGAGTTGATTGCCTATTATTGTCTCTCCTACTTTCAACTGTCTCTTCAAGTCTTGCAACTTTTATATTTCTTGTAATTATTTGCTTATTTCTCCAAATTTTTACATCAACATTTTTTCCAATTGGCGTTTCTGCTACAATTTTTTGAAGTCTTCTATAGTTTTCAACTTTAATATTATTAAACTCAAGTATTACGTCTCCTGCAAGAATACCTGCTTTATTTGCAGGTCCATCAGTTGCAGCGCTCGAAATTAATGCCCCTTCGACATTTTTTAGGCCAAGACTATCTGCGATCTCTTTTGTAACTTCCTGTATTCTAACTCCAATATATCCTCTCTTAATTTCTCCGGTATTAATTATTTGATCAATTACATTTTTTGCAAGATTGGATGGAATAGCAAAACCTATTCCAACTGATCCACCTGAATTAGATAATATTGCACTATTTATTCCAACAACTTCACCTTTTAAATTAAATAAGGGTCCTCCTGAATTTCCAACATTTATTGCAGCATCTGTTTGAATAAAATCATCATATCTACCAAGACTTATGTCCCTATTTCGAGCCGAAATAATTCCAGCGGTCACTGTTCCACCTAATCCAAAAGGGTTTCCAATTGCAACCACCCAATCTCCAACTCTTGCTTTATCAGAATCTCCAAAGGAAACTGATTTTAAAGTATCTTTAGTTGTTATTTTAATGACAGCAATATCGCTTGTAGGATCAGTTCCTAAAACTTTTGCCTCATATTCTTTGCCATTTGTTAACTTTACAAAAATTCCCTCAGCACTTTGTATGACATGATTATTTGTAATTATAATTCCCGCTTTATCAATTATAAAACCAGAACCTAAAGCCTGTGATTTTCTTTTTTGCGGACTGCCTCCTCTATCAAAATCTTTAAATAAATCTTCAAAAGGATGCCCTGGCGGAAATTGAAATGGAAATGGATTTTGACTTCTTGTCTCTACTACTCTGGTCGCTGAAATATTAACAACGGATGGGGTTAATTTTTCTACTAAATCAGCAAAAGAATCAGGAACTTCTTTTGAGTTTAAATTTGAAATTAATAAAATATTAAAAAATATAATTAGTAAGAAACTTTTAAAATTTTTCATAGAAATTTTTTAATATAAGCCACTATTATAAATCCTATAATGGCAAAAATAAGCCCTCCAACCCTTAATTTTTGCTCAGATAAATCCTTCATAGAATTTAGCATTTTTTTCATTCCACCTGGAAAAATTGTATAAAGTAATCCTTCGATAAACAGCAACAAACCAATTGCTGTAAAAATCTCGTTCATTCTTTATTTTTTTAAAATCTTATTTAAGCCAGACTCTCCAAAATATCTAAAAAACTCACTATCAGGAGATAACACTAGCGATGTTTCACTGCCACTTATTAAAGATTTTTCATAAGATTGCATGGCTCTATAAAAACTAAAAAATTCTGGATCTCTACCAAAGGCATCTGCAAATATTTTATTTCTTTGTCCATCGCCCTCTCCTCTAAGAATTTGAGATTTTTTTCTAGCTTCAGCTAGTATAATTGTAACTTCTTTGTCAGCTTTAGATTTTATAGTTTGACCTAATTCAAAACCCTCAGCTCTAAATTCTTTTGCTTCTCTTGTTCTTTCGGTTTGCATTCTCTTAAATATAGCCTCACTATTTGCAGCGGGAAGATCGGCTCTTTTAATACGAACATCAATAACGTTAATGCCGAAATCCTTAGCTTCTTCTGCTACGTCCTTTGTAATTTGGCTCATTAATTTTACTCTATTTGTTGAGATTAAATTTACTAAATTTTCTTTACCCAAAACACCTCTGATTTTTGCATTAATAATTGAAGATAACCTTGATTGAGCAACTCTTTCATTTCCAACAGAAATATAAAATTTTAATGGATCGACAATTATAAATTTAGCGTAAGCGTCAACGATTATTCTTTTTTGGTCTAATGCAATAACTTCTTCTGATGGAGCATCAATATCTAAAACTCTTTTATCAAGCATTTGAACATTCTGTAGTAACGGAATTTTCCAATAAAGGCCGGCTTCTTTATATACCTTCTTGGGATTACCTAATTGCAAAACAATTGCTTGGTGTGTTTCTTTTACAATAAAAAAAGTTGAGTAAATTAAAAGTCCCAATAAAACTAATATAAAAATTCCTATTTTAAATATCTTATCTGACATTAATTCTTCACCTCTGATTTTTTTAATTGAAGTTCTTGATTCTTCTTCAGTTCTGGCAAAGGTAGATATGGCACTACGCCTGAGCCGGATTGTTTATCAATGATAATTTTATTAACACCTGACAAAACTTTCTCCATAGTTTCTAGATACATTCGCTCCTGTGTAACAGTTTTAGCTTTTGCGTACTCATTGTAGATTGCAATAAACCTACTTGCTTCTCCTTCAGCTTGAGCAACAACTTCTCTCTTATAAGCTTCAGCATCCTGAACTATTTTGGCAGCTTCTCCTCTAGCTCGTGGAATTACATCATTGGCATATGCTTGCGCCTCATTTTGTAAACGCTCTTTATCGGCTTTAGCAGCCTGAACATCCCTAAAAGAATCTATTACTTGTGCAGGAGGGTCAGATTTTTGTGCTTGAACTTGGGTAATTTCAATTCCGGCATTATATGAATCAAGAATTTGCTGCATAATTTTTTGCGCTTCGTTTTCAATTTCTGCTCTACCTTGTGTTAGAATTACTTGTATTTTTTTTCTTGCAATAATTTCACGCATTGCAGTTTCGGCAACTGTTTTAATAGTATCTATTGGGTTTTGAATATTGAAAAGATATTTGCTTGCATCTTTAATAACCCAAAAAACAGAATAATTTATATCAACAATATTTTCATCGCCCGTTAACATAGCGCTTTCATCTCTAATATCACTTACTGAACCTCTGGCGCTATCACCAGAAGATCTAAAGCCAACATCAACTCTATTTACTCGCGTAACCTTTGGAGTCATCACTGACTCAATTGGATAAGGTAAATGATAATTTAATCCAGGCTGAGTCATGCTGGTATATTTTCCAAATCTTAAAACAACACCTTGTTCATCGGCATCAACTCTGTAAAACCCACTTAATGCCCAAACGGCAATAGCACCAATTATAAAAAGAGCGATTGGTTTTTTTGCATCTGGTGTTTTTGATGAACCTCCAAATATATTTTTAAGTCCATCTTGAAACTTTTTAGCTAAATCCTCCATATCTACTGAAGAATTATCGGGCCCAGGCTGATTATTTTTTTTTGAAGGTGAACCCCATGGAGATTCTTTCTTTAAAATATCTTTGTTATTATTAGTCTTAATTAATGACATATTATTTTTAAAATTTGGCTAATTAATATAGGTTTAAATGGGTATTTAAAAGTAAATTACAATAGATGATATGAGTGAAAAAGACGCAAATTTAAGCAAAAAATTTATGGATCAGATTACGCCGAAAACTCCATTCAAAAAAAATAAAATAAATGGAGTAAAAAAAATTATTGCTATCTCTAGTGGAAAAGGTGGCGTTGGAAAATCAACAATTGCTGTAAATCTTGCAATCGCACTTAAGAATTTAAATTATAATGTTGGTATTTTAGATGCTGATATTTATGGCCCATCTATTCCTAAAATGATGGGGATCTTTGAAAAACCTAAAAGTGAGGATGGAATAAATTTAATTCCAATTAGTAAATTTAATATTCAATGTATGTCCATTGGCTTTATGGTTTCAGAAGATACTCCCATGATCTGGAGAGGCCCGATGGTTGCAAGTACTATCAAAACTTTTACCGGAAAAGTTTTGTGGGAAAATATTGATTTTTTAATTATCGATATGCCTCCTGGAACTGGAGATGCTCTGTTAACTTTTTCACAAGAAATAGATATTGATGGGGCAGTAATTATTACAACTCCTCAAGACATTGCAATAATTGATGTGAAAAAAGGGATTGAAATGTTTAAAAGAACTAATGTTAAAATACTTGGAATTGTTGAAAATATGACAAGCTTTACCTCAGATGATGGAATTGAACATTTTATATTTGGAAAAGATGGAGGAAAAAATATAGCAAGTAAATTTAATGTAGAACTTTTAGGACAAATTCCAATTGATATTAATCTTAGAAAAAACTCAGATGAGGGTTTACCCTTTGTAGATCAATTTAAAGATCATAAAGTTTCAAAGCTGTTCTTAGAAATTGCAAATAAAATTACAAAAATAATTAACTAACTATAAGATTTTTTTTATCTATTACTTCCATTAATTCATTCCACTCTCTTTTACTAAGTCCAGAGTCTTCATAGCTAACTTTATTTCCATTGATCATAGATTTTACAATTTTTAATCCTTTAGATGATAAATGAGCAGCACCAACTCTATAGTCTAAAAATGCTGCATGGGTAATTGGAACCCATTTCTTTACTGTATCCAACATTTTTTCAGCATAAACTCTAATTTCATACTGAGCATGACTATCTCCTCTTAAAAATAAAAAATTCATGAGATTTAAAAGATCAGTTTTCCAGTACCACTGAGTATAAGAATTTAATGTTAAATTCATTCTTGCAAGTTCTCTTGCTAGACCAGATTTTTTTTCATCAATGACTGTTCCATCAAATCTTTCATTCAACATTTTTTCATAATTGTCATAAGTTCTAACCGCATCATCTTTTAAAATTTTTAAAACTTCATCAGCTTGTTCACCCGTAATCAAATCACCTCTACCTTGACGATTGTTAGTTGCTTGTGCTGATAATTGCTCTTTTGCTGGAATATAAAACTCTTTATCTAATATAGAGTATCTTGCTGAATACTCGTTTACATTGGCTGTTCTGTGTCTAATCCATTGTCTTGCTATAAAAATTGGAAGTTTTACATGATACTTAATCTCGCACATTTCAAATGGAGTGCTATGCCAATGCCTCATTAAATATCTTATGAGACCTTCATCTGTTGAAACTTTTTTTGTTCCTTTTCCATAGGAAACTCTAGCAGATTGAACAATAGAACTATCATCCCCCATATAATCTATGACTCTTATAAACCCATGGTCCAACACTGGAATTGCTTCATAAAGAACTTTTTCAAGTTCAGGTGAAGTTACCCTTTTAGTAGAATTATTCTGTGATTGTTGTTCTTGAATTTCTTTTTTTTGTTCAGAAGTTAGTTCCATTGTCTTAGAAATACAGAAATTTTAAATATATCTTTAATTTAACGATTCAAAGTCTTATATTATTAGTGTTGGTTTTCCAACTATGACGATAAACGAGATTCGGAATAAACATTGAGGACCAGGGGGCGGTACCCTGCACCTCCACCAATTTCAACTTACGGGGGTGAAATAGAATCGACTAGTGTCTAAAGGCTTTTCTTTCGTCCGGTATAGTACCACCGCAAAGGACTAAAATATAAACGCAAATGATAAATTTGCTCTCGCTGCCTAATTAATTTATTAATTAGATAAGCACGGTCTGGGGCACCGGGTAACAGAACGCCCCACTTTTTTATGAAAAAAATTGAAATTTATACTACAAATTTTTGTCCATTTTGCGTAAAAGCAAAATCATTATTAAAGAAAAAAAATATAAAATTTTCTGAAATTGATGTGTCTAATGATGAAGCATTAAGAGAAAAAATGACAACAATGGCAAATGGAGCAAGATCTGTTCCACAAATATTTGCTGATAATGTTCACATTGGTGATTGTGATAAGATTTATAAATTAGACCAAGAAAAAAAATTAGATAAATTATTAGGACTTGAATAAATCTTAATGGTCGTCTCTCTTTCTATTGCTTTTTTTGCAGGCTTTATAAGCTTTATATCTCCTTGTGTACTTCCTTTAATCCCAGGCTATGTATCTTTTATTTGCGGTACTACTCTTAATGAACTAGATAATAAATCTAAAAATTTTATTTTAAAAAAATCTATATTCTTTTCACTAGGATTTTCATTAGTATTTATTTCTCTTGGAGCAACTGCAACTTTTATTGGAAGTTTTTTATTACAAAATTCAAAAATCTTATCTATTGGATCTGGAGTTATAATTATTTTTTTTGGTATGTATTTATTGGAGCTCATTAAAATAAATTTTTTAAATAAAAGTTTTGGAAATTTTAATATTAAATACTCAAATAATTTATTATTTCCATTTATTGTAGGTATTGGTTTTGGCTTTGGCTGGACGCCCTGCATTGGACCAATTCTAGGATCCATTCTAGCTTTCGCATCAATGGAAGACTCGATTTACAAAGGAATTTTACTATTAAGTCTTTACTCCCTAGGTCTTGCGGTTCCCTTTGTACTTTCAAGTCTATTGATCAAAAAGTTCTTAATTTTTTCAAAAAGTGCGAAAAATTATTTAATTAATATAAAAAAGATCTCAGGGATTATTTTAATTATAACTGGAATTTTAATTGTTACTGGAAAATTACAAATTTTAGGATTTTATTTAATTGAGTATTTTCCAATTCTTCAAAAGCTAGGCTAAAATTAATTTAGCATCTGGATCACTCTAATAGGTTTTCCTTCTTTAAATGCTAGTAAATTTTCAGCCATTTGAGTGTAAAAAACTTCATAATTTTCTTTAGTAACGTACCCTAGGTGAGGTAATAACAATGCGTTAGGTAAAAATCTTAGTTTATGATTTTCAGGTAATGGCTCAATATCATAAACATCCAAACCTGCGCCCATTATTATATTTTTTTCAAGCGCCTCAACAAGATCAAATTCATTTACAATTGGACCTCTTGAAGTATTGATTAAAAAAGCTGAATCTTTCATTAATTTAAAATCTTTTTTAGTAATTAAATTTTTTGTTCTCTCACTTAATACGGTATGAATTGTAACAATATCTGATTTTTCTAATAATTCTTCTTTGGTTACTGCTAATACTTTATTTTCATTTGCTATTGAAATTTTAAGGTTTTCGCTCCATGCAATGACGTTCATTCCAAAAGCTAAAGCAACTCTAGAAACTTGAATGCCAATTTTGCCAAGTCCAATAATTCCTAAAGTTTTTCCTTTCAACTCAAATCCCAAGGTAGTCTGCCAATAACCTTGGTACATATTTTCTGATTCTTCCCTTAAATTTCTAACAAGCCCCAAAATTAATGCCCATGTTAATTCTGCAGTAGAATTAGAACTTGATTCAGTTCCACAAATTAAAACTTTTCTATCTTTTGCTGCTAAAAAATCTATAGATTTATTTCTCATTCCACTGGTTATAATAAGTTTTAAATTTTTTAAATTTGAAATTATTTTTTTAGTGATTGGAGTTCGCTCTCTCATTACAAGTAAAGCTTCAAAATCTTTTAATTGTTCTATGGCATGATTTTCATTTTCAAATGGCTGATTAAATACTTGAAAATTAAAATCTTTTTTTAGTTTTTCAAAATTTCCTAAAATCATGGAAACATTTTGGTAATCATCTAAAATTGCTACTTTCATTAAAGGGTTGTTTTTTTAGATGATAAATAAATTCCTAAAATAATTGCAATAGCTCCAAAAATATGAAAATTCATAAACTTTTCATTTAATAAAAATATAGCCATAAAAGAACTAAATACAGGCATTAAGTGTAAAAATATTCCAGCTCTACTAGGCCCTACAATTAAAACAGCTTTATTCCAAAAAATATAAGCACCAAGTCCTGCAAATAAAACCACATAACTAATGATTAAAATAAATGCAAAATTAAATTTTATTAACTCTTCATTTTTAAGTTCAAATAAAAATTGTGGAAATAAAAAAATTAGTCCAAGTGTTACAATTACTGAAATAAAAGTAAGATAATTTAAACCAGTTTTATGCGTTTTAAGCATAGTTGAATAAATAGCCCATGATAACATTGCAACTAATAACCAAAGATCACCCTTATTAAGATCTAAATGAATTAGCCTTGAAAATTCCAATTGAGTAATAATTATAACCACACCAGTTATTGATAAAATAAGCCCCAATACTTGATTAAGATTTATTTTCTCAACTCTAAAAATAAACGAAATAAATATTATTAACACTGGAATTGTTGAGATCATCAATGCTCCATTTAAAACTTGAGTAAAATTTAATGAATAATAAACAACAGAATTAAAAATACTAATACTGGTAATCGACATTAGTAATATTGAATAAAATTTTTCTTTTACAATTTTAATATTTATTAAAATATCCTTAGCGGTAAATGGAATTAAGATAATCCAAACAATTAACCATCTAAAAAAATTAAGTGTTAAGGGAGGTACTTGATAAAGAGTTGCAAATTTTCCAACAATAAAATTACCTGACCAAAAAAAAGCACAAAGCGTTAGCATTAAATATGCTTTAAAATTAGAATTCATTTTATATTAAATTTTATCAGTTATTTTATAATAAAAAATTCCAACTACTTCGTGTAAGATGATATTCCAATTTTCAAGGCCTTTTTTAATATCAAAATTTATCCAAAAAATAGAGCTTGTTCCTGTTCTGTAATCAACACTTATTGGCTCTAAAATTAATCCTTGTCTTTTGAAACCAAAATATGATCTTGGCATATGACTAGCTGAAGTAACAAGTCCCCAGGTCCCTTTATTTGTTCTAATAATATCTTTAGAATAAATTATATTTTCAAATGTATTTCTAGATTTGTTTTCAAATATTAAATTTTCTAATCTCACCCCCTGCTCTAAAAAAAACTTTTTCGCCATATCAGATTCGCTCCAACCTTTAGGTTTTAATTCATTAGAAAATCCCGTAAATAAAATTAAAACTTTTGGATTTTTATTATAAATTTCTAACACTTTTGTTAATCTTTCTGCAGAAGAGTTTAGAGATACCTCATTTCTTTCTTTTGGTTCAAGTCCAATATGGAAACTTCCTCCAAGCACTATAACTCCTTTCAATTGTTGAACTGGATATTTAGATGGTTTTATGAAATCTTCAATTTTATTAAGTAAAAAATTACTTAAGGGTGTGTAACCAAAAAATAAAAATAACAATAATAAAAATTTTGCAGAAAGAATAGTTAGTTTCTTATAATTTGTAAAAAGTAAAAAAAAAATTAAAGTTATTAAGAAAAATGATAAAATATAAATAGGTTCTAACAAATAGTTAGCAACCCTTGCTATATAAAACTCCATAAAATTTTAAATAAAATCTTCGTTATATAATTTTGCACTTAAAACTATTCCAAATCCAATCATATTTGTCAGCATTGCAGTACCCCCGTATGATAAAATGGGCAAAGGCACTCCTACGACAGGTAGTAGTCCTGTTACCATTCCAAGATTTATTGCAATGTAAAGAAAAAAGTTAAAGGCAAAAGCATAGCAAAATATTTTTGAAAAATTATTTTTACTTTGATCACCAATAAACGTTATTTTTTTAATAATTGAAAAAAATAACCACAATAATAATAAAGAACCAATTAGACCAAATTCTTCAGAAAAATGCGAAAAGACAAAGTCTGTGTGGTTTTCTGGAACAAAGTCTAGAGAGCTTTGTGAGCCCTTCATATAACCTTTGCCAAATATTCCACCCGATCCTATACCAATTTTAGATTGAATAACTTGGTAATTTGCCCCCAACGGATCTCTTTCGGTATTAAAAAAATTAACTACTCTTTGTTTTTGATATGGTTTTAAATTTGCGAAAATAAAAGGAAGAGACAACAATACAATTATAAAACCTGAGATAAAAATTTTTCTATCTAAGCCCACAATCCATAAAATTCCCAACGCTGCTCCTAATATTAATGTAGCGGTACCAAGATCGGGCTGTCTTAATACTAGTAAAAATGGAATTAAGATTAAAATAGCTGCTACAAGAAGTGAAAATAATTTATTAGTATTTTCAACCTTCACAGCGTTATAAAATTTTGCAAGTACTAATATAATTGCAAGTTTAGCAATTTCTGAAGGTTGTACATGAAAAAAACCAAAATCTAACCAACGCTGTGCTCCTTTAGCGGTGACCCCTACAAATTTTAAGATGATTAAAAGGAATAATATGAAAAAATATAAGTGATATGCATAACGATGCCAAAAATTTATATGCTTGAAAGCAACAATTATTAAAATTAAAAACGCAAATGTAAATCTTATTGCATGCTTTGCATAAATACTCCCTTGTCCTTTATCAATTGAATAGAGGGATAAAATACTAATAAATCCTAATAATAAAATCATATAAATTAGACCCCGATCTAATTTTTGAAATTTTTCAATGAGTAAAAAAAATTTTGAAACTTTTATAACCTCAGGCATCGGATATTCTCTTTTTAAATAAAAAATCAAACATACTACTTGCAATAGGCGCTGCAACTCTTGAGCCTGGACCAGAGTGTTCTGCTACAACAGCAACTGCATACTTGGGTTCTTCTACTGGACCATAACCTGCAAATAAAGAATGATCTCTATATTTATATTCTCTAACATTAGGATTTGCATTGTCTTCTCTATCTTTAATATTTAATTTTGTAACTTGCGAAGTACCAGTTTTACCAGCAAACTTCAGTTTTCCAGTTAATCTTGACCCATAAGCAGTTCCGCCAGGTTCATTAGTTGCCGCAACTAAAGAGTCGTTAATTATTTTTATATTTTCATTTTCAAAATCCATTCGAGTTAATTTTGATTTTTCATCTAAATAAAAAGTTGGATTAACCTCATAACCTCCATTTGCAAATTGTGCCATTGATTTACAAATTTGCATAGGGGTTGCTAAAATATAACCTTGTCCAATTCCTGTAATTAATGTCTCGCCTAGTAGCCAAGGTTTACCTACTACGTTTTTTTTCCATTTTGTATCAGGTACTAAACCTTTTTTTTCTTCATCAAATTCTTTAAAAGTTAACTGACCAAAATTAAATTTTCTAATTGTCTCTGCTATACGATCAACTCCTAGCAACCTTGCAATCTCATAAATATAAATATCGCAAGATTTTTTGATTGCATCTCTTAAATTAACTTTTCCATGCCCTCCATCTTTCCAGCAATAAAATTCTTGTCCGTATAACTCGATTTTTCCACCACAAAAATGAGTATAATCTTGATCAACAATTTTATTCTCTAAAGCAGATAATGCTATGATAGGTTTTACTACAGAACCCGGTGAATACTGACCTGATAAAAATTTATTTACCAATGGCTTTCTTTCATTTTTTAACAACTCATTTAATTCTGGCTGGGTGATTCCAAATGCAAATTTATTAGTATCAAAGGATGGTGTTGAAACGCAGGCTAAAACTTGCCCTGTTTTTATATCCATTGCAACAGCAGATCCTGCAATACCCCTAAGTTTGCTATAAGTTAATTTTTGTAGTTCTAAATCAAGGGAAGTTTTTAAAGGGTTTCCACTTACTCCATCTACAAATTCTACCGTTCTAACAGCTCTTCCTGCTGCATTAACTTCAAAACGTGTATAACCTGGGATCCCAATCAATTCTCTATTTAATATTTTCTCAATTCCAAGTTTTCCAATTTTAATGCCAGGCGTTCTAAACAAATCATCCTTTTGATTTTGTAAATCATTTTCATTTGGGGCCCCTACGTAACCTAAAACATGGGCAAATTCGTAAGGGTAATTATAATGGCGTTCCATTGAAATAAAAGGCTGCACCCCATTTAAAATAAATAAATTACTATTTATTTTTGAAAATTCTGACCATGTTAAATTTTTACCTATGACATAAGGCTGAAATTTTCTAAGTTTAGTAAAATCAGCTCTAGTTTTTTCAATAATTTCATTATCTAATCTTAAAAATTTATTAAGTGTGCTTAAAACGAAGTCAAGATCAGTAATGTCCCCTTTAATAAGTGCAATTCTGTAAAGCTGACGATTTTCAGCAATCTTGTTATTAAATCGATCTAAAATTAATCCTCGCTCTGCTGCAATCTTCCATTCTTTAAACCGATTGCGATCGGATAAAACTGAATATTTATTTTTTTGAAATACTTGTAGCCATAATAATCTAAGACCTATTAAACCAAAAAAAGTATATTTAACTGTTGTTAAAATTGCTTTTCTTCTATTTATTATACTTGGTTTTGTTTGATAACCCTCTTTTGGTCTATGTTTGAAAAGCTTCATAAAAATATAGACAATATAACATCAAAATGTTAATTCAGCACACTTTTTGGAGGTAAGCAAATATTAAAATTGAAGTTAAAAATGACAATCTAGAGCAAGCTCTTCGAGCTCTCAAAAAAAAATTACAAAGAGAAGGAGTATTTCGCTTACTTAAAATCAAAAGTCACTTTGAAAAACCCTCCGAAAGAAAAAAAAGAGAAAAAGACGAAAATACCAGAAGAGTTAAAAAATTTAAAAAATTGAAGGCTCGTTATTGAGCTTGAAGCCAAAAAGTAAAATCTTAAAGTAGAAAAATAGCCATCAACACTAGTAACACCACTATTGCGACAGAAGTATAAGTAGTTAATTTTATAAAATTAGACCAAGTTTTTCTTTGTGGATCAATATCCATAAACTAACCCTGTCGTGCTTTAAATTTTGGGTTTTTTTTGTTAATTACGTAAAGTTTCCCTCGTCTTCGAACCACTTTGCAATTAATATCTCTTTTTTTTAGAGATTTTAAGGAACTCACAACTTTCATAAGGGGTTTAAATATATATTAATTTAAGATTTGTAAAGATAAGTTAACGTTTATTCTTTAAAAAATTATTAATGTAATCTTTTAATCTTATTTTAGCTGATAATCTTATAATCTTATTATTCAAGTTCATTCTTGTTAAAGCAGAGGCATAGCGTTCCCCTTCTCTTCTTGGTAAATACCTAATTTTACTTTTAAACATCTTTGCAAGTTGAATAATGCTATAAGATTCTTTACTTGCAATCGAATAATGTTTGCATTTATTTTTTTTCCAAGCAAAAATACAAGCTTTGATCGTATCAAAAACGTGAGTAAATCTTCTTACTTGTGTACCTGGTTTTACTATAGGTAATTTTTTGCCTCTTAAAAAATGATTTTCAAATATTCCAACAACTGTTGCCATGTCTCCTTCACAAATTTGTTTTTCTCCATAAACATTATAAAAATAAATAACTTCGTACCGAAATCTAAACCACTTCCTTAAATTTTCCAATAACTCTAAATTCTTAGCCTTTGAAAAAGCATAAGGTGATAAGTTCATATCTTCTCCTTTGTTTCCTAAGCTTGCAGAGGTCGCGGAATAAATTAGTCTAATTTTATTCTTTAATGAAAAATTAAATACATTTGAACTTCCTTCAATATTAGAACTAAAACATTCATTTATCTTATTAAAACTTTGATAAATTCTCGCAAATTCTCCAAAATGAAAAATAGTGTTAATTTTAGTAATATATTTCTTTAATAAAATTTCAATATTTTTAGTACTACCCTTTAAATACTTAACTCGTTTGTTATTGATATGATTTTTAATTAGACCAGAAGAGTAATCATCGATACTTAAAATATAAAATTTTTTAAATTTTAATAACTCAGAAATTAAGTTGGAGCCTATAAACCCAGCTCCCCCAGTAACCACTAATATATTTCTCATTAAAATTTAAGAAGGATTTAAATAAAGCCTGGCAACGACCTACTCTTCCGTGCCTTAAGACAAAGTACCATTGGCGCTAAAGGGCTTAACTGCCGAGTTCGGAATGGGATCGGGTGTTACTCCTTTGCAATAATCACCAGGCAAATAACTAATATTACATATATATTTTAAAGTAAACATTAATTGAAAAAACAATTAATGTCATTTTTTATTATGAAAACTGCTTTTATTTTTGGTACGCGTCCCGAAATAATAAAACTATCCCCTATAATTAAATTGTTTGAGAGTAAAGGGATAAAATTTTTTATAATTCATAGTGGGCAACATAAAGACTATAATATGAATCGAATATTTATTAATCAACTAAAAATACCCAAGCCAAAATATTACTTACTTCATAAAAAAAATACTAGTTTTATTAAAAAAACAGTCAAATCTATTAAAAGAATTCTTATTTTGGAAAAACCGACTTTTGTAATTGTCCAGGGTGATACGGATACAGTTCTAGCTGGTGCGGTAGCTTGTAATATTCTTTATCAAAAAGAAAATAATAAAAAAAAAAAATATTACAATTTAGTTCATGTTGAGGCTGGATTGAGATCTTTTGATAAAAAAATGCCAGAAGAAATTAATAGAATTATTACTGATAATATAAGCCAAATATTATTAGCGCCAACAAAAATTGCTAAAAAGAACATTGAAGAGGAAAAAATTAGTCTAGGAAAAGTCTTAGATGTCGGAAATACAATAGTTGATGTTGTTAAAAAATTCAGAAAAAAATTAGATAACAATATTCTTAATAAATTTAATCTACAAAAAAATAAATTTATAATTTTAACGCTTCATAGAAGAGAAACTGTTGACCAAAAAAAAAGACTTAAGTTAATTATTAATACTATTAAAAATAATATAAATTTAAAAAATTTTAAAATAGTTTTTCCAATACATCCCAGAACTGAATCTAAATTAGAAAAAAAAATTTTTTCCAAAAATTTTATAATACTGAAGCCCTTAGATTATTTTAGTTTTTTAAGTTTATTAATAAATTGTAAATTAATTATTACAGACTCTGGTGGCGTACAAGAGGAGGCATGCATACTCATGAAACCATGTATTACAACAAGATTAAATACTGAAAGACCTGAAACTATTATTATTGGGGCAAACATATTAACAGGCTATAACTCAAAAAAAATAAATAGTTCAATAAATTTTTTTTTAAAAAAAAAAAGATATTGGAAAAATCCTTTTGGAAAAGAGGGTGTTAGTAAAAGAATTATGAACAGCCTAAAAAAATTTTATCAATCACTATGATTTTTTTTTTATTACCAGCCTACAATGAAGAAAAAAATATAAAAATTTTATTAAGTGACATTTCTAATTTTTATAAAAAAAAAAATATTTTATTACATATTGTAGTTATAAATGATGGATCCTCTGATGATACTTATAAAAATATTAAAATAACTAAAAAAAAAATTTTTCATAAATTAACTGTTATAAATCATAAAATAAATATGGGACTAGGTTTAACTTTAAAAACTGGCTTCAATCACATTTTAAAAATAGCAAAACCTGACGATATTATAATTACAATGGACTCAGACAATTCTCACACTCCGAAAAATAGTTACCTACTTATCAAAAAAATAAATGAAGGATATGATGTAGTTATAGCATCAAGATATAGCAAATTATCGAAAACTTATGGACTAAGTTATTTAAGAAAAATTTTAAGTTTTATATCGTGTATTATTTTTAAAATTTTTTTTCCCATCAAAAATGTCACTGATTATACCTGTGGTTTTAGAGCGTTTAAGATTAAAAAATTAAGAAATATTATGTTAAATAAAGATTTTTTTAGTGAAAATGGCTTTTCTGTATCTGCTGACATAATATTAAAATTGAAATTATCTAAAATGAAAATTTATTTTGCTGAAATTCCTCTGCAACTTCGTTACGATTTAAAAAGGGGGGAAAGCAAAATGAAAATTACAAAAACAATAATTCAAACTATAAAATTAATGGTATTAAGAAGATTTTTTTATTTTGTTAAAGTTAAATTATAAAATAAATTTAAATCTAGAGATTTTAAAAATTTAAAGGGCAAAAACTCCTCACAAATAATATTATTTTTAAAATGATACCTAAGTATCGATATAAGATTAAATATTGAATTTACATGTTCTGTGGCAATCATATAATCATATTCACTATTATTTAAATTTAACTTATTTTTTACATTAAAAAGTTTTTGATAAAATCGACCTAACCTCCATAAAAAACCAGGATCTGTAGGAAGTGATATTGATAAATTTCCTCCTTTTTTCAATTTGGTTAATACATTAAATAAAAAAATCTCAGGTTCAATAACATGTTCCAAAACATGGGACATAATAATTCTATCGAAATAGTCATTCTTAAAAGGAATCTTGGAGTTAATTGATCTTTTTATTATTATTTTTTTATTTTTGTTAAATTTCATTTTTAGAAAATTAATAGTAAATAAAGAAGAGTCTAACATATAATATTTATCAAAATTTCCGTTCAAATAATTTATATGCGGTGAAGTTCCTGGACCAATTTCTAAAACAAAACCATTCTTTTTTATAAATTTATTTTCAAGACTTTTATGACAGCTATCCATCAAATATCCGACTAATCCTGTATTTTGGTATTTTGAATAGTTTTTAGATAAATTTTTTTCAAAAAGCTTATTTCTATACATTGTTATTTAACAAATTTATTTTTAAAAAAGACATAATTTTTAATTACATATCCATATGTATAACTTAGATATGTTAATAAGATTAATTTGCAAAAATAAACAAATGAAACATTTATATAATAAGTTAGCGAATACTTGTATCCTTTTTCAAAAAATAAACTATTTAAGCTAATAAATAGACAAAATAAAAAAATTACTTTATTTTTTCCTTGATAGTAATTTAATACATAAGGCAATACTAAAAATAAAAAAATTAGTCTATAATCAGCATTTGATCCAAATATAAAAGTAAATATAAAAACTGAAGATCCTAATAAAAATAATTGATGATTTTTTATCAAATGTAGATCTTTATAACCGTTCTTTTTTAATTTTGTATTAAAAAAAGATAAACAAAAAATAAAAAAAACAAAAAATAAAAATGTAAGAATTATTAGATTCTTAAAAAAGTTATAATCTTCAATAACAAAGTAATTATTTTGATTTAAATAAAGAAATATACCTTTTGAAATTGACCTAGAGCCGTATCCAAATACTCTCGAGAACTCTACAATATTTTTATTTATATATGCTATGTCGTCTCTTAAAAAGAAAAATCCTAAAATACTAATCAAAATAGCTATAAAAAAAAATTTTTTATCATTAGAAAAAAAAGGTAACACAAACAAAGGGTAAACTTTTAATAATATCGCAAACAAAAACAAAAAATATTTATAGAAAAATCTAATGTTAAATATAAGCGAAAATATAAGTAAAAATATAATACAATCGGTTGCAAATCTTTCAACTAATAATAAATTTGAAGTAGATAAGGTGGCTAATAAAAAAATTATTTTATCCTTAAAACTTAAAATAAATTTCGATAAATAAAATAAGCAACTAAAATAGAATATTAATAAAAAAAAAATTAATAAATTAAAATTAAAAAGATTTTTTAAATTTAAGAGTTCAAATATTTTTATCCACAAACTTGGATGGGAATTATATGTAGAGTGCCCTTTTGTTATTTCAAAACAACTCTCATATAAAGCCAAACCTGATTCTTTACATTTTAAAAATCTGATATGTGCCTCAAAATCAGAAAAAGCTGGAATTTGTGGTGGTACTGACAAAAACCCAAAAAAATTTATCCAATAATTAGGATAAAATGATAGAGCAATAAAAAAAAAAGATAGGATAATGCTGATGAAAATAGCTAGTAAATTTCTATTTAGCATTTTTTAAAAAGGCACTGTAAGTCAAATCAAAGCCTTTGCTGAGACCAATCTTAGGTTTCCAACCATAAGATAGAGCTATGCTAATATCCAATAATTTTCTTTTTGTTCCATCGGGTTTTGTTTTATCAAAATATATTTTTCCTTTTACTTTCAATTTTTTTTGAATGAAGTTTAAGTAATACTTAATTTTATAATCTTGCCCAGACCCTATATTAATTAGAGTTTCTTTGGTTTTTTTCTTTAAAAAAAAAATACAAGCATCAGCAATATCATCTACATAAATTAACTCCCGTTTCGAATTTCCTGTTCCCCATATTATAATTTTTTTTACTTTTTTATTTTTATAATCATGAACTTTTTTAATTAATGCTGGCAAAAAATGAGATGTATTTAAATTATAATTATCATTAGGACCGTAAGTATTAGTTGGCATTAAACATTTGTAATTAGTTTTATATTGGTAATTATAACTTTCACACATCTTTATACCCGCAATTTTAGCAACTGCATAAGGTTCATTTGTTTTTTCTAATTCACCAGACAAAAGATAAGATTCTTTTATTGGTTGCTTAGAATTTTTTGGATAGACACAACTAGATCCTAAAAAAATTATATTTTTTATATTATTTAAATATGCAGAATGAATTATATTATTTTGGATACATAAATTTTCGTAAATAAATTCTGCTTTGTAATCGTTATTTGCTAAAATGCCGCCTACTCTAGCTGCAGCCATAATGATGGCTTTAGGTTTATTTTTTTTTAAAAAATTAAAAACTTTTTTTTGATCAAATAAATCTAGTTTGTATCTTGATGCAATTAGAATATTTTTATAACCTTTAAATATTAGTCTTCTCAAAATCGAGGATCCTACAAGACCATTGTGTCCAGCTAAGAATATCTTTGTATGCTTATCTAACATTTATTAACTAAGAGAGCCATTTCTCTTTCAACCATTTCTTTAGCTAGATTTTTAATATCAATTTTAGGTCTCCATTTTAAAATTTTTCTAGCTTTTTTTGCATCGCCTAAAAGGGTATCTACCTCTAGAGGTCTAAAATAATTTGAGTCACATTCAATTATACAATTACCTTTTTGATCGTACCCTTTTTCATTGATATCTTTGCCTTTCCAAGTGATGTTTATTTTTAGCTCATTTGCGACAAAATATATAAAATCTTTAACACTATATTGGCGACCCGTAGCGATAACATAATCGTCTGGCTTTTTTTGCTGAAGCATTTTCCACATGGCTACTACATATTCTTTAGCATGACCCCAATCTCTTTTTGCATGAAGATTTCCTATAAATAGTTTTTTTTGTAAATTTAATTTAATCTTACAAAGCGCTATTACTATTTTTCTAGTAACAAAAGTTTCACCTCTCACAGGACTTTCGTGATTAAATAATATACCATTGCAGGCAAAAATCTTATATGCTTCTCGATAATTTACGGTAACCCAGTGAGCATATAGCTTAGCGACGCCATAGGGACTTCTAGGATAAAATGATGTTTTTTCGTTTTGAGGTATCTGTTGAACTTTTCCAAACATTTCTGATGTGCCTGCCTGATAAAACTTTGTTTTTTTAATAAGTTTGTGAAATTTAATTGCTTCCAATATTCTCAAGGCACCCAAAGCGTCAGCATTAGCTGTATACTCCGGAACTTCAAAGGAAACGGACACATGGGACTGTGCCGCTAAATTATATATTTCATCTGGTTGTACTAATTTTATAATTGTTGAAACTGAGGAAGAGTCTGTAATATCTCCATAATGTAAAATAAAATTTCTATTTTTTACATGCGGGTCTTGATACAAATGATCTACTCTCATTGTATTAATAGAAGAAGATCTTCTTTTAACGCCATGAACCACATAACCTTTTTTAATTAAAAAATCTGAAAGGTAAGAGCCATCTTGTCCTGTAACTCCAAAAATTAGCGCTGACTTTGATTTCATAAATATTAAAATTATTTTTCTTTATGATTAAAAAAAAGTTTAATCATATAAACAAGAATAATAAAACCGTCCCGTAATGCGTTT
Source organism: Candidatus Fonsibacter ubiquis (assembly GCF_002688585.1). Classification (NCBI taxonomy): domain Bacteria; kingdom Pseudomonadati; phylum Pseudomonadota; class Alphaproteobacteria; order Candidatus Pelagibacterales; family Candidatus Pelagibacteraceae; genus Candidatus Allofontibacter; species Candidatus Allofontibacter communis. Next base: position 225,534 of record NZ_CP024034.1, on the reverse strand, counting down.
ACCTTCTTTTTTCCACCAATTCTAGGTCTTTCATAACTAGGCAAAGATAAGAAAATCATATTATTTCGTCTAGCTTTTATGGGAATTTCAACACATAATCTAAAATCTTGCGATTTAAGATTTAATTTTTTTAAAGAGTTAGTCTTAGCAAGAATATATGTAAATAAAATATCAGAAATTTTTAAAGAAAAAAATAAATTACCTAAAAAAGAAAAAACTTTATTACCAAATAAAGTAATAAAATTATCATCGTCGCTTCCACTTTCTTTACCTAAATATCTAGATGCAAAAACCATATCTTTGTCAGAGCATAATTTTAGCATAATTTCTAAATACTTTGGATCCATCGAGCCATCAGCATTAATAATACAACAAAACTCATTCTTGGTAGAGTTAATACCCTCAATAATAGCGTTTCCATATCCTGTTCCCTTTTGAAATAAAATTCTACATCTAAAATTTCGAATAGAATTTATTGTTTCGATATCTTCTTTTTTTAATATCACTATTTTTTCGCATGGGTATTTTTGTATTTCTTTTAAAAAAAAAGGGAGTGACTCACTCTCATATTTTGCTGGTATAATTAATGTTAAATTATTCATCATTAATAATTTACTAAGAAATCAAACTTCTTTTTGAGATACTTAAAATAAAAAAAATTATGGCTACGGAATATAAATAAAATATATTTTTTTTACTATTAAAATACTTTTTAAAATCGACTTTAGTCTCAAATAATAAAAGAAATATTATTAAAATTAGAGGCTCATAGTACTTATGATATACAGAAAGCTGAATATTAGAAATTATTAAAATTACAAATAATAAAAAATTATTAAAACTTTTTAAAATAAAAGAAAAGATAAATAACAATGAAAAAAATAAAAAAAAATATAATAAATAATTATTTTTAAAAAAAAAATAAGACATATGAAAGAAAATACCACCACCTGTGAAATCTGGGGTATAATTAAAATTATAAATCAGTATAGTCTGAAATAATATTAGTAGTAATAAATATTTTTTTTGATTTAAGAAAAATTTTAATTTATTAAAAATACTTTTTTCTAAAATAAAGTTAATTAAATGGAAAAAAATTATGGTAGAAATCAGTATAATTTTATTCGCAAAATTAAAATCAAAAGCAGTTCCAGCTCCATCAAATCCAGGTGTCTTCCCGGAACTTAAAAAAAATATTTTTAAAATAAACAAATAATAAAATGCTGGAAAGGCTAAACACAAATTAACAAAAATAATTATGAATATACGTTTGTAGTCAAATTTTTGAAAATAATGATAAAAAAAATATATAGAAAAAACTGAAAAATTAGGACTAATGTATGATGACAATGATAAAAATAAAATATTTAATAAACAATAATAAAAATTTTTTTTTTTACTCTCTTTAAATTTTAAAAAATAAAGCAATGATAAAACAAAAAATAATAAACCAAATAATCTGCTATCTGGCCAAATAGCTAAAGATCTAAAAGTTGGTGAAATAAAAATTATGGAGGCTATTATTGCTCCAATATTATTATTTAGAAATTTAAACCTAATTTTTAATGAATGAAAAAAAAATAAAATAAGAAATAATGACAAGTGTAAGTGAATTAGTCTTACAATAAAATCGTATTCAAAAATTCGAAAAAGAAACGCTAAAAATATTATTAAAATAGGCGAATGCCTCTGACCATATTGATCATATTTTAAAAAAGTTTCATGAAAATTATTTGAAAATCTTTCTATTATAGGTTTATAGGCATAATTATAATCATGCGCCGCACCGCCATTAAGATCTTCTCCAATAACAAAACCAAAAATTATCGATAAATACAAAAAAAATAATAATATAATGGAAAAATTTTTCTTAAGAGAGAAATACATTTAATATCTTATAATGTTTATATTATGATTAATAAATAAAAAAACCATGACGAACGTAAGCATCATAATGCCCTATTTCAGAAAAAAAAATTACATAATTAAGTCTGTTAACTCGGTATTAAAACAATCATACAAAAATTTTGAATTAATAATAATTTATGACGATAATAATAAAAATGATCTTCATTTAATCAATGAAATTAAAAAAAAGGATAAAAGAATTAAATTAATAATCAATAAAAAAAACTTAGGAGCTGGATTTTCAAGAAATATTGGAGTCAAAAAATCTAAAGGTGAATTTATAGCATTTTTAGATAGCGATGATTTATGGAAAAAAAATAAACTTAAAAAGCAATTAAATTTTATGAAAAAAAATAAATATAATTTTAGTCATACATCGTATGACATTGTTAGTAATAATATTTTAAGTAGTAAAAAGCAAATAGCAAAAGATCTTACATATCATGAATTAATTAAATCTTGTGATATAGGTCTTTCAACGGTGATTGTTAAAAAAAAACTAATTGAAAATAATCTTTTCCCCAAACTAAAAACTAAAGAGGATTTAGTAGTTTGGTTAAAAATTGTAAAACAAATAAAAATACTTAAAGGACTTAGAGAAACTTTAAGTTCTTGGCAAAGTACGGATAATTCTTTATCTAATTCTACTGTCCAAAAAATACTAGATGCCTTTAGAGTGTATAAATTTTATGAAAAATTTAACACTCTCAAATCGATATATCTAGTTTTGATACTTTCTATAAATTATTTGAATAAAAAATATTTTAAGTTAGTGCTTTATTAACATAAATGTATTCAAAAACTTTTCTAAAGCTCATTTTATATTTGAATACTTTAAAGAAATTTTTTTTTAGTAAATAAGTATTAATATCAGAAAATGTATATTTTTTTAAAATCATATTATCGTAATGATGTTCAAAATATAAGACTTTAACTCTTTTTATTTTATCTTTTGCGCCTTTAATAATATTAAACTCTGAACCCTCGGTATCAATTTTTAACAAATCAATAGTTTTAATATTTTTGGACGTAATGAAATTCTGCAATGTATTTACATTAACATTGATTTTCTTAAATGCTTTTTTCTTTTGAGTAAAAGGATTTAAATACTTGTTTTTTTTTTTATAATAATTTGAAGTGAAATTAATATTATGCACTGTTGAAGATGAACTTTCATTTCCTGAATAAAAATTAATTTTACTTTTTTTTTTTCCTAAAGCATAATTAAATAACTCTATCTTAAATTGCAAATTTTCTTCAAGTGATAACTTATATTTTTTTAAAAAAAAAAAACTAGTTGGATTTGGTTCAAAACAATAAATTTTATCATATGAAAAAAAATTAGAAAAATAATCAATAGTTTCTCCTTTATGAGCACCAACATCTATAATAGTTCTAATTTTATCATTATTAAAAATATTTTTTAAAATATAAGTTACCTTTTTTTTTTGATAGTTGTCAAAAATATTTAAAATAAAAGTAGTAAAATTCAATATCATCTATCCTTATAAATAATCATATAACCTCTAAAATTTTTAATTTTTGGATTCATTATTAAACAATCATTATTGTTTTTTTGATTACAATTATTATAGTTTATAATAAGAGTTTTAATCTGTTTATCAAATCTAAAGACATTTTCGTCTACAGGAAAAAACGGCTTCACTAATGGACTGTATCCATATTTGATTATTTCAGAATTAATTCTCTTTATATTTCTTCCATAAAAGATCAGAGAAGTAATAATTATTAATAATATTATCGTTTTAAGTTTTGAGGAATAATTGTTCTTGAAATTTTGCATATAAATACTTAAAGGGATAAAAATAATAAAAGCTACTAAATGGTAACCTCCATATCTAAGTGCAGGATGTTTAAAAAACCATACAAGAAATAAAATTATTATTATTAAATATACAGACTTATAATTAGGTCTATTTACAGATTTTTTTTTAAAATTATAAAATGCACTAAAAAATATTATACATATTGTTATTATGCCTAACAAAGTGTCACTTACTTTATTAAAAAAATACTCTTTTATCCAATTAGAAATCCAATTGATTCCTGAAATATAAACATCTGGATTTTCTATTCTGTAATTTGGAGAAGCGCCTGCTTTAGACCACAATTCATACCAGTTATTTGCAGAAATAATTTCATTTTTATTTAGGGCCCAAGAAAAATTTTCAATACATAAAAAATTAATTGGATATATGAAGCAGCCAGAGGAAGATAAATTGGAAATAATTAAAAATATTATTGTTAAAAGAGAAATGGTAAATATTTTTATATTAAATACTACATTCCAAAAAAAATTTTTTTTGAAAAAAAACAAAACTAAGAATATAATAAATATTGAATATAATATAAAATAAGTTTTAATAGTTATTATCAAAAGCAAGAGTAAAAATATTTGCTTTAGATTTTCTGATTTATTTTTTATTTTACTTTCGAAATTGTTAATAATTTCAAAAATTTTAATAAATAATATCAATGACAATATTTGACCAGAAAGATCAGCGCCATGCTCAGATAGCCTGTAAAAAAAAATATTAATAAAAATGAATGTTAAAAAATTTAAATAATAAATAAAATCAAATTGTTTTTTCTTATCAAAGATAAATATTTTTCTTAATAGAATAATATTTGAAAATCCTAATACTAAAATTGGACCAATATGAAAAAGATAATATTCAATAAAAGGTAAATAAAACAAAGAATGCAAATAAAATAAAGATGAAGGTGTTCTCCATCCGTGTCCTAGGTTGCCCATTCCAAAAATAATTTTATTTTGTGTTAAATGATACGCAAAAGGAAAATGATAATATGAAAAATCATCATGATTTTTATAAACAAAGATAGCAATAGATAAGATAAAAAAAATTAATATTAAATATAAAAAATCCTTTTTAAAAAAATTTTTTTTAATAAAAATAAAATAAATTAAACCTATTAATAATAATATTGAATTAAATATTTTATTATGAGGAAAAAAAAAATTGGTAAAATATGATATTAAAATTAAAAAAAATAAACCTGATAATCCTACAATGCCAATATTAATTTCTACTACTTGTGATGCACCATTTAATTTTAAAAAATTTGTTAAAAAAAAATATCCATATCCCAATGTTGAAAAAATAATTAAATAATAAAAAATGTTAATTAATATAAATTCCATTACAGATAAAATTTTGTTTTGTATTATTTAATTATTAAACTTTCTTATTAGAGAACATAATATATAAAAGCAAATTGTAATGATTAATAATATTTTTTTAAAATATTTTCCAATTAATGAAAAAAAAATAAATAAAATTATTCTTTTTTTTGTATATTTATTTCCAATTTCTTTAATATCGACCTCTGCTATTAATAACATATTCATTCTTATCATTGATATTTTTTTCGTAATTATATTTTTTAAAGAAAAAAATTATAAATTAATAAATAATAAATCATCTATAGTTTTACTCTTTTTTTGGGTTTATATTTTAATGAACCTTTTTTCTTCTATCGATTTAAATAACTCATTACTGAGAAGCATTGGCGTTATTAGATTTATTATTTTAGCACTTGCCATACAATATTGTTTCAGTCTTGAAAATAATAAATATCAAGGAAAAATTTTAAGTATTTGGACAATAATTTTTTTTATTGTAAGCTTTGATCTTATATTTGAGTCTATATTTGGATTTAATACAGTCGGGTTTAGTTCTTATATGCCTGGTCGACTGGCCAGCTTCTTAAACGCAGAACTCAAAATTGGAAATTTTTATTTTGGCTTTCTTTTTATTATTGCAGCATATGTTTGTGAAAAATATAAAACAGTGTTCTTTTTTTTATCTCTTATAACTTTTGTATCTATAAGTTTATTAATCGGAGAAAGATCTAACTTTGCTAAAGTTATAATCTCCTTATTAATTTTTTTATTTTTTTTTGATAAAAAATTATTTGAACTTAAAAAAATCATTACTTTTATTTTAATATTAGTTATTTGCTCAATAATTATATTAAATTCTGAAAGTAGATTCAGTAGATTTTATGGTCAATTTTTTAATTACATTAAAAAAAATGGATTTAGCCAATATCTTAATATTAGTCAAAATTATGCGCACAATATAACTGCTTATAGAATATTTCTTAATTATCCCCTAGTCGGAGTGGGGGTTAAAAACTTCTACACTGAATGTGTTAAAGATTTATATAATGATGAAAAATTGAATTATAATTTAGCAAGGTGCTCAACCCATCCACATCAATATTATTTCGAAATACTTTCTGAGACTGGAGTTATTGGTTTAATAACTTTTGTTTTAACATTTTTTTATCTACTTTATACAGGTTTCGTAACTTATTTTAAAAAAAGAAATCTTATATTATTAGGATCACTATCATTTCTAACTTCTAGTTTAATACCATTCATACCCTCTGGTAGCTTTTTTACGACTTATGGCGCATCCATTTTTTGGTTAAATATAGGAATAATTCTTTCCTGCACGAATTTTAAAAAAAATAATTGAAATTTAATTAATTAAAAATCTTTTAGAGCCAAATTTTTTATCTTTTTATTTAAATAATGATAAATAAAAAAATAAAAAATAATATTTGTTATAATTAATAAAATGATAAATTTTGTTTTATAAATAAATTTAATTGAAAACATAATAGATAAAAAATTATAAAAATTAATAATAAAAGCAGAAATTATATTTGCCCAAATATTTTTGGTATTAAAAATATTTTTAATAAAAATAAAAATTAAATGATGTAAATGTTTATTGTCCGCATTTAACGTTGGGGCAAATTTATTTTTTCTTCTAAAAATTGAAAATAAATTTTCAAAACATGGATACCATAATAGTAATACTATATAAAAAGGAGACAAATAAGGATTATTGTTTGCTAAATCTATCAATAAATATCCTGAAAACAGAGCTAATATATAAGACCCTGAATCTCCTAAGTACAAAACATTAAATAAATTTAATAAATATAAAATCATTATTATAAATAAAAAATCTTTAATTAGATCTTTATTAAAATTTAAACTAGGTAAAATAAAATAGATAATTAAAAAAATAATTAGAATATAGCCAATTAATAAAGTATTTAACCCATCAATAAAATTACATCCATTTATCAAAACTAATAAACAAAAAGATGTAAAAATAATATTAAACAAATTATTATTAAGTGCAAAATCTAAAATAAAAAAATTAGTTTTAAATATTTTTATTTTTAAGAAAAAAACAAATAAGATTATTAAAATTATCTGGATTAAAATTCTCTTTATTGGATTTGACAAATAATTAATATCCGAGAACAATCCTAACAAAAAAAATGGAATAAACCAAAAATAGTTATTAAGATTAAATTTAAGTAACAAAAAAATTAAAAATAAAGTCCCTCCTAATATTGAAACTTTAGAATGAGAAGTTAAACTTTTGTGTGGTAGATTTTTTTTGTGAATTAGAAAATTAAGTCTTCTTGATAAAAAAATTAAAATTAAACTAAAAATTATATAAGAGAAATAAAAGACCATTTACGATTTTCAATAAACTTAATTAAATAATATTTAAACAATTAATTTAATAATTGTGAAAATGCCTTATAATGTCTAAATCTTGTAAATGCATTTGCGTTTCTTTTTGCAGAAATTTTTTTTTTTATTATTTTATCTTTACTATCTGTCATAAAATTATCAAATGTGTCTAGAAAATTTTGTTGATCATTTGTTTTAAATAAATAGCCAGCGCTATTATTATCAATAAACTCTTTTGGACCACTTGGGCAATCACTAGAAATAATTACCGTATTTGTAGCTGCAGACTCTATCATAACAAAACCAGGGTCTTCCCATAAGGAAACTATGACAACACAAATTGATTTGCTTATAAACTGATAAATATTTTCTTGGTATTCAAGTAAAGTGGCTTGCTCATTCAAATTTAAATCTTTTAGTAATTTTTGATATTTTTCTTTTAACTCTCCTTTGCCAATTATTACCAGTTTAACACTAGGATACTTTTTCGAAATTTCAGAAAAAGATTTAATTAAAAATTCAAAATTCTTTTGTTTTGTAAACCTTCCTACAGATAAGATATATTGAGAGTTTTTATTTATTATATCTTTAATTTGCAAAGATTTTTTTTTATTTATAATATTAATATCTAATACCGGATCATAAACAACCAACATTTTATTGATATCAAAAATTTTTAGTTTAACAAATAATTTATAAGTTTCTTTTGTTGGAAAAGTTATTTTATAAATTTTTTTTGATAATAATTTCCAAAAAATTTTTCTAATAAAATTAAGTTTCGGATAACCAGAAATTCTTAAAATAAACTTAGTTTTAAAATTAAACAAAGCTAACAATGTAAGCGGTAGAGAGGTAATTAGATGTATTACTAAAAAATTTGGTTCATCTTTTTTTAGAATTTTTAATAGTAAAAAAAAATAATAAAAATAAATAAAAATATAGCTTAGTCTACTACGTATAAAACCGGTGCAAAATAAAAATTTTCTAAAATCAAACTTCGAAAGATATATTAATTTAATATTTTTATTTTTAATATTCTCAACATAATCATTCCATTCTCCAAAAACATTTATAATATGCGATTTGATTTTATTATTAGAAAATTTTTGTAAAGACTCTGCAGAATTTATTACTGCTGTAATTGTGGCAACTTTTGAAGTAAATGGTGACCAATAAAATACTTTCATATTTATATTTTAACTAATTTAATAAATATTTATTAATTATAAACAAATATTTTTTAAGGTTGTTATTATAATCAAATCTCTTTAAGTTTTTATAAGCAAAAAAAATTTTTTTCTTCAATTTTTTTTTATGCGAAGAATAAAAAATAATTCTCTTTGCCAAATTTTTATAGTCTCCAACTCTAAATAGAAAACCACCTTTGCCATTTAGAAGTATCTCCCTAGGACCTGTAGGACAATCAGATGAAATAATAAATTTTTTTAAACTAATTGCCTCTAGTAAAACATTAGGCAAACCCTCATATAAAGATGTAAGAATGAATAATTCTGATCTTTTAATAAATTTGAAAGGATTTCTATTGTAATTTATTAACTTAATTTTTTTTTGTAAATTATTTTTATTTATATAATTTTGTAATTTATTTTTATTTGAGCCGCTTCCTAAAATTATTAATCTAAAATTTAATTTTTCTTTAATTGTATTTAACGCCTTAAGCAAAGTTAAATGATCTTTTTGATCTGTTAATCTAGCGACATTTATAATTTTTAATATTTTATCTCTAACATTAAAAAAATTTGATGAAATTTTATCTCTAGCAAGTTTTCTTACCTCATATTTATTTAATGGATTATAGATGCAAGTACTTTTTAAATTAAATTTTTTAATAAATTCATTTTTTAAGGCGTAACTATTAACAATCACCTTTTCTGATTTTTTTAAAAAAAATTTAAAAATAAAATTTTTAAGGATATTACTAGACCAACCTTTGGTTGAGCTATTTGATCTAACTACAATTTTAACGCCTAAAATTTTACATAAAATAATAGCATAAATATTTGCTTGAAAAGATAACACTACTATTTTTTTATTTTTAAGAAAAAAAAGTAATAATAAAATTAATGATATAAAATATTTTATTAATCGCGAATTAATTTCTGGTATCTTAAACTTGGAGCTGACTACTTTGACATTTTTGCTAAAAAAATCTGTATTCTTTTTATCGGCTGTAATTACATAAACTTCGTTCTTAAGTTTGCTTGATAAATAATTAGAAATTACATAAAGATTTTTTTCAACACCACCACCTTCTATAGAAGGAATAAATATTACTAATTTTGCCCTATTCATAAATTTAAAAATTGATTATTAAAAATAATCGACTAATATTTTATATATATCAATCATTTTAAAAAAAAAATTTTTTGATCAAAAAACATCTCATATTCTTTCATCCATATTCTAATATTGGAGGAGCTGATAATTCATTAGCAAGATTGATTTCAAGTCTTGATTATAAAAAATATAAATTTACTTTTATCTCATTAAACAAAAGTATACTGCCAAAAATTATAAAAAAAAAGGTTAAGATAAAATTTATCAAATTAAATTCAACAAGAACTTTATTTTCAATTTTTAAATTAAGAAATATTATTAATAATATCTTAAAAAAAAATTATAATGCCAAAAATATCATTATATCTAATCAAAATTTTGCAAATATAATTATTTATTTTGCATTATATAAAATTGAAAAAATTAAAATTATATTTATCGAGCGTAATCATTTAGATGAACTAAAATTCTTTAATAATTTTAAAGACTTCATTAAAAAAAAAATTATCTATTACCTGATTAAGTTTATTTATAAAAAAGTAGATCTTGTAATTGGCATTTCCAAAAAATTATGTTTTGATTTAAAACTATATACTAATGCTAAAATAAAATTAATTTACAATCCTGCATTTGATAAAAATATTATTAAAAGATCCAATTTTTTTTATCCAAGTTTTTTTAATAAAAATAGTAAATTTATAATAAATGTAGGAAGATTCACAAAAAGAAAAAATCAAATTTTTTTAATAAGGGCGTTTGAACAGGTTATAAAAAAATTTGATAATATAAAATTAATTTTGATTGGTTACGGGGATGAACTAACTAAAATAAAAAAATATATAGCCTTAAAACAACTTGAAAATGATATTATAATTATAAGTAAATGTTTAAATCCCTATCCATACATAAAGAATTCAGATTTATTTGTATTAACATCTAAATATGAGGGTTTCGCTAATGTTATTGTTGAATCTGTTGTTTTAAATACTCCTGTAATTTCAGCAAATTGCAATTCTGGCCCTAGCGAGATACTTCTAAATGGCAAAGGTGGTGACTTATATAAACCAAATTCTATTATTGATTTAATAAAAAAAATTAATAATTTTTTTAATAACCCAAAAATATTAAAATCTAAAACAACTCTAGCAAAAAAATCACTTTATAGATTTGACAAAATACATAGTTCTAAAATCTATAATAAAGTTTTTGATAAAATATAAGTAAAATTTCTTATGATAATTAGAAAAGGAGGCCTTCGCCTTAAAAATAAAATTAAAAAAAATGATAAATTTTTCCCACTCGTTTCGATTATTACAGTAGTTCGTAATGGAGAAAAGTATCTAGAGCAAACTATTAAAAGCGTACTAAATCAATCTTATAAAAATATTGAATATTTAATAATAGATGGTGATTCAAAAGACAAAACTTTAAAAATAATTAAAAAATATAATAATAAAATAGACTATTGGGTAAGTCAAAAAGACAATGGACTATGGGAGGCTATGAATAAAGGTATAAAATTGGCTAAAGGATCAATAATTGGAATTATTAATTCAGATGATACCTATAATAAAAATGCTGTTAAAATTGCTGTAAAATATTTAAAAAAAAATTTTGATTTTGTATTTGGAAGTGTCCAAAAATATAAGCTATTATATGGATATAACCCATGGAAAATAAAATTTAGTTTTGGATTTTATACTTCTCATTCCGTCGGTTTCTTTATAAAAACTAAAGCTCAAAAAAAAGTTGGATTATACGACCCTAAATTTTTAAGTGCTGATTTAGATTTTTTCTATAAAATGATTGTTAATCATAAATTAATTGGCACTGCCTCAAAAAAAGAGGAGGTATTTGGTAAATTTAGACCAGGTGGTTTTTCATCAAAGATAAAATATATCGATCATTTAAAGGATTTAAATAAAATAAGAATTAATAATAATCAAAATAAAATTTTTGTTTATTTATTGTTTTTATATAAAATTATTAAAAATTTTAAAAAAATATTTTAATAAAAATTATATGCAAATTACTAAAAAAGTCGGGATTGTTGTTTTAACTTGGAACGATTCAAAAAACACAATTGAATGTTTAAAAAGCATACTAAAAAGTGATTATAATAAATACGATATAATTTTGGTTAATAATAATTCTTCAAAAAATCATATTTTACAAATCAAAAAATGGGGATCTAAAAGAATATTAGAAATAACTAAGAACTATAAGATTACTAATACAGGTCAAAAAAAATTATATTTATTAAATAGTAATAAAATTAAAAATCAAAAATGGGCTTTTAATCTGGGTTGTACCGCAGGTTTAAATTTGGGATATAAATTTTGTCTAAATCAAAATTATGATTTTATTGCCAGAATAGATTGTGATTTTATCATAACTAAAAACTACCTATCGGGAATGATAAAATCATTAACAACCGATGAAAGTATTGTCGCAATATCTCCTAAAATTCTTCATGAAGCTCACCGATGGAATGTTTTGTGGCATAACTTTAAATTTAAATGGAACTTTTTAAAATTTCAAAAAACAATGAATTTAAAAAAATATAGATTAATTGACAATAAAAATTTAAGTGGACAAAAAGAAGTTGATGCCATTTGCGGCTGCTGTTCAGTTTATAGAGCTAGTGTTTTAAAAAAAAATGGCTTAGGTGATGAAGACTTCTTCTTTGGTCCCGAGGATATAGAGCTATCTTTTAGATTGAAAAAATTTGGTAAACTAATAGCTAATCTAAATTACAAAACTTATCACAAAGTAGCTAGCAGCATTAACGTATCTGGAATTAGACAACGAGCATACTTTGAGGCTATTGGATGGCTGTTACTAATTAAAAAAATTGGCAATCTATCTGATAAATTTATAGGATATTCTTATTTTTTTTTACGGGTACCTTATTATTTAATGTTAAGCATTTTTAAAAAAAATAACAAAGAAAGATATTATGGTTTTTGCGAAGGAACATTGGAGTTTTTTAAAAAATATTAAATAAATTAATTTTTAATTAATAATCTTGTAGAGTAATCTACTCTATGAAACCAAGCTTTTTTTTCAGAAAAGAATTCATCAACTGCTTTTTTTGCTCCCATAAAATGTCCGTAGTCATCGACTATCAAAATTCCATTTTTTTCTAATAACGGGAATAAAATATTTAGTTCAATTTTTGTGGAACTGTAAAAATCTGTGTCTAATCTTAATAATGAGATCTTTTTTGGTAAATTGTTAATATCTAATAATGTTTCTTCAACTTTTCCTTTAATAAAATTAATATTTTTTAAATAGTTTATATTAAATTTTTTAATATTATTTTTTACATCTTGTATATTACAATAACACCACTGACTACCTTCCTTCTCAGAATTTTTGAGTTCTAGAAACTTATCAATGCTGCTATTTCCGCGTAAATCTAAATCATCTTTTCCAGGCAATGGCATACCCTCAAAGGTATCATAGGCAAAAATATTTTTTTCTACTTTATGCTCCTCTAGCAATTTAGACATAAGAATAATATTTCCTCCACGAAATATTCCTTATTCAACAAAACTTCCTTCAACATTATTTCTAATAACATGCTTAATAGACTGCAGTAAAGACCACTGACTTGGAATACTTGTCATTGTATATTCTTTAATATCATTCAATATTGCAGATTCATTTGCTGATATTTCCGCAACATAATTTTCGTTTTTTCTTAACCAATCATTTTTGGAAATAATTTCATACCCAAATAATTTAATTATTTTTTTTATAAAATTTTTCATAAAGTATTCTATTGTGAATATATAATATTTCTTAAACCTTTGGTGATATCAGTAAATTTTTTTACTTTAAAAATTCTTTTTAAAAGTGCATTTGAGCCATGAGTTTTATCTATCTCTCCTTTTCTACTATTTCTAAACTGTATTCTAATTTTTTTTTTTAAAAGTTTTCCGATAGTATTAGTAATTTTTAAAATATTTATTGGATTAGAAGAGCAAATATTAATGATAGGGTTGTTACTAATTTTTTTTGAAATTGATTTAATAAATGCTTTAACCACATCATCTATATAAGTAAAATCTCTTAAACTTTTTCCATGGTTATATAAAGTAATCAGTTTACTTTTATTTATTTTTTTTACGGCAGAATAAATAAACATATCAGGTCTCCCCATAGGTCCATACACTGTAAATAATCTAAAAATAATGTAAGGAATTTTTAATTCTTTAAGTTTTTTTCTAATTAAGTTCTCACACTTTAATTTTGTAACTGCATAATAATTAATAGGATTTAATTTAAAATTTTCTTTAATCGGAAATTTTTTTTGCTCACCATAAACTGAACTTGATGAAGAAAATATAAATTTTTTAACTTTAATAAGTCTTATAATTTTTAATAAATTTTTAGTAGCTAGAATATTGTTATTCTTATAACTGACGGGGTCCTTGAATGAATATATTACTCCAGGTTGTCCTGCTAAATGAAATATAAAATTTGGTTTTATTTCCAAAATAATTTTTTTAGATAAATTATAATTACATAAATTAATATTTAAAAATTTAAAATTTTTTTTTTTTTTTAGTATATTTGTTCTTTTTTTTTTAAGACTAATTGAATAATATTTATTTAAAGAATCGAGACCATAAACCTTATTTTTTGGATTCCTCAATAACTCATTAGCAAGATGAAAACCTATAAATCCACTGGAGCCTGTTAATAAATATATCATTTATTTGGATTTAAACTTTATAATAAAAGAAAAAAGTTTGTTAATTAAATAGTTTAAATTTAGTTTATAAGTGAAAAAATGTTCTTGAAAAACAGTTTGCTCAACTCTTCTATTCCAAAAATTTAAAGAAAAAAAACTTTTGTAGTTTTTACTTAGGTTATCATTATTAATACTTTTATAAGTGAGATAATAAGGAAAAATTTTTATTTGATAAAAGCTCATCGCAAATAGCATTAATTTTATATCAATAGCAAGTGTACAATATTTTAATATATCAATTCTTTTAAAAAATTCTTTCAAAATGTTCCTATGAAAAAATAAACTGCTAGTCCCAGAAATAAAAGGCCAATCATTAATTAAGTATTTATAAAAAAAATATTTTTTATAAAATGGAAATGATATTATTTTTTTTTTTTTATTGGATTCAAAATAATTATAAGAAAAATTTTGATATAAATTATTTTTAATACCACTTTTAATATTTATAATATTTTTTAGTTTATCTTTACTGAAAAAATCATCACCATCCAATAAGCAAATAATTTCACCCTTGGAAGCCAATAAAAGTTTTTTAATTTTAATAATTTGATTTAACTCAGGAATTTTTGAAAAACTTTTTGCATAAAAATATTTAATATTTTTATGTTTTAAATAACTATTAATTTTTATATTTTTTTTGTTTGAGGTATCAAATATTAAAATTTCAAAACTTCTTGAATATGTCTGTTTTAAACATGAATCTATACATCTAAAAATATATTTTTCTTGATTATGAGTATTAATGAGAATTGAAAATTGCATCAAATTAAATAATTAAGTATCTATAGATATTTTACATAATTAAATTATAAAAATGAATAATATACCAATTATTTTACTTGTTGGCGGAAAAGGTGAAAGGTTTGATTATAAAGAAAATATTCCAAAGCATCTAGTTAAAATTAATAATAAACCATTCTTAATAATACTTTTAGATTATTATTTTTCTAATAATTTCAAAATATTTCTATTACCATTAGGGTATAAAATGAATCAATATTTAAAATTTTTTAAAAATGCTAAAAATTTAAAAAATTATAATCTTAATATTTTAAATAAGAAATTATCTAATTTTAATCCAAATAAAAAAAATATATTTTTATTTAATGCTAAAAAAAATTCTAATAAACTACAAAGAATATTAAAAACGCTTAAATATATTAAAAATAATCCAATTATTGGTGCATGTTACGGAGATACAATAGCTGATATTAACTTTAAAAAAAATTTAGCTCTTTTAAAAAAAAAGCAAAATCAAGCAAGCTTGGTTTGTTATAAAACTAGATCTCCTTATGGAATTATTAAAATAAAAGATAAATATGTGAAAAAATTTATAGAAAAACCTATAATGAAAGATCCAATTAATATTGGTTTTTATTTTTTTAAAAAAGAGATTTTTAAAAAAAAATTTAATACTACTAAAGATTTAGAGACTTTTTTATTGCCCAAATTAGCCAAAAATAAAAATTTAATTTCGTTTCTCCATAAGAAAAAACATTATACTGTTAATAACCAAAAAGATTTAATTTTTTTAAAAAATCAAGTTAAAAATAGAAAAATATTTTAAATGTCAAAAAAAAATATCCTCATTACTGGTGGGTTTGGACTTCTTGGAAGAAATCTTTTTAAACTTTTAAACTCAAATAAGTATAATGTATTTATACTAGATAAAAAAAAAAATTTTTTTAAAAAATTAGAATTAAATATTAGAAAAAAAAATATCATTATTGGAAATTACTTAAATAAAAAATTAATTACTGATGTTATTAAAAAAAAAAAAATTAATACTATTTTCCATACAGGTGCTACGACACAAGTTTTAGAAGCTCTAGATAATCCTAAAAAAACCTATACCAATAATATTTTTGGAACAATCAAATTATTAGAAGCAATAAAAGATATTGACAAAAAAATAATTTTTATTTTTTCTTCTTCAGACAAAGCTTATGGTGAAGTTAAATCTAAATCATATAAAGAAAATACCAGTCTAAACGCAATTTTTCCTTACGATTTATCAAAAACATGTGCAGATTTGATATGCCAGTCTTACTCTAAAGTTTACAATCTTAAAGTTGGCATTCTTAGATGTGGAAATTTGTACGGACCCGGTGATCTAAACATGAGGAGAATTGTGCCTGAAACTATAATTTCTGCTTTGATGAATAAAAATATTATTATTAGATCTAATGGAAAACTTGTCAGAGATTATCTGCACGTTAGTGATGCTGCTAATGCTTATTTTTTACTTATGAAAAAACTATTAAATGCAAAACAAAATTTACAAATATATAATGTTGGATCAAAATATAATTTATCAGTTCTAGAACTTGTTAAAAAGATACTAAATATAATTAATAACCAAAAAACTAAAATTATAATTAAAAACTTTTCAAAAAATGAAATTAAATTTCAAAAATTAAACTTTAATAAAATAACTAAAGAATTGAAATGGAAACAAAAAATAAATATGGATGAAGGTCTTAAAAATACTATTGACTGGTATAAACAACACTTTAATTCACTAAAGCAAAAGATTAATATAAACTAAATTAAAAAACTATTATAAATTTGATTTTATTAAAATTAACCTTAAGATAAAAAAAATCGCGGGGTGGAGCAGTCTGGTAGCTCGTCAGGCTCATAACCTGAAGGTCCTTGGTTCAAATCCAAGCCCCGCAACCAATTTATTTAGATTAACTCTTAAAATAACTTAATTAGCTATTAACTAAATAATTGTCTTTTACAAAAATTATATCTAACTGATAAGTCTCCCCTGTGTTTACATCGCCCATAACTCTTTCAACGGACCAAATTACAAAATTTCTCTCTTTCAAAAAATTAATAATATCTAACCAATCTGGTTGTTTCTCATATAACTTTACTAATGACACCTCAACAACTAATGCTGCGATTAATTCCAAAGTTCTTTCTGCACCTTTTAAAACTTCCAATTCATAACCCTGCGTATCTATTTTTAGAAAAATATTTCTATCTAATTTTTTTATATAGTCATAAAAATTATCTAATTTTTTTATATTTATTCTTTCGGCGGATATTGTTTTGGATAAAGGTTTTAAATTTGTATGTTTTGGAAGAATCCTTAATAGACTACTGCTTTCTGAATGTTGTGAAATAAATATATCATTAGAAAAATCTTTTGCTCCTAGTCCACATTTTTCAGCAACGTACCAAGAAATTTTTTGTTTATTTTTCTCTGCGTTTATTAATAATTTTTCATAAGCTTTAGCTATCGGCTCAAAACTTATAACATTTCCTTTAAAATTTTGTTTAAGCAATCTTAATATAAACTGCCCCTCATTTGCTCCTACATCAATTATGCTTTTTATTCTAAAAAAATTAATTGAATTTATTAAATTTATCTCACTACTATGGATATATTTTAATCTAGAAATCTTATAACCAGTGAATGAAATTATTTTATTAATAAATAATTTAAATGAGTTAATCAACATAAATTTATTGTATATTAGTTCTATTTTTCTATTCTATAAATTATTAAATTATTTATTAAAAAATAATTTAATTAATTTACAAACGTGATTTATTTCTTTTACAGAATGTTCTTCGGAAATTGGTAAGCTTAGTATTTTTTTTCCAAGCATATTGCAATTACTTAATTTTTTTTTATAATTAAAAAAAGATAACTCATTAAGCATATATGGATAGTGTATCATCGTTTCTACATTTTTTTTTTTTAGAAATGACTGCAATTCATCTCTATCCCTGTCTAATCTAATTACAAATTGATGATAAGAATAACTAAAATTCTTTTGATAATTATATAATTTTAAATTTTTTATTAATTTTAAATTTTTATGGTATATTTTAGCTAGCGTTTTTCGTTTTTTTAATACCTGAGAATATTTTTTCATTTTTTCTCTAATTAAACAAGAATTTATACAATCCAATCTAGAGTTTCTGCCTATAAATTTATGATCATACTTTTGTATTGCGCCATGATTTCTGTATCTTGAGCAGAAATCAAAGATTTTTTTATTTTTGGTTACAATTGCACCTCCGTCACCTATGCCTCCAATATTTTTGCTTGGGAAAAAACTAAATGTTCCAATATCTCCAAATGTTCCTACATGCCTTCCATTAATAAAACTTCCTTGTGCTTGCGCACAATCTTCAATTATTTTTATATTTCTTTTTCCAATAATTTTTTTAATTGAAAGCATATGCGCAGGATTTCCATATAGATGAACTGGTATAATACAGGAAGTTTTTTTATTAATCTTTTTTTTTAAATCTGAAAGACAAATTGTATAATCATCTAAATTAACATCGCATAAAATCAGTTTTAAATCATTTGCTACTACTGCTGCAGCTGTTGATATCCATGTGTTCGCCGGCACTATAATTTCTGAATTTTTTTTAAGTTTTAAACTTTTTATTGCAATCTCTAGAGCGTCCGTTCCGTTTGCAACGGCTATTGTAAATTTAGAATTAACAAATCTTGAAAATTCCTTCTGAAAATTATCTATTTCTTTACCTCCGACAAGTTGATTATTCCTTAATAAATTATTTATTTTATAAAAAAGTAATTTTTTATTAGGTATTAATTTATATAAATTGGTAAAATTAATATTCATAATGTAAATTATATTATAATTTTGATTTAATAATATAAGAAAATTTAATTAATAAAATTAATAAATAAAAATATTTATAATTAAAAAATGAAACCAACTTTGATAGATAAAAAAAAATATAAAGACAATAGAGGATATTTTCAGGAAATTTTTAAAAAAAACGAAATTCAAATTAATACACAAATAAAATTTACCGCAATGTCTTATTCTACTCAAAATGTTATTAGGGGCTTGCATTTTCAAAAGCAAAATGCCCAACTAAAAATAATAACAGTAATCAAAGGAAAGATATTAGACGTATGTGTGAATTTAAAAAGTAATTCGAGATATTTTAAAAATGTGTATAAGTTTTTATTAACACCAGGTAAAATTTTAATTATACCCAACTATTATGCGCATGGCTTTGAATGCTTAAGTAGAGAAGCCTATGTATTTTATCATATAGATAAATACCGAGACAAAAAAAATGAAAGCGGCATTTTATATAATGACAAAGAATTAAAAATTAAATGGAAAACAAGAAATCCTATTTTATCTGATAGAGATAAAAATTTAATTTCACTAAAAGATTTTGAAAATACAATTGGATCGCTTTGAAGTTTCAAAAATTTTATTCTAAATTGTTAAAACAATGTATAATAAAAAAGTTAATAGAAACTGCTTATAAATTAATATAATTATAAAAAAATCTTTTTATAAATTTAATCATTAAATTATAATTTTATGCTTCCTAAAATATTACGACCAATTAAAGTTAACGATTTAATTAGAATAGGAAATAAATTTGATGGCGGGTATGTAATTACTAAATCAATTTTTAAAAAAATAAAACAATTAGTAACTTTTGGTTTATTTGACGAATTTTCCTTCGAACAAGATTTAAAAAAAAAAATACCAAAACTGGAGATTTTTGTTTTTGATCACACTGTAAATATAAATTTTTGGATTAAAAATACCTTTAGGTGGCTTTTTCATTTTTTAATAAATGGAAAAAATTTTTCAAGAATATTTAGATGCCTTAAGTATTATATTTTTTTTAATAAGAAAAAAATTATTCATATTAAAAAAAAAATTGTTTCCTCAAAAAGAAGGGAGCCAAACTCAATATCAATCAATGAAATTATCAAAAATTATAATATTGTTAGTGAAAATTGCATAATAAAGATTGATATAGACCTTGATGAATATAGAATATTAGATGATTTAATTAAATTTAATTTTCTAATTATAATAATAGAGTTTTCTCATATCGATCTGCATTTAGACAAGGTTATAAATTTTATAAAAAAAAATAAAAAAATGTCTATTATTCACTTACATGGGAATAATTTTGATTGGCCTGATGAAAATCAAAATCCAATACATTTAGAAATTACATTTTTAAATAATCGATTGTGTAAAGTTGGGAAAAAAAAATCAAATCAATTCTACCCTATTAAAGGTCTCGATTATCCAAATGATTTTAAAAAACCAGAAATAAACTTAAAATTTAGCAAATAAATTCTAAAAAAGACTATGTTAACAATACGTTTATATAAATCATTTTTAGATAAGCATATTGTCAAATATGTTAATTTATATTTAGCTTCGTCTTGGATTTTCTGTAAAAGTAAATTGGTCTATGAAATTAAGAAGAGTGCATTCTTTAATAAAATCATAAACGTTTCATAAAAAAATGAAAAGTTTAGCACCAATAGTAATTTTTTCATACAAGAGAAGAGAAACGATAGAGAAATTAATAATTTCTTTACTAAAAAATAAAGAAAGCAAAAATAGTAATTTATATATATTTCAAGATAATCACAAAAATATTTATGATAAAAATAGAGTAGAGGATGTTAAGAGCTATATCCGAAATATAAATGGTTTCAAAAAAAAAAAAATTTATTATAGATCGATAAATTTTGGATTAAGCAAAAATATTATCGAAGGAATAAAATTAGTTTTTTCTAAATACAATAAAGCAATTTTTTTAGAGGATGATCTTATAGTTTCTGATCAATTTCTTAAATTTATGAATAAATGTCTAAATTTTTATTATAAAAAAAAAAAGATTTGGCATATTTCTGGATGGAATTATGACATCAATATTAAAAATAATAAATATGACGCTTTTATAATTAGAAATACAAATAGCTGGGGATGGGCAACTTGGAAAGATAGATGGAAATATTTTTCAAAAGATCCTGAAAAAATAGTTAAAACATGGAAATCAAATAATATTGCAAAGTTTAATTTGGATAATGTTTATGATTTTTTTTTGCAAATAAAAAAAAATTATTTAAGAATTTCAGATACCTGGGGAATTTTTTGGTACGCAACAGTTTTTGTAAATAGAGGGTTATGTATTTATCCAAAAAAATCCTTGGTAAAAAATATAGGTTTTGACGAATTTGCCACAAATACAAAAGTAAAACAGTTTTTTTTTGATAACACTATTGATTACAAAAAAAAGAACATTATGTTACCAATAAAACTAAAAGAGAATAAATTATTTTTAGAAGCAATAAAAAATTTAATTTTAAAACAAAGATCTCTTTTATATAAAATTTATATGATTATTAAAAAATATCAGAAAAATATTATTAAATATTTTTGTTATTAAAAAATTACTTTTAAAATTATTTAGCTCTAATTATTAAACTAATCAATAAATTTGCTATATTTATATTCTTTTTATTTTTAATATTAAATCATAAATTATTTAAAAATCGGATATAAATTACAACTGTGAATAAAAAAATAAAATATATTTTATACAAAAACTATAAAGAGACAAATGGATCTTTAACACCATTTTATATTAATAGAAATTTTCCCATAAAAATAAAACGTTTTTTTTTAATTAAGGGTAAGAAAGGCCAAACCAGAGGTAAGCATGCTCATAAAATTTGCAATCAGCTTTTTGTTCCTGTTGCCGGTAAGGTAAAATTAAGCATCTTATCTCCAAAAAAAAAAATTATTTATTTAGATTCAAATAAAAATCTGGGACTTTTTGTTCCAAAACTGCATTGGTGCGAAATAACATTTAAATCAAATATTACTGCTTTGTTAGTTTTGTGCGATTATAAATATAAAAAAACTGAATATATAACAAATATAGAAAAGTTTCATTCTATGTTTAAAAAAAAATGAACATACTTATTACTGGATCTTTAGGCCATATAGGTTCCTTTTTCTTAAAAAAAATTACTCGTAATCGTAAAATTAAAAAAATTTATATTATTGATAATAATAAATCTGAGAAAATAAATATTTTATTCAATTTAAAATCAAAAAATAAAATTTTTTTTAGACTTGGAGATCTGACAATTAAAAAAACATTAAATAATATTAAAAATATTAAAACTGTTATTCATTTTGCCTCTCTAACTAATGCGGAGGAAAGTGTAAAATTTAAAAAAGAAATTTCCTCAAATAATTTTTTATCTTTTTTGAACATTGTAAATTTTTGTATAAATAATAAATCTAATTTAATTCATATTTCTTCAACAAGCGTATATGGATCTCAAGATGCTATTGTCGATGAGAACTGTAAGCAACTTAAACCCCAAAGTCCTTACGCTGAAATTAAATTAAAAGAAGAGAAATATTTAAAAAAATTAAAAAACAAACTAAAATTTATTACATTAAGATTTGCGACTATTGCAGGTGTTTCTAATGGAATGAGATTTCACACGGCTGTTAATAAATTTTGTCATAATGCAATCATGAATAAACCAATTACCGTTTGGAAAACAGCTATGAATCAATATAGACCATATTTATCTCTAAATGACGCCTATAAAGCTATTCTTTTTATTTTAAAAAAAAATTTATTTGATAAGTCAATTTATAATATAGTAACTACTAATCTTACTGTAGGCCAAATACTAAAAAAAATTAAAAAAATTAAAAAAGATATTAAAATTAAATATACTAATTCAGAAATAATGAACCAACTGTCTTACCATGTTCTTTCAAACAAAATAAAAAACAAAGGATTAAATTTAGGAAAAAGTATTGATAAAGACATTGAAGATACTTTTAAAATATTTAAATCCATAAAAAACTATTAAAAAATGAGTTTTTGCAAAATCACTAAAAAAAAATTAAAACCTTTCATGAGTTTCGGCCAAATGCCTTTAGCTAATGGATTTTTATTAAAGAAAGATTTTAATAAAGAATTTTTTTATAATTTAGAAACTTCATTTAGCGAGGAAATCTCTTTGTTTCAAATTAATGATCATCCAAAACCAAAACAAATGTTTAATAAGCATTATCCTTTTTTTACATCAAGTTCAAAATTTATGATTAAACATTTTAAAAAATATTCGGAATGGGTAAAAAAATTTCTGAGTAATAATTCTAGATTAATAGAAATAGGATCTAATGATGGAACATTTCTAGAAAATTTCAAAAAACTTGATATTGAATATATAGGATTTGAGCCATCATATAATGTGTTTAAAATAGCACGTCAAAAAAAAATTAATACCATAAACAAATTTTTTTCTACTCAACACATATATAATTTAGAAAATTTTAAAAAGAAAACCGATGTAATTGTTGGTTCAAATGTAGTTTGTCATATACCTGATCTTGTCGATTTTATAAAAACAGTAGATTTGTTGTTAAGTTCTAATGGAACTCTAGTCTTTGAGGAACCATATCTAGGCTCAATGTATGAAAAAGTTTCTTACGATCAAATTTATGATGAGCATATTTTTTTATTCTCTATAACTTCTATTTCTAAAATTTTTAGAAGTTTTGATTTCGACCTTGTCGACGTCATTCCTCAAATAACACACGGAGGATCTATGCGATATATTTTGAAAAGAAAAAAGAATAGAAATGACCTTGGAAAAGTAAAAAGATTTATTGAAAAAGAAAAAAAATTAAAGATTGACAGTCTTGAAGGATGTTTACAATTCAAAAAAAATTGTGAAATGTCTAAAAATAAATTAAATGAGACGCTATACAAAATAAAAAAATCTAATCAAAAAATATGTGGTTATGGAGCGACCTCCAAAAGCACAACAATATTAAATTATTGTAATATTGGTCCAGAATTAATTGATTGTATTTTTGACACCACAAAAGAAAAGATAGGAAAATTTTCACCTGGTATGCACATACCTATATATAATTACAAATTATTTAGAAAATCTAATTATAATAATGTTTTTTTATTTGCATGGAATCATAAGAAAGAAATTCAACTAAAAGAAAAAAAGTTAAAAAATATTAATTGGATTACCCATTTAATTTAGCACAAGTTGTAAAAAAAACTAATGTTAAAAAAAACTTATACAATCTTTGGCCATACTGGTTTTATAGGTTCGGCGCTTAAGAACAAACTTAAAACCCAAAATTTAATTCTTCCAGAAAAAAAAGAATTAAATTTTAAAAAAAACCTTGGAAATATTATTTATTGTATAGGAAGCGACCTGTGGAAAAAAGATATTTACAATTCATACTATGCTAACTTAGGTCTTATACCAGATATTATCAAAAAAAATAAATTTTCAACATTCACTTTTTTGTCCAGTATTAGAATTTATAATAATTCTAAATCATCTAAAGAAGAGAGCAATTTATATATCAATCCAAATTACCATAACGATTATTATAATATAAAAAAAATATGCGCGGAATCATATTTATTAAGCTCAAAAAAAAAAATAAAAATTATAAGACTTACAAATCTTTATGGTGAAAATTATTATGCACCCATTGTGCTTCCTACTTTTATAAGAAGCGCCATTAAAAAAGGGGAGATTCTAATAAGTATTAATAAAAATTCCTTAAAAGATTATTTAAGTATTGATGACGCTATAAATATAATATTGAAAATCATTCAATCAGGTAAAGAAAATATTTATAATGTTGCTTCTGGTAAAAGAATTTCTCTAATTTCTATAGCAAATGAAATTAAAAAAATAACTAACTGCAAAATAATTTTTGCAAATCAAGGTGAGAAAATAAATGAAAAATTAATTAATATTTCTAAAATCAAAAAAGAATTTAATTTTAAACCATCAACCTCTCTTCTTAAAGATTTAAATCATCTTGTTAAAAAATTTTCTAATAATCTATAATGAGTTTTTTTTACAATAAACTAACTATTTTTATGATTGCTTATCATTCAGATTATAGTTTTGAGCGTATAATAAAAAAAATTAATCCTAAAATAAAAATTATAATTATTGAAAACTCTAATTTAAGTGAAACTAAGACATATTTTGAAAGAAAATATAAAAACGTTAATGTTATTCTATGCAGGAAAAATTTGGGTGTTACAGGCGCGATGAATCTAGCATTTAAAATTATAAAAACTAAATTTTCTATTTATCTAGACATGGACATAGATTTTAAAAGAGGAACTATAGAAAAATTTATAATGCATGCAAATCAAATTAAAAATTTTTCTTTTTTAGTGCCAAATCTTTATAATTCAACTTACCCACAGAACTTTTATCTGGATAATTTAAATAGTAAAGAAAAGAGAAATAATTACGTCAAAATGAAATTAGCGCATTTTCACTTTGTTCTTTTTAACATGTATGCAGTAAAAAAAATAGGTCTTTATGACACAAAAATTTTTTTTTACTATGATGAAACTGACTATTGCTTAAGAGCTTTAAAAAAGAATTTTTACATTTATCTAATAAAAAATATAAAAGTAAAACATTTTGAAGGAAAATCATACAATAAAAATATTAAAAATAAATTTGAAAACCTTCGACAATGGCATTTAATGTGGAGTAAGTTTTATTTTCACAGAAAACACTATGGGTTAATAAGTGCCTTCTATCAAACCTACAAAGATTTATTTTCTAGCTTTTTAAAAATGATTATCTTTTTTTTATTAAGTAGAAATAAATTCCAAATCCATCAACATAGATTATCTGGTTTAATTAATAGTATGCTTGGAAAAAAATCATGGAAAAGAGTTCAGATATAAAAAAAATAATTCTTGTTACGGGAAAGAATAGTAGGTTTTGTTTTTTTTTAAAGAAAGATTTAAAAAAATTTAAAACTTATTTTACTTCCAAAAATAATTTTAATTTACTTAATTTTAACCAAATGAAAAAATTTATTAAAAATAAAAAAATTACACACTTAATTCATGTTGCTGGACTATCAAGACCTATGGATTTACATGAAAAAGATATTAATTTAAGTATAGATTTAAATGTTATTGGAACTGCCAACATTGTAAAATTATGTAATTTATTTAAAATTAAATTAGTATATTTTTCAACTAACTACGTGTATCCAGGAAAAACTGGAAATTACAAAGAAACCAGCAAGCTACTTCCGTTTAATAATTATGCTTGGTCAAAACTTGGCGGAGAAACATCTGTCCATCTTTACAAAAACTCATTAATTTTAAGATTGTGTATGACAGACTTTCCATTTACGCATAAAAAAGCAATTAAAGGAGCAAAAACAAGTTTTATTTTTAATAAAGATGTTTCTAAAATTATGCCATTTCTATTAGATGAATCTGGAATTTTAAATATTGGCGGAAAAAAAAGAGATATATATGAATTTGCAAAAAAATTTAAAAAAAAAATAAAATTTATTGAATATAAAAAAATTAAAAATTTTCCAAGAGATAGTTCACTAAATATCCAAAAACTTAAAAATATTTTAAAAAAAAAAACATTTAATTTTAAAAATATTTAATAAGAATTATAAAAAACTACTTTTTTTAATTTTAAAAACTATAATTAAAAATAAAAAAATTTAAGATATTTAAATAAATACTAATTTAAGATTTTAATATTAAAATTTTTAATTATAATTAAAAGTAAATGCCTGCAGCATAATAAAAAATAAAATATTAGTTATTTTTGCAGATAATTTTTTATATATTTATTTCGCTTCAATAATTTAAATAACTCTTTTATCTTTAACATTTTAGTATTTTCAGAATTATAATCATCATACTTATTTGCATTTATATCGCCGGTAGACTCGTATAGGTCATAATTTAAATCTCTATTATCAGTTAAAATTCTGTAATATTTTCCCAGATCTATTGCCTTGGACATTTCTTCTCTTGATACTAACGTTTCATGTAATTTTTCTCCATGTCTAATACCACTAATTTTTATATCACACTTTGATTTTAAAATTTTTTTAATACAATTTGCTAAATCTAAAATTTTACATGCGGGTGATTTTTTAACAAATATATCTCCTTGCTCTCCATGCTTAAAAGCATAAAAAACCAAATCAATTGACTCATCAAGTGACATTAAAAATCTTGTCATTAAAGGATGGGTAACCGTTAAATTTTCACTTTTTTTTATACATTCTAAAAATCTAGGTATGACAGATGCTCTTGATCCCATAACATTTCCATATCTAGTAATGCAAAGTTTCGTTTCAGATTTTGAAGATATTCTAGCTTTAGCTAAAAGTATTTTTTCTGCCATAGCTTTTGATATGCCCATGGCATTAATTGGATAAACGGCTTTATCTGTGCTGAGCAAAACTAATTTTTTAATTTTATTATCCTTTGCGGCATTAATTGTATTTTCTGTACCAATAATATTTGTTTGAACGGCCTCAAAAGGATTAAAATCACAAGATGGAACTTGTTTTAAGGCAGCTGCATGAAAAACATAGTCAACATTCTTCATAGCATGGTACACACTAGTATAATTCCTAACGTCGCCTAAAATAAATTTTACCTTTGAATTTCTTGTTATTAACCTAATATCTTCTTGTTTTTTTTCATCTCTACTAAAAATAATTATTTTTTTTATATCTGTAGCTAACAATTTTTTTAGGACAGCTGAACCAAATGAACCTGTGCCTCCTGTAATTAAAATACTTTTATCTCTAAAAAAACTTTTCATAATTTAATTTACTCTACTATAAACTTATATAGGATAACACATGATATCTGAAATGAAAAAAGAAAAGTTTACATATAACTATTTAATAAAAATAATTAAAAAAGCAAAAAATAAAAAATATAAATTTATATCTTTAAAAGATTACAATAAATATAAAAATAAAAAAAAATTTCTTTTAAGACTAGATTTAGATTTTTATCCGAAAAGTCTTTCTGGTATCCTAGAAATTGCAAAAAAATTTAAAATTCCTCTCACAATTTATATAAGGGTAGCTGGCCCATATAACATATTCTGGTATGAAAATTATACAATCATAAAAAATGCTATTGATCAGGGTCACACTATTGGACTGCATTCCAATTTTATTGAGAGAGCAAAGCTTATAAAAAAAAGTATAACAAAATGTATTGATGACGAAATAACAGTCTTAAAAAAACTTTTTGGAAATATTATTACTTTGGCACCACATCGAGACATTAATTATATTGAAAATAGTCTACCGTGGATAGAAAAAAATTGGTCAAAAATAAAAAAAAAACATAATTTCAAATTTCATGCTTATGAAAAAAAATTCTTTTTGAATTTTGAATACATAAATGAGGGTTTAAATCCTCATCTTTGCTGGAGAAATATTACACCAGAAACTGCTATGAAGAAGAACAAAAATATTTATATGCTAATACATCCCCATTGGTGGTTTAATAAAAATCCCTATGAACATTATTAATAATAAAAAATCTATAGTTTTACTTGGTACACGACCACTATCATTAAAAATATATAAATTATTTAAAAAACAAATTGTTGGAGTTGTAAAAACTACAGAAAAAAGAAAGTGGTGGAAAAATGATATAAATAATACAAAGAAAATTAAATATTTAAAATTAAACCAATTAAAAAATTTAAATTATGATTTAGGATTATCAGTAAATTATAATAAAAAAATTAAAAAAAATATACTTAAAACTGCTAAAATTGGTTTTTTAAACATTCATTACTCATACAAAAATTATTACAGAGGAAGAAATATAATGTTTATGTCGATAATTAACTATCCAACTCAAATGGCTGGATTTACAATACATTGGATGGATCAAAACTTTGATTCGGGTAAAATTTTATACACTAAAAAAGTAATAATTAATAAAAAAGATACGAGCGAGACGCTGTATATTAAAATTGAAAAAGAGTTAGTTTATTTTTTAAAAAATAATTTTATAAAAAATTTTGATAAATTTATGATTTTAAAGCCTAAATTACCATTAAAAAAATATTTATATTTTAAAAAAAAAAAATTTCGACCTTTTATTGAAAAATACTTAAAAAAAAATAATAATAAAGATAATAAAATAAGAATAATAAGAGCTTTAACTTTCAAAAATTATAATAAAAAATTAATTTCTAAATTAAATCGTATTTAAAATCTTTATTATTTTTAAAATTTTTTTTTTACTTATCGACGAATTGCAAGGTAACGCTATTAAATCTTTCCAAAAAGATAGGGTATTTTTACATTCATTTTTATTATTTAAGCTAGAAAATTTCTTATATAGGTGATTTGGAAAATGAAGTTTAGTACATTCGATATTTCTTTTTTTTAAATAATTAATAATGTAATTAGATTTTTTTGACTTTATGAAATATACCCAACAGTTAGATTTCGAATTTTTATAAAAATTAATTTTAGTATAAAGTTTATTACTTAGTAAATTATCTTGATACAAATTTAAATTCCTTGATACCAAATTAAAATTTCTTTTGAAATTCTTTAACTCATGATTCAATATGGATGCACACAAATCTGACATTTCGAAAAAAAAACCAATTTCATTTAGTTGAAAGTTTTCATTAATTTCACCGTTTTTTTTTCTAAAATTATTTTTTTCTATTCCATACTTTCTCATCTTAATTAATTTTTTGGTAATTTTATTATTTGATGAAATTATTGCTGCTCCATTTATTGAGGATATTTGTCTGTTCGGATAAAAACTTAGAATTGAATAATCTGAATTATCACCTACTCGAATACCATTTATCTCACTACCAAAACTATTATTAATATCCTCAATAAATATTATTTTATTATTTTTGCAAAAATTTTTAAATTTTTTAGTTTCGGTAGGATATCCCGCTACGTGATAAAGAATTAAAGCTTTTGTTCTACTATTAATTTTTTTTTCACAATCACTTAAATTCATTTCAGGGTAATTCTTATTCAAATCTATCCAAACTGGTTTTGCGCCTAAATTAATAATTGGGGTAGTAGAAGATAAACAATTAAATGATAATACTAATATTTCATCATCCTTTTTTATATTACAGGCCTTTAATAGTAAAAAAGTTGCATTACTTAAATCAGACAAAGCTACGACTTTTTTATTTTTTTTAAAATAACGTGAAAGATTATTTTCTAACTTTTTGACTTCAATTCCACTATAAAATTTTCCTGACAAAAAGATTTTTTTCGTTGATATAAATGATGAATTGTTTAATTTTGTGTTAAATAATTTAATCAATTTTTTTAAATCTCACTTTTTCAAAATATAATCTATTTCCACTTTTGTCCTGAATATATGCATTAGGGTATGGAAAAGTTAAGCATCTAATTTTATTGTAAATAAACTTTAGACCTTTATTTTTGAAATCATTTATTGAAATTTTGCTTTGATAAGGACATCTTCTTTTAAAATAACTCCCTTTAATTTTTTTTTTTAATGGTTTGATTTTTGGGTATTTTTTTAAAAAATTTTTAATTAACTCAAAGCTGGCAGTTTCTAAATTATTAAAAATAACACTCATTGAATCTCCTTTGAGAGATAGTTTTTTTTTCAAATACACATCTCCATCATCAATTTTTGATGTTAATTTATAAATACTTACTTTTGTATTAATTATATTATTTAATATTTGATTTTGAATTGGACTACCACCTCTATAGTTAGGTAAATCAGACGGGTGAACGCCATAGCACTCAAACTTATTTACAATCTTTTTACTTAAAATATTACTCCAGCCAATAGCTAAAATTAGCGATTTTTTATTGCTTAATTTAGTCAATTTATAAAATTGATTACTCTTTTCAATAATTAAAATATTTTTTTTGTGTAAATATATTTTTAGTCTTTCTGCAACTTTCAACGCCCAATCTCTATAAGCTAAAATTATGATTTTCATTTAAAATTCTTCAGAATATTTATAATTATATTTCTTTTACTTTTTTTCAACCACCAACCACATGGGATATGTAATATTTTTTTATAAAACTCTTCACAACCCTTTAAATTTAATTTGTTTGAATTGAAAATTGGATGAATGTTATTCAGCACGTGAACTTTGGAAGCTTCTATTCCAAAATAATTAAGTTTTTTAATTAATCTTAGACTATTCTTAGTTAATACATTAAAAAGCCAATAAACAGATTTATTATTTTTAGCAATTGGAGAATTTTGCAAATTCGGGTTACTTTTGATAGCTTTTTCAAATAATCTCGCATTTTTAATGCTTATAGAGTTTAGCTTATTAATTTGTTTCAATTGAAGTTTTCCTATAACAGCAGTTATATTGTTCATATTATATTTATATCCTAGATCTTTAATTCTATTTTTTGACCTAGCTAAGCTCTTCGTTAAACCAAACCATCTGATTCTTTTTGCTTTTTTATAAAATTTTTTATTTTTTATTAATAAAATACCGCCATCAATAGTTGTAATTTGTTTTACTGCTTGAAATGAAAATATTGAGAAGTCTCCAAAACTTCCTACAAACTTATTTGAAATTTTTGCACCCAATGCGTGAGCACAATCTTCAATTAAGTATAATTTATATTTTTTTGCAATTTTTTTTATTTTATCTACTTCAGCTGGATATCCTCCATAATGGACTATGCAAATTGCTCTTGTATTTTTATTAATATTTTTTTCTACGCTTTTTGGATCTAAATTTCCTGTTAAAGGATTCACATCTGCAAATCTAACTCTTCCGCCTGCATGTAAGATTGCAATATTGGTTGGTTCTGCTGTAACTGGAGAGGAGATGATTTCATCACCTTTTTTAATTTTGCATAACATATATGCAATATGCAAAGCTGCTGTACCACTATTTACAGCTAACACATTATAATTGATATAATTAAATTTCTTTTGAAAATTTTTTTCAAATTCGTAAACTATTTTTCCTTCTGCAATATTTCCAGAATATAAAGTTTTTGATAATTTAGATATTAATATTTTTTTTTTAGGTAATGATACTTTTAATAAGGGTATTTTATTTTTAAACATTTATATTTTAATATATAATTAATAATACATACTGATAAAAATAAAAAAACAAAGATTAATATGAAAGCTGCAAAAGTAATAGCCACATGTTTTAAACCGAAAGAAGTTATTGAAAAAACGAGATTAACAGGAAATCCGTTGGGCTATTTTTATCATAGTCAAAATTGTACTTCGGTTTCCGATATTATTCAACTTTTGGAGCTTAATATTGCTACTGAAAAAAATTTAAATGCGGGTTTTGCTAGAGATCTAATAATTGTGAATGCAGATGTTAATTCTGAAGAAGGTAATAAATATATAGAAAAAATTTCAGGAACTAAAATCAACGGTGGTAAAATAATAGCATTTACGCGCAAGAATATTGGATTAAGTTTTGGCAGTTATAATGATGCATTTATGAAATTTAAAAACAATTATGAATATTTTTTATTTACCGAAGATGATTGGCTAATATTTGGAGAAAATTATTTAAAAATAGGAATTGATCTATTAAACAAAGTAGAACGATGCGGGATGGTATCCTATGTTGGTGTTACTAAGATTCATAAAAAACATTGGAAATCTCTTAATCTAAACAAAAATAATGCCTATGGGTGCCATGGAAGTATCGGACTTTCTAGTACTAAAATTTTAAATGAAATAGTTAAAGAAAATAATTGTCTACCCCATTATAATGGTGATGATTATGCAATGGGAGTTAGATATGGAGAATTGGGTTTTGCAAATAGTTTTATAAAACTAAACTACAAAATTATAGATCTTCCAAAAGATAAAATCTTAGGCATGCCTGCTTATGATTTCATGAGAGGTATAAAATATAAAAAATATCCAAATTTACTGGAAACAATATATCTGTATTATTTTAAAATAATTTTTAAAAAAATTATTACAAATTGTATATGGAGGGTTGTATCGAAAACAAATTTAACGAAAGAATTATACTTAAA
Source organism: Candidatus Fonsibacter ubiquis (assembly GCF_002688585.1). Classification (NCBI taxonomy): domain Bacteria; kingdom Pseudomonadati; phylum Pseudomonadota; class Alphaproteobacteria; order Candidatus Pelagibacterales; family Candidatus Pelagibacteraceae; genus Candidatus Allofontibacter; species Candidatus Allofontibacter communis. Next base: position 192,323 of record NZ_CP024034.1, on the reverse strand, counting down.
GTTTATTTTAAAATTAAAAAAAATATTCTATTTTTCAAAATCTAAAATTAAGTTCAGATATGCATTTAAAGGGAAATTTAATAGTTATGAAGAAGCAATACAAAATCAAAGATTGAATGAATTAAATTATTCTAAATTTTTAGATGAATATTATGCCAAAAGAACAAAAAAATTTAGAGATCATAACGAGGTCAATAATTATGGCAGATTTCTCTTTACAACGGATTTTATTAAAACAATTAAAAAAGATAAAATAAAAATATTTGAGATTGGAGGTGGAAATAACCCTATAATCTCATACTTAAAATTAGTTTGTCAAAAAAAATTTTTTTCCTATATTCTTGAAATCGAACGATTCGTAAAATATATACAAAACAAAATTCCAAATTCATACATTGAGGATACTAAATATATTTTTAATTACAAAAATATAAATATAAATAATTTTGACATAGCTTATTTTGGAAGTTCACTACAATATGTTTGTAAGTTAGAGGAACTTTTAAAATTTATTTTTACTAGTAATATAAGGTACATAATAGTGACAGACATATTTTTAACTTTGGAAGAAAAAAATTTTTTTGTCTTAGGTTATGCCGACGAACCCTTAGTAATGCCAAATCAATTTATACCGTATAAGATTTTTATTGAAAAATTTAGGAAAAATAAATATTCAGTTATTAAAGAGATTAAAAAATCAGCAAAAGAATATACTCACTTGTCTATAAATAATAAAACATATCATTTATATGACTTTATTTTTATAAAACGTTAAATAAGTATTATTTTATTATCTTTTATTTCAAAAATTTTATCACTTATATTTAAAACTGCGTCTGAATGAGAAATATTAATTATAATTTTATTATTTTTAATTTTTTTTTGAATTTCACAAAAATCATCAACTCCTTTTTTATCTAAATTTGATGTAGCCTCGTCAAAAATTATTAAATCTACATTCTTGTAAAGTACTCGAGCTATAGCAATTTTTTGTTTTTGGCCTCCTGATAAATTCTTTCCCAAATCTAATAAGACGGTATTGTCGCCAGTAATTAAAGAGTCGAAAAAGATATTTAATCCTGTCACTTCAATTACAAAATTATATAATTTATTATCAATCTTAGTTTTATTGCTAAAATTTAATACAATATTATTTTTTATTGTATCATTAAACAAAAAGAATGATTGAGATAAATAAGCAATATTAGATTTCCAGTTTTTAACTGTTTTAATATTTATATTATTCACACAAACCATTCCTTTGTCTGGTTCCAACAATCCAGTAAGAAGGTCAGCAAGTGTACTTTTTCCGGTTCCATTTGCACCTTTAATTCCATAAATATTTCCATTTTGAAATTTAACATTAAGATCTTTAAAAACTTTTCTAGTATTATTATAGTCAAAGCTTACATTTTTCAGTTCAATAGTATTAATATTTTTGAAACTAATATTAGATAAAGAATCATGTGTATTTTGTGTTTTTTCCCTGATAAATTTACTTTCATAAACTATTTTATCTAAAATAACCTGAGTTTGATTAATTTGTGATTGATGTAGTTGTAATGATGAAAATGAAATTAATATATTAGAAATCAATGGTTGGGTTCTGAACAAAATAAAAGCAAAGGCTCCTGCAAAAGGTATTTTATTTTTAATGTCGCTTAAATTTAAAATTACTAATGTAATAATTGATATAAGAATTAGGAATTCTACTAACATTTTGGGTATAATTACCGCTAACTTTCGTTGAATTTCAATTTTTGTAAATCGAACTTCATTTTGATAATATTTATTTATGTAAAAATTAAGTAACTGAAGAATTTTTAACTCTCTTAATCCGCTAATTAACTGTCCTATAAACTCATATCTAAACTCTGTAATATCGGAATTATATTTAGAAATTTCTTGCAATTTATTTTTTGAAATATTTTTAATTGCAATAAAAAATAAAACAGTGATGATTACAATATACACTACTATTGCACCTTTATTATAGATTAAAAAACAAAATAGCAAAGCAAGTATCAGCAGGCTTTTTGTTAAATCTAAAACTAATAAAATACCAGAACTTACATAAACACCTATATCAGAAAGTAAAAGTTTATTAATTTTTTTATTTTCAAATAATAATAAATCTTTCCATGGCGTGTTAAATTGTAATTTTAAAACTCTATTAATTAAATCAGTCTCGATAGCTCTGGTATATTTTACAATTTTTATTTCAACTATTAATCCAATAATGTAACGAAAAAAAATAACTATTAAAAATATAATTAAGAAATATACACCTATCTGAACATTAATTTTTTTTGAAAAAAAATTAAAACCAAAAAAATTTTTATATTCTATATATTTATCTGGATTTAAAACTACAGATATTGCAGGCATAATAAGTGATATTCCCAATAGTTCGAAAGCCATAGAAATAAAAATTAATATAAAAAGAAATAGAAACTTAGCTTTTTGAAGTTTAAAAGAGGTTTTAATAATTTTAAGAATTAAGTATTTCATTATAAATTTACATTTTGAATATTTTTACTATTAAAAATTTTTTTAAACTCTTCAAAATTTTTTTTGTGATAAGTTGTATTATATACATCATCGCTCAACGACAAATTTAAAATTTTAATATTTTTTAAAATGATACTGAAATTTATCAACGCCATGCTATAAAAACCAGCTATTATTTCTGGCAAAAAAGGAAGGTCTGCTAAAAAAAGTTCCACAGGCCTATCAATAGTTTGGACTTTAATGTTTTTAAAAAGAACATCTTTATTAAAATCTTTTTCATTACGGTGAGGTATATAAAAAATTTCAAATTCAATATTTTTTTCTGCAAAAGAATTTATTTTTTTTATATAGAAATCTTTATTTAATATATCTTCAAAACTAGATAAATGAGTACCAAGAATAAAAATTGTTTTAATTTTTACAACTTTATCTTTAAATTTTTTTTTAAGATATGCATATTCATTTAAATTATTGTTATCTTTTACCAAATGCGAAAAAACTGAAAAAAGCTCAAAATTTTTATTCCCAGAGTACATATTATCAAAAGTTAACAAACTTATTCCTTCATCTAAAAATATTATATTTTTAGAATTTCTGTATATAGGTTTAAATAAATAATATTTATAATCACCAACAATTATTATGCTTTTTTGTTTACCAAACATTTTAAAAAAATTTAATATTATTAAAAAAATATTTTCATTGAAAATTTTTGCGAGAAAAAAAAAATTACCGACGTAATAATAATTTTTAATTAAGTGTTTAATTTGATCTTGACTACTTTTACTACAATAGCCTATGTAAATTGATAATTCCTTTTCATTAATTTTTTTTTTTTCAATTAATTCTACTAATGAAAAATATTGTTGAGGAGCATTAATAAGGCAAATGATTTTTTTTTTAAAAAAAAAATCAATTAAAAAATTAATAATATTTGAAATATTTTGCATATAATTATCGTAATATAAAATAATTTATGTATTAAATAATATATTCTGAACCAAAACTAGACTAAAATGTTATTGTCATCAAAAAACAACAATAATTCTTTATAGACAATGAATAATAATTTATAAAAGCGAATATTAATCTACAATTTATAATGTTAAAAAATAAAAATATTTTAATCACTGGAATAGGAAAAGGCATTGGTAAGGAATTATTTTTTGAATGCATCAAACTAGAAGCTAATGTGTACGCCGTTTGTAAAAATAAAAAAGATTTACAAGAATTCAAATTTAATAAAAAAAAAATAAAAATTTTTTTTGGAGATGTTACGAATAATAAATTTGTATCTAAAATATTTGATTACTTTTTAAAAAAAAAAATAAAATTAGATGGATTAGTAAATAATGCCGGTCAAAGACAAAGGTTGCCGTTTGAAAAAATAGATCGTGAACGTCTAGATCATATAATGAACGTTAATTTTTTTTCTATATTTTTTATAATACAAAAATTTATAAAAACTATAAATAAAAACAAGGAGAGCTCTATTGTAAATATAGGATCTATTGTGGGCAACAAAGGCTTTGAAGAACTTTCTGGTTACGCTTCCAGCAAGTCTGCTCTTGAAGGATTAACAAAATGTTTAGCTGTAGAACTGACCCCCAAATTTAAAAAATTAAGGATCAATAATGTAAATCCAGGTTTTACTCGAACTTCATTTTATAGTAAATTTAAAAATGAAAAAAAATCTTTATATAATTGGACTTTAAAAAAAATCCCTATTGGAAGATGGGGTGAAGCTAAAGAAATATCAAAATTGATAATTTTTCTGTTATCTAATAATTCAACTTATATTAACGGTCAATCAATAAATATTGATGGTGGTTGGACGGCTTCATGAAAAAAAAAATTATAGGATTAATACCAACTAGACTGAACTCATCTAGATTACCTAATAAAGCTCTTCTGGAGATTCAGAACATTCCTTTAATAATCCATACATACAAAAGAGCTAGGCTTTCAAAGAAAATTGATGATGTTTATATTTGTTGTGATGATGAAAAAATTTATAATGTAGCAAAAAAATATAAAGCAAAGTGCATCATCACTTCGAGACATCATGCTAATGGGACAGAAAGAATAGGTGAAGCTTATAAATCTCTTAATCAAAAATACGATTTAATTGTTGACATACAGGGTGACGAACCACTTATTAGCCCAATGCACATTGATCAAGTAATTAAAGAACATCTTAAAAATTATGATCAAACTGATATAATCTTGCCGACATTATTAAGCAGCCAAAAAAATAATACAAATATAGTAAAAGTGGTATGTGATAAAAAAAATTACGTACTTTATTTATCAAGATCGAACATACCCTTTGAATTTAAAAAAAACGAAAAAAAATTTAGAAAGCATTTATCAATAATTTCATTCAAGCCTAATGCTTTAGAAATATTTTGTAAATCTGAAAAAACAACACTTGAGTCTATTGAGGATATTGAGTTGCTGAGAGCTTTAGAACTTGGTTTAAAAATAAAAACTATAAATCTCAAAGGAGATAGTTTTTCTGTTGATGTTAAAGAAGATTATATTAAAGCATCAAAATTTATTTTATCCGACAAATATCTCAAGTTATATAAAATATAGATGGAAATTAATTATAAAATTAATGGTAATATAAATAAAATTTATATTAAGCAGAATATCATACCTTCTATTTATAAAAGTATTAAGAATTTAGATTCTGATAGAAAAATGCTTCTAGTCTATGATCCAAATATAGATCATTCTTTAATTGAAAAAATAAAAAATAATTTGAAGATTCTTGGCACAAAAATTTTTTTGATGCCGCTAAAAGGTTTAAAAAAAGAAAAAAATGAAAAAAATCTTTTTAAAATTATTGATTTTTTAATTAAAAATGATTTCACAAAAAAATCAATACTTATTTCATGTTGTGGAGGAGTCATAGGTGACTTAAGTGGATTGGCAGCAAGTTTATATTTGAGGGGACTAATATATTTTCATATACCTTCAACAATGACATCAATCGTTGATAGTTGCATTGGAGGAAAGACTGCAATAAATTACAAAAATATAACTAATTCTGTTGGCAATTATTATCACCCAAAATCAATTTTCATATCATATGAAATAATTAATAAAATGCCTGAAAGAGAGTATAAATCAGGAATAGCAGAAATAATAAAATGTGGTCTAATTAGAGATAATAAAATTATTAAAATATTAGAAACGCAAGAAAAAAAAATTAAAAATAAAGATTTTAAAACAATTTCGTCTGTTATAGCCCTTACCCTTCAAACAAAAATTTTTTTTGTTAAAAACGATATTCATGAAAATAATAAAAGGTTATCACTCAATTTTGGACATACATTTGCTCATGCAATAGAAATGGCAACAGAAAAAATTTTTAAAAAAGAAATTTTAAGACATGGAGAAGCTGTTGGAATTGGAATATTGGCGGAAATATATTATGCAAAAAAAGGTATATCTAAAATTTACAAGGCTGTTGAGAAATTATTAAAAATTTATAATCTTCCAGTAAAAATACAATGTTCAAAAAAATTACTTCTTAATATACAAAACCAAATTTATACAAATTTGTTCTTGGACAAAAAAAGAATAAATTCCATACCAAGATATATAAAGTTAAACCAATTAGGAAACGTAGCTATTGATGATCTTAAAGATGATACTCTTATAAATGAAACCATTTATTATCACATAAATTAATTTTTTTAAAATAATTAATTCTTGTATTTTTCCTACGAATGGTAAACATCCAGGTAGTTATTTTTGTAATTAAAAACAATTGGTCTTAGCCAATAACAATTTGTTTTTATTTCTATAATCTTGCTTTTGCCAAATTTTATTATTTGAGACTCATTTTTATTCAAATAATAATTCTTATTTTCAATTGAAAAAATGACTTTTTTACTTGTAGGATTAACAAAAAAAAGTTCAGTAAAATCAAAATCTTCGAATGAATTTTGTATTATATATCTTTGATTTTTAAAAAATGAAATATTTACAAAGTTATTAAGTTCATTTCTTAAATTAAAATTTTTAGATATTGAATATGTATTGCCGTGAACAAAAGATGGATTATTTTTTTTTTTTGAAAACCCTAAATAACATCTATTGCTAAATACTATTTTTTCTTTATAAAAAAAATCTTTATTTTCAAAAAAAATATTAAAATAACCATAACTTTTTAGTCCATTTAAATAATTGCAATTAATTAAAATCTTATTTGATAAATTTAAATTATTTATTTTTTTTTCAATTATAAAATTACTATTTTTATCATAAAATAAAATTCTAGCTGATGTTTCTTTTTTGTATAAAAATACTCTCAGAATATCAGAAAACTTAAATATTGTTTCATAATCATCATCAGTTCTCCATATAAATGAATCTGAAATAATTGAGCTTTCATTAATCTTCGATGTATCTATAAAAATTGGATTATAATTGAATTTATTCCTTAAATACTTAGAAAAGCGATTATTTTTAATTTTATCTATTAACAATTTTTTGTACATTCTCTTTAAGTTCTCTAATTATTTTATATTTATTTTCACTTAAAATATATGTTTGCAAAGGATGAGTATGTTCTAAAGAAATCATTTTATCTTTTTCGTTATAATAAATTGGAATACCCAAATAATCAGATGTATAAAAAAAATTATTTTCATTTATGTATTCAGAATTAATATCCCAAAAATTTAAAGTATTGGTATAAAACTCCTTTTCTAATAAAATCTTTTTTTCTAAAATATCTAAAATATAAACTTTAAAAGGAATTTTTTTAGGTTCAAAATATATATTCTGGAATATTAAAATATTTTTGGAACTCTTATCATTATTAAATAAGGACGAGATTTGTGATAAAATACTACCTTTTTTATCCACCATTCTTCCTGGGTATTCTGATTGATATGAGGAAAAGGCGCCTGATAAATTTTGTATTCTTAGATTGCATCTATAGGCAGGAAGAGTAGACAAAAAATCATTTTTAAGATTAAGTGTTTCTAAATATTTATTATTTAAATCTTCATTTGATAAAAAATAAATTAAATTTTCTTGGTTTATACTTTTATTAATATAAAAAAAATTTTCATCCTGATGGCAATCCTCTTGTTTTGCTAAAAATTTACTATTTGAAATTTTGATAGAAAAAATTTTTTGCTTTTTATTGTACTGGCCTCTATTTTGGAATTTAGGAACAGTCAATTTGCAACTTAAAAAGTTACTTGTAATTGTAAAAAAATAATTCATAGTTTTATGGAGTATGAAATAAATTTTTTTAGAAATATATTAGAAAATCTTATTCTTTTAACTATATACCAATTCTTTACTTTATGTTGTTTTTCCAAATTATTAAGTAATTTGTAAGAATCATCTGAAATATACTTTGATTTGTATTTTTTCATAACAATATCATCACAACAAATAATGGAATTTGGATTTATTAATTTAATACAATTTAGTATATCATTCGAAACTTGCGGGTTCAAATGATCGCCATCTATCCATACTAAATCAAACTTTTCATTGCAAAATTGTTTAGCAACATTATTGCTATTAATTTGAAAAAAATTTATATTATCATTATCAATATTGTTTGCTCTTTTTTTTTTAATTTTATCAAACACAAATTTATTTTGCCTATTATAGGTGTTTAAATATTTTTTATTATTATCTGGCAAATCCAGGGTGAATATTTTTGAGCCTGGAAAAATCTTAGATAAAAAATTTGCAAAACTTCCGTCATAGGTTCCTATTTCTAAAATTTTTATTTTATGAAATTTTTGAGATAACCCTGCAAATAAATGATAATGCCAAGATAAATTATAATCATAATAATCCAAACCGTTAATATTTAATTTTTTTTTAATTTCTGGTATGCTGAAATTATTTTGATAAAAAAAATTTTCATTAAAGTTATAATCATTTTTTGAAAGGTAAAAAAAATTAAAAATTTTTTCTTTATTTTTTTTATAAAAAAAAAGTATATTTTTTAGTTTTTTTTGAGTGTTATGATTTAAAAGCTTTTTTAATAATTTTTTTAAAAAATTCATATCAATTTTGTTTTTTATCAAAATTTTTTTAAAAATAAAAAAATATTTACTATTTCTTTTTTAAGAGAATTATTTTTATATAATGAAGAAAATTTATCAAAATGATTATTCCTAAAACTAAAAGAAAGATAGACAAACGGTTTGTATAATTTTTTTAGTAAATACTTCCACTGATCAAAATTATAAAAAAATAAATTATTATTTTTAGTTTTTAGAGGTTTATTTAATAATTTTTTTCTTTCCAAAATTTCAAAATATTTTTTTAAATAACTAAAAATTTTTTCATTGCCAAATATTTTATTAAAATTTTTATAAAAAATTTTTTTCTCAATGCAAAAAATTTTATTATCAATAACGTCATAAATACTCTCTTTTACACCATAACTATCCTGATGAGATTGATGAAAAGCAAACGGTAAATTAAGTTTTATTATTTTTCCGTTATAATAATTCACTGCATCAGCTAAAATAAAATAAAAATATAAATAATTAAATTTGAATTTTTGGATTACTGAATAAGTTTTTCTCAAATATTTAGTTCGAAAAATGTCATTATATGTATTAATATCATTTTTTATAAAATAGTTTCTTAATCGTTTATATTTATCATTAGAATTATAATAATTTCCATATTTCATTTTCGCAAAATTAATCATGTGACCTTTGTGCTGATAATTTTTTTTTAAATGCTGCATTAATTGAAAATTGATTAAATAACCTCCACAAGCACTTAAATATTTATTTTTTTCTAATTTTAAGAGACACCTATTTATTGTAAATTTTATGGGTATATCGTCATTATCGAAAAGCATAACATACTTTGTAGTTACTAAGTTTAGAGATATTGAGATTTTTTTTATAAAAGTTTCTAAATTCTTGTCATATCGAAATTTTTTATAGGTAAATTTTACTTTTTCTTTTTTTAATATTTTTAGATCTTCGTTGAATATTGATTTTTTTCCTCCGTCCGCAAAAAATAAATCATATTTTAAATTTTCTTTTATAAAAAAATTTATTAATCTTTTTGTAAAATAAGGTCTTTCTTTTAATAAAACTAATACTGTTAACTTATCTTCAATCATTATATTTTACATTTAAAGAAATTTAAAAATGTTATAAGTTTTTTAATTTACTGAAAATTATCTTTCATTAATTTTTTCAGCAATTTTTTTAGCAATAAGGGCGTACCCTTCGGGTGTATAATGAGGCTGCTGTTGATCTGGAAAAAGTCTAGTGGGATCCTTTTTTTTATCAAAGATTTCTACATGCATATCTATTAATGATATATTTAACTCTTTTGCTATTTCTTTAATCATTTCATAGTTATAAAGATCGTAAAATCTAGGTTCTTTATATCTTTTCAATTCTGGAAGGTAAATTAAATAAAATTTACTATTTCTTTTTTCACTCTCCTTAATAATTAATTTTAGAATATTTTTATATTCTTCAAAAATGTTGTCTGGCAAGTTATCTTTTTGATAATAGTTAGCTAATTTAGGTTTTGTTAGTTTTGACCTCAGTGAGTTAAGCTTAATAAATTTCAATATTTCCGAATATATTGTATTTTTTTTGTATACAGTTTTTTTTTCCCATTTTTGCAGTTCTAATTGTATTATATTCTCCAAGAAAATATCAACTTCATTCTGCCTAAATACTAAATTTTGAGAAAAATTTGTGTCCAGATATTTTTTTAAAATTGGATCTTGTAACTCTTGTGATAAATCTAAAAGGTCATTTCCTTCATAGTAAAAATACAAAATATTTTCTACATTTTTAGGCAAATATTCTCTTAAAATTGCATACTGAATTAACGGTCCACTAGATGTAATACCTAAATTTAATAACACTTTGTCATTAGTTATCGATTTATTATTTTTTTCGTTAATTATAATTTCTAATTGTGAAGAGATATTCTCAGAATTCTTAACACATGCTCCTTGTATAAAGGAATCACCTATCAAAACATAATTAATTTCATTTATATCGTATTTATTCTTAGAATTATTAAACCCATATTTGTCAGAATAAAATTCAGCGTAATAACCAAGTTCATTGCAAAAAATTGTTTTTTTATTTGAAATACCTGCAAGCGGATAGATGCTTTTATCAGGAATTCCTAGTGAGACACCCGCATGGTAAGAAATTGTAATATCATTATTTAATTTTTTTGAGTCTGTATAAATTTCATATCTATTTCTAGTATCATTTTTTTTTTTAAAAGAAATTGTTTGAAAAATTAAAAATGCTTCTAAAAGATATAAAGAAAAAAAAAATGAATAAATTATAATAAATGTATATTTAAAAAAATTTTTATTTCTAAAATTTTCTGCAAATTTAAAAAATATAAAAATGCACAAAAATATTAATATATATTTATAATAATACTCTCTAACAGAACCATTATAAATATATTCTGATTTATAAATTAAATATATTAATATACTTAATGAAATATATCTGGTTATTTTTAAATAATTTTTTAAAAAAAAATTTAACAATTTTATTGTTTTATATTTATTTTAAAATTTAATTTTATTTTTTTTATATATTAAAATAAAAAAAATTAATATGCTGATAGTTATAATTGATATTAATTTTAAAACAAATCTAAGATTGTCCCAATAATAAATTAATTCATTAGAATTGGTATTCTTATACAACATAACAAAGTTACTTACATTTAGTATATTATTTTTGGGCTTCCAGTTTTCATCATAAACAAATGGAAGGACAATTAGCTTATCTTGTAAATTATAAATTTTAAATTTAGCATTATTTATTCTTAATATTTCATGTTTACTTTTTACAAAGTGCTTTTGATTTTCAATTAGACATAAAATTTCTTTATCTAATTCTTTCATGCACTTATCAAAATCAATTCTGAATTCATCAAGATTTTTAATTGCTAAATTAATAATATTTCTTCGTAGTAAATATAAAAATTGTCCATTAGATAGTTGTACTTTCTTTAAATAGATCCAATCTGAATTTTTTAAATTAATTAACTCCTCTTCAAAAATTATTAAATATTTAATATGAAAAAAATTTAAAAAAAAATTATTATTAATAAATTTAAAATGAGATTCAATTTTTCCATACATCAATCTATTTTGATCTCCAAAACCTTTTAATGATATATTTTTAAATAAACCCTGAAAGGGAGATAAATTATAATCAATTAAATCCACGGATGAAAACAAACCATCTTTTTTAAATGTAAATCTATTTTTGAAAAATTCCGGACTCAAATATATTCGAGAATAATCTTTTTTATCTATGTTTAAATTTTTTAAAGTTTTGATTAAATCAGTAGAATGATATTTATTTATAATAAAATTATTTAAATTATTATTTTTAATATAATTAATATTAATTATAAAAAGATTAAAAGTATAAAATAAAATACAAAGTATGAGAAAATATTTTATAATTTTTTTTTTTATTATATTAAAATTATAAAAAAATATTATTAATGATAAATAAAAAAAAACATCTCTAGCTATATTAGGTCCAGAACCTACTCTTGTTAAAACAATAACTTCTGTTAAACTTATAATTATGAATACAAAAAATAAAATATTTATTTTTGAAATAAATGATAAATTATTTTTTATATTTTTGAAAAAATATTTAATTGACTTATAAAATTTTGCTAAAATTACTATTAAACAATACCATAAAATTACTGGATTCCCTGGGCCTCGATTATCAGAAGTTTGCCAGTTTGAAATGTTAATAAAAAAAATATCAAAAAATTCTTTTATCTCGTATGGTCTGCCAAAAGATTTCCAATGAATATCAAATAATATTTTTTCTCTAATTAAAAAAAAAATATATTCGGCAGACATTAAAGCAAAATACAATAGAAATAAAAAAATACTTTTGTTAAAAATTTGTTCTTTTGTTCTTATTGTTAAAAAGAAATAACCTATTAGAAATAATATAAATGCTGTTAGATGACCTGGATGAGAATTTATAAGCCATATAAAGGAAAATAGTGATAATTTAGCTACGTTTATAGTGTTAGAACAGTTGAGAAACTTTATAAAATAATAAAATACTAATGGAAAAAAAGTGTAACCAAAAAAAAGTGAAATAAAATCATCAGAATACAAATAATGTAAGTGAGGAATTGAAAATATAATTAAAATTAACAGCAGAATATTATTAAAAATAATATTAAATTTTTTTAAAATTTTTTTTAAATAACAAATTTGTATTGCAGTTTGAAAGTAAATATAAATTATATAATAAGTTCTAAGATCAAAATAAAAAAAATTTACAAAGTGAAAAAATGGTCCCTGGCCAATTGGAAACCTTATTCCCGGTCCGTAAAAATCATAAAAAAAAAGAAATGGATTTTTTTCTTCCCAGATAATTTTTATCGAACGAAGACCGATTTCATATTCTTCTGTGTCTTGAGGCCCAAAATAAATTAGAGGATAAACAAAAACGAATATTAAACCTATAATTAAAAGATTAGAAAAAATCTTTTTGCTAGGCTTAATCACATTTTTACTAATCATTAATAATCCGAGAATAAAGTATTTAAAAAATACAATATAGTTATTGATTATTTACTATTGGTACTATTAAAAAATTTTTTAAAGAATAAATCAAGCTAATTTAACTATTAGTAACGGCAAACTTAATATTTTACTTCGCTTATGAACCTCCAGTATCAAGTCATAGTCCACTACTTCTACGTAGGAAGAAATAGTTTTATGAAGATATTCTTTTCCACATTTGACTGCCAAATAAAATATTTATTACACCTTAAATTCATAACTATGGAACTTTTTTTATACGGCATTAAATCTTCGATGCAAAATCTATTTTTATTATAATTTAACATAAGCGTCTTTTACTTTTTTATTATTTTTTAATTTTATATTTATTGAATTTATAAATGATTTTTATACATTAGGTCTAAAATTTTTTTATAATCAAAGACTGGTTTCCATTTCAAAATTTTTTTAAGTCTAGATATATCCGCATAACTCTCTATAATTTCATTTCTTCTAAAATTTTTTGATGAAATTTTAATATATTTTTTCCAATTTAATTTATATTTTTTAAATAAATAATTAATTATTTCTTTTAATGAGGTTGTCTTACCTGTTGCAATAATTAGGTCTTCAAGTTTTTTTATTTGCAACATTTTATAGCAACCAAAAACATATTCTGGGGCCCAACCCCAGTCACGTTTAATATTTATATTACCTAAATAAAAATATTTAATTTTATTATTCTGAATTTTTTTAAAATTAGTAATAATTTTTTTTATAACATATTTTTCTTTCCTCAATGAAGATTCATGATTAAAAAAAATAGCTGTACAGACTGGTAAATTAAATCTCTCTCTATAAAATTTAATTAAAGAGAAAGTAAGACTCTTAGAAAGACCATAAGGATTATTGGGATTTTGCAAACTGTTTTCTCTAATTTTTCCTTTGCAATGACCAAATATCTCTGAAGATCCAGCAAAAAGAAGTTTTGTTTTTTTCGTTTTTTGTTTATTTATAAAATTTAATATTATTTTTATTGGTTCAAAATGACTGTCGATAGAATCCTCTAAATTAATATAGGATTCGGTTATACTTGAGTTGCCCGCAAAAAAATAAATTTCATTAAAATTTTTTTTTAAAACTTTTATTAATTCATTCTTATTATTTTTTTTAATAATATTAATTTTAATCTTATTAAAAATTTTTAGTTTTTTTAAATTACCAACATTCGCTCCTCTGCTAACCCCTTCCACCCTGTAGCCCTTAGAAATTAACAACTTAGATATATAAGATCCATCTTGACCAGTTACCCCAAAAATAAGAGCAGTTTTTTTCTTCATAGTATCCTAAATTAATATTTTATTATAAACTTCTAGTGTTTCTTTTGCGCACTTATCCCAAGAAAATATTTTCAGTCTTTGAAAACCTAAATTAATTAATTTATTTTTATAATTTTCTTTATACAAAATTTTTTTTATTGATTCTAATAAAGACTCACAATCAAACGGATTAAAATATTCTACGGCATCTCCTCCTACTTCTGGCATTGATGCTACTTGGCTACAAATAACTGGGCATCTATATTTCATTGCCTCAAGTATAGGCAGTCCAAATCCTTCGTATAGAGACGGATAAACTAGACAAACCGCCTGTTCATATATTGATGCCAAAAAATCTTCATTATTACCGAGATGTCGAACATTGAGTTGGTTTATTTTATTTTGTATAAAAAATGACTTTTCCTCTTTAGT